>NZ_JAJQJF010000004.1:0-428476 GCF_021213615.1 Cupriavidus sp. UGS-1 | reverse complement strand
GTGCGGGCGGTACCAGCGGCGTGGGCAACGGTGCGACCGGCGGCGCCGGTGGCGCTGGCGGCGCGGCGCTGGCCGATGCAGGCACGTTCAACATGTCCAACGCGATGAGCAGCGTCGGGCAGTCGGCGGCCGGCATCATGATCGCCAACCAGAACAGCGGCCTCGGCTCGCTGGTGCAACAAGCCGTCACGGTCCAGGCCAACCTGGCTGTAGGCAGGTAAGACGCTGCGCGGGCGCGCATGCCGGCGCGTGGATGGCGCGCCGGCATCGCGCCTTGCGCGGTGTTGCTCTGCAGGAGTGGGCGTACCGGCCTGTGCCGGGACGCCCGTTCGACGGAACGTCCGGCCTCCCGCCATGCGGAGACGGGACACAAGGAGGCACCATCATGCGAGCGGTCCGCACCGCTGTCGGCGCTTTGACGACAGCATTCCTGCTCTGGCCCGGCCTGCCTGCCGCGGCGGAGCCGTCCGCCGCGCCAGACGCGGTGGGCCCGATGGCCGCGATGCCGCCTACCGCCGGCATGCCGGAAGAGAGCGGCAAGGACACCACGACAGCTACAGCACCGCAGTCAACCGTCGACAACTCGGCGCCAGGCCAGACGGGCACCGTGCTCGCCGGCTTCGGCAGGCCGGTCGACACAGCGGCGCTCAACGAGATCCGCGGCGGCGCCGAAGTGGTGGTCAACGATATGCGCCTGGCCGGCGTGGTCGCAGACAACACCGCCAACCGGGTGATTACCGGCAGCAACGCGATTTCGGATGGGGCGTTCGCCAATGCCAGCGGCTTGCCCACGGTGATACAGAACACCGGCGCCAACACGCTGATCCAGAACGCGACGATCCTGAACGTGCGATTTGGACCATGAAGCGGGCCATGAAGCTGCCACGGCTCGCCGCAGTGGCGGCGCTCGCCTGGGCGTCGGCCATGCTGCCGGCGCACGCCGCCGATACGGTGGTGCTTCAGCCGGCGGGCAGTGACTACAAGGTCCGGACGGTGAGCCTGAAGGAGGCACGCTTCAAGACCACCATCCGGCAGCAATACGACTTCAGCTGCGGCTCGGCCGCAGTGGCGACCCTGCTTACCTATCAGTACGGCCATCCGGTCACGGAAGCCGAAGTGTTCCAGCAGATGTACCTGACCGGCGATCGCGCCAAGATCCAGCGCGAGGGCTTCTCGCTGCTGGACATGAAGCGCTTCCTCGAATCGCGCGGCTTCATGGCCGATGGCTTCGAACTGCCGCTGTCCAAGCTCGAGGAGACCCAGGTCCCGGCGATCGTGCTGGTGGTCGAGAACGGCTACCACCATTTCGTCGTGGTCAAGGGGGTACGCGGCAATCGGGTGTTGGTTGGCGATCCCGCGCTCGGTACCCGAGCGTTGTCTCGCGAACACTTCGAACGGATCTGGGACAGTAGTCTTCTGTTCGTGATCCACAACCGCACCGATCTCGCGCGCTTCAACCAGCCTGCGGACTGGCGCGTCGCACCCAGTGGGCCGTACTGGATGGGGGTCAATCGGGACAGTCTGTTCTTTACCGTCATGCCTAAGCATGGCGTTGGAGACTTCTAGGGACCCGTCATCATGTATCGACAAGCTTTGACTACGCGGCCGGCACGCCGCGGCGCAGCCCGTGGCGCTGCCAGCTCGGCCGCGGCCGCGATGCTGCTCGGGGCGGGGCTGGCCTGCGCCGGCCAGGCCTGGGGCACGCAGGCCGCGCGCGATGGCGGACTGGACGCCGGCCTGGCGTCGCACCCCGCCGCGGATCCGCATCACGGCGCCATCGCTGCCGCGCGCAGCGGCATGGCCGGCTGGACACCGGTCGCATCGGCTCGACTGGAAGAACTGCGGGGCGGCTTCGAGACCGGCGGCCTGCAGGTCTCGTTCGGCATCGAACGCGCCGTCTATATCAACGGCAACCTGGTGGTATCGACCAGCCTCGTCATTCCGGACGTCAGCCGTATCACGTCCGAACAGGCAGGGCGGCTCGCGGCGGCGCTGCAGAGCGCCGCCAATGCAGGCTCGGTCGCGGCCAACGCGCTCGGCCAGGCGGGGCAGGGCACGTCGACGCCGGGTAGCGGCAGCGCCAGTTCGTCGGCCAGCGCTGGGCAGCCCGGCACGGCGACGTCAACGCCGGGCACCGCCACCGTGGCGGCGCCATCGCCCGCACCACCTTCCGGGGCGACCACGATGCCGGCGCCGGCGGTGATCGCCACCGCGACCGGTTCGGTCACCACCAACGGCCTGCTCAATCTGATCCAGAACGGGCCGGGCAACAGCTTCAACGCGGGGGCGCTGGCAGGTACGCCGGCGACCGTGATCCAGAACTCGCTCAACAACCAGTCGATCCAGAGCCTGTTGACCATCGATGCGGGCGTGAACACCTTGCAGGCGTTCCGCGCGGGGGTCGCCGGCGCGGCATTGAACAGCGCCCTGCAACGGGCGGCGAGCATGCGGTAGAGCCAGGTCGCATACGGGACCACACGGACCACTCGAGACCACACGAAGACCACATCGAAGCAGGCAGAGGCAACGGATGCACGCGGTCGCATCCGGAAACACAGGGGTGCATCGCAACAACGCAAAGCAGGCCGCGGACTCCTGAACCAGTCCGCCATCCGGGGGGAGGAGAGTCATGAGAAAAAGGTCGATGCAGGGCATCCGGCAGGCGGGATGCTCGACCTTGCTTTTGCTGGGGGGATTGGCGCACGCGCAGAACCTGCCCGACAACGGACCGACGGCTGCCCAGCTCGAGGCCCTGAAACGCGAGGTCGCCGAACAGGCCGCCGTGCTCGACGCGATGAAACGCTCGATGGCCCAGCAAGAGGCCACGATCCGCGAGCTGCGCAGCATCGTCGGCGTGGATGCGCTCGCCAACAAGCGCGGCGGACAGCGCGGCGGCGTGACCGGCGGTGACATTGCCACCGGGGCGGCGACGGCGCCCGCGGCGGCCAGCGGCAATACCGGCCTGCCGAATACGCGCAACGTGCCGGTCAATCAGGCACAGGCACAGGCCCCGGCACAGGCTCCCGCCAACGGCAGCACCACGGTCGCGCAGGCGCAGGAGCCGGTCGGCCGGCCACCGGAGCGCGACACGCGTCCGCCGGAAATCGCGCCGATCTTCGATCAGCCCGGCGTGCTGACGCCGCCCGGCCGGCTGGTGGTCGAGCCGGCGTTCCAGTACGGCTACTCGTCGAACAACCGGGTGGCGCTGGTCGGCTATACGGTGATTCCGGCGATCCTGATCGGCCTGATCGATGTGCGCGAGGTCAAGACCTCGACCTATGTCGCCTCGGTCGCGTTCCGCTACGGCATCACCAAGCGGCTCGAAATCGAAGCCAAGGTTCCGTACGTGCATAGCTCGGGTTCGACCATCAGCCGGGAAGTCTTTACCGGCACCGCGGTCGACAACGTCTTCAATTCGAGCGGCAGCGGGCTCGGCGATGTCGAGGCGACGCTGCGCTATCAGCTGAACTACGGCAACGACCGCATGCCGTATTTCGTCGGCTGGCTGCGCTACAAGTCCAATACCGGCAAGAGCCCGTTCGACGTGGTCACCGATTGCGTGCAGCGCTGCATCGGCAATACCACGGGTACCGGGCTGCCGCTGGGCATGCCGACCGGCACCGGCTTCCACGCGATCCAGCCGGGCATCACGTGGCTGCTGCCGACCGATCCGGCGGTGTTCTTCGGCACCTTCAGCTATCTGCACAACTTCGGCCGCGACAACGTCAGCCGTACCGTGCTGAACGGCCAGAAGGAGCCCTTGGGCAAGATCGAGCCGGGCGATATCTTCGGCTTCAACTTCGGCATGGGCCTGGCGCTGAACGAACGCGCGTCCTTCAGCATCGGCTACGACCAGAGCATCATCTGGCCGACCAAGCAGAACGGCCAGACCGTGCCCGGCTCGGTGCGGATCACGCAGGGCTCGTTGCTGGTCGGCTATTCGTACCGCTTCAGCGACCGCTATACGCTCAATATCTCGGTCGGCGCGGGGCTGACGCGCGATACGCCCGACCTGCAGGTCAACGTGCGGCTGCCGATCACGTTCTGAGCGGTTTCCATCCCGGCGTCATCGCCGTCACGTCGGACAGCCGCCCGCGTGACGGCTACGTGGCGCCGCGCCGGCACGGTGCGGTGCATCCCACGAGCGCGCTTGCGATTCCCTGCCTGGTGGCGTACAAAAGTAAAACCCGCCCAGCTGGCGGATTCTGCCGCCACCTGCCAGCCTCGGCAGCCCACGGACGGGACCTCGCTCGGAGGAATCCGTCATGCGCAAACGCATCTACTGGTTATTGCCCGACGTGGTCAGCGCTCGGCGCACCATGGACGATTTGCTGATCAATCGCGTCGAACACCGGCACATCCACTTCGTTGCCCGCGACGGCATGGACATGACCGGCCTGCATGAGGCCAATCTGTTCCAGACCTCCGATATCGTTCACGCCGCCGAGATGGGTTTGATGATCGGCGGCGCGGTCGGCGTGGTCGCCGGCGTGGTGGTGGCGATGTTCCCGATCGTCGGCGATACCCCGCAATGGGGTCTGGTTGGCGTGCTGGCCGTGCTCGGCGCGGTGTTCGGTGCCTGGGCCTCCAGCATGATCGGCAGCTCGGCGCCCAACAGCCGGCTCAAGCCCTTCGAGGCCGATATCGCCGAAGGCAAGATCCTGCTGATCGTCGATGTGCCGCGCGGCCGTTGCGAGGAAATCGAAACCCTGCTGCGCAGCTCGCATCCGGAAGCCCGCTTCGCGGGGATGGACCCGGCGGTGCCGGCGTTCCCCTGATTCCGGCGCGCTGCATCGCATCGACGATCTGACGGTACGTGGTGCACCGGGGGCGCTGGTGCACCACGTTCCCTCCGCGCGCCAGTCCGGCGCGATTCCCTGTGCATTGACCCCCCGCCGGGAAACCGGTAGCTTCCGTGCGACCCTTCCATCTCGCCTGAAGATCGATGAATCGCATGCTGCCGGGCACGCGCGCCCTCCGGACCTTTGAAGCGGCGGCGCGGCACCTGAATTTCACGCGCGCGGCCGACGAGGTCGGCCTGACCCCCGCGGCGGTCAGCTACCAGATCAAGGAAATCGAGGAACAGCTCGGCATCACGCTGTTCACGCGCACCAGCCGCAGCATCCAGCTGACGCCGGCCGGCGCGGTCCTTTACGAGGCGACCGCCGAGGCGCTCGACAACCTGCGCCGCGCCACCGCGCGCGCCCGGCGCATGGCGCGAGGCGCTGCGCATCTGCGGATATCGCTGGAGGCGCGCTTCGCTTCCAACTGGTTGCTGCCCCGGCTGCCGCAATTCCGCGCGGCCAATCCCGGCCTGGAGCTGACCTTCGATATCAGCGAGCAGGTCCGCGATTTCGAGGCCGACGACATCGACGTCGCGATCCGTTTCGGCGCCGGCCGATATGAAGGTGCACGCGCCGAGCGCCTGTTCGGCACAGTGGTGGTACCGATCTGCAGCCCGGGCCTGCTGGAATCGGGCCCGCCGCTGCGCGAGCCACGCGATCTGCTGCACCACACGCTGTGCCACGTCGACTGCCGCACCGATGGCATCGTCTGGCCCGACTGGCCGATGTGGATGGCGGCGGCCGGCATCGACGACTTCGACGACAGCCGCTGCATGGCCTTCGCCGATTCCACGCACGTCGTGCAGGCCGTGCTGGACAGCGGCGCGGTCGGCCTCGTCGAACTGCCGATGATCGCCAACGACCTCGCCGCGGGCCGGCTGGTCAGGCTGTTCGATATCGGGGTCAGCGTGGCGCAGGACTATGGCTACCACCTGGTCTATCCGGAAAGCAGCAGCGAAGATCCGCGGCTGGTAGCGTTTCGCGACTGGCTGATCGAACAAACCAGACAGGCGCCCCAGCGATAAGCCGGGCGCCCTGCGGTATATTCCCCCGCATGTCCGCGCATACCTCTTCCCATCCCTTCTCACACTCCTTCTCCCTGACCAGCCGCGTGGCGCTCGTCACCGGTGGCGCGCAGGGCCTTGGATTGGCCATTGCAAAAGGCCTGATCGATGCCGGTGCCACCGTGCTGGTCGTTGCGCGCAGTGCGCAGCGTGTCGAGCAGGCCGTGGCCGCGCTCGGAGCGGGCGCGCATCCGCTGGTGCTCGACATCACCGACGAGGCCTCGGTCGCGCAGGCGTTCGACCGCATCGACGCGCAATACGGCCGGCTCGACATCCTGGTAAACAACGCCGGCGCGCGCAATCGGCAGACCATGGCCGAGCTCGATACCGGCGACCTGCGCGCCATGATGGAGACCAACCTGGTCGCGCCGTACAACCTGTGCCGGCATGCCGCGATGCGCATGCGCCGCGGCGGTTATGGGCGCATCATCAATGTCAGCTCGATCGCGGGGCAGGTCGCGCGCGGCGACGACGTGCTGTACCCCGCGACCAAGGGCGCGCTCGATGCGCTGACGCGCTCGCTATCCGCGGACCTGGGGCGCGATGGCATCACCGTCAACGCGATTGCGCCGGGGTTCTTCGCTACCGAGCCGAACCAGCCGATGGTCGGCGATGCCGGCGTCAAGGACTGGCTGCAGCGCCGTACCTCGCTGGGCCGCTGGGGGCAGCCGGACGAAATCGCGGGCGCCGCGGTGTTCCTCGCCTCGCCGGCGGCGTCCTATATCACCGGCCACGTCCTTGCCGTCGACGGCGGCTATCTCGCTCACTTCTGACGCGTCCGCCGCTCGGCATCCTGGGCGCCGCGCCGCTTGCGGAAGTGCGCGTACACGTAGTCGAGCATCGCGCTGGCCGCGGCCGAATCGCCGCGATCGCGCAGCCGTACCAGGCAGATGTCGCGCACCAGCGATTCGAGCCGCAGCGGCCGGATCGCCAGATTGGGCAGCTGGAACTGGAACAGGGCGAGCGACGGCACCACGGTGACGCCCAGCCCGGCGGCCACCAGCCCTGCCACGGTGGCCAGGTGCTCGACCTCCATCACGCCATTGAGCCGCGTCGGATGCAGCGCGGCGTCCAGATGCTGCCGCACGCTGCTGGTCCGCGACAGATGGATGAACGGCAGGCCGGCCAGCGCCGAAGGCGCGATGCTCCGGCGCGACGCCAGCGGATGATCCGCCGGGCAGACTACGTGAAAGGAGTCCGCCACCAGCGGCTCGATCTTCAGATCGGCATCCTGGCCGGGCGCCGGCGCCAGCGCGAAGTCGACGCGGCCGCGCCGTACCAGATCGATGCAGCCGTCGGCCAGCACATCGTGCAGCGCCAGCGCGATGCCCGGATAGCGTGCGCGGAACGCGGCGAGCACCGGCGGCAGGTCGCCCGCGGCGATCGACGGCAACGCGGCGATTGCGACCCGTCCCTTGCGGCGTTCGGCATGGTCGCGCAGGTCGGCAAAGGCGTCCTCGAAATCCCCCAGCAGCCGCTCGGCCACCTCCTCGAAGCGGCGGCCCTCGGCACTGAGCTCGACAAACCGCGTGGTGCGCTCGAACAAGCGGGCGCCCGCCTGCTCCTCCAGCGTGCGGATCAGCGCGCTGAAGGCCGACTGCGACAGATGGCAGGCCTGCGCCGCGCGCGTGAAATTGCGCTGCTGGGCCAGCGCGACGAAGGCGCGCAGATGCTTGACGGACAGGTTCATGGCGGCGGGCGGGATCGGAAATGCGCGGGATGGCGACCTGGATTGATCGAACAGACCGCTAGATTAATCCAAATAATCCGTTTTTCCGAATTTGAGGTCATGCCTAGAATGCCGTGACGGCTGCGCGCAAGCGCTGTCCCCTTTATTGACTGTCGTCCTGCTGATATCGCGCCCGCCATGGTTTCTCCGCTCTCGATCGGCTCCGGTGCCGGCTTCTCCGGCGATCGCATCGACGCCGCGCTGCCCGTGGTGCGCACGCTGATCGCCGACGGCGGCCCCGCCGCGCTGATCTTCGAGACGCTGGCCGAGCGCACGCTGGCGCTGGCCCATCTGGCCCGGCGCGCCGACCCCGGGCGGGGTTACGAGCCGCTGCTCGACGCGCTGCTGAGCCCGGTACTGGGCCTGTGCGTGGCGCACGGCATTCCGATCATCGGCAATTTCGGTGCGGCCAATCCGCACGGCGCCGCGCGCCGCGTGCAGGCGCTGGCGGCCGAACTGGGACTGCCGAGGCCGCGCGTCGCCGTGGTCGAGGGCGACGATCTGTCGGGCGAAGCCGGCCGTACGCTGCTGTCCGGCATTCTTGGCGAGGCCTTTCCCGAGCGCCGCTTCGTCTGCGCCAACGCCTATATCGGCGCGCAAGGCATCGCCGATGCGCTGGCCGCCGGCGCGCAGGTGGTGGTGTGCGGCCGCGTCGCCGACCCGGCGCTGGCGGTCGGCCCGGCGATGGCGCATTTCAACTGGTCCTGGCAGGACTGGGACCGCCTCGCGCGCGCGACCATGGCCGGCCATCTGCTGGAATGCGGGGCGCAGGTGACCGGCGGCTACTTTGCCGATCCCGGCATCAAGGATGTGCCCGACGTCCATGCGCTGGGCTATCCGATCGTGCGGCTGGACAGCGATGGCGGCATCGAGGTAGGCAAGGCGGCCGGCACCGGCGGCTGCGTCGATCTGCGGACCGTCAAGGAGCAGCTGCTGTACGAGGTGCACGATCCCGCCGCCTATCTGACGCCCGACGTGGTCGCCGACATCGGCGCGGTTACCGTCGAGCAGCTGGGCCCTGACCGCGTGGCGGTGCGCAATATCCGCGGCCATGCGCGTCCCGAGCAACTGAAGGCCAACCTGTTCCACGAGGGCGGCTGGATCGCCGAAGGGGAGATCTCCTACGCCGGTCCGAACGCCGCGGCGCGCGCGCGGCTGGCCGGTGACATCGTGCGCAAGCGGATGGCGATGCTCGGCCACGCTGTGCCGGTGCGGCTCGACCTGATCGGCGTGCTCAGCGTGCTGGCCGACGATGGCGGCGCATGGCTCGCCGCATCGCAACCGAACGAAACGCATAGCCAGGACGTGCGGCTGCGCGCCGCGCTGGCGCACGAGGACAAGGCCGTTGCCGAGGCGCTGCTGCGCGAGGTCAACGCGCTGTACTGCTGCGGGCCTGCCGGCGGCGGCGGCGTGCGCACGGCGCTGCGTCCGCGGCTGAACGCGATGTCCTGCCTGGTGCCGCGCGAAGCGGTGTCGCCGCGCTACACGATGATCGAAGGCTGACCATGACCATGCCCGACACCATTGCGCTCTATCGACTGGCCCACGCCCGCACCGGCGACAAGGGCGACCGCTCGAACATCAGCGTGATCGCCTACGACGAGCGCGATTTCCCGCATCTGCTGCAGCACGTGACCGAGGACGCGGTGCGCGAGCTGTTTCGCCATCGCGATCCCGCCGCGGTGACGCGCTACGTCGTGCCATCGCTGCACGCGATGAACTTCGTGCTCGACGGCGTGCTGGACGGCGGCGTCAACGATGCGCTGAATCTGGACGCGCACGGCAAGGCGCTGTCCTTCCTGCTGCTGCAGCTGGAGATTCCGTTGCCGCCGCGCCTGCATGCCGGCGGCTGACCGGCGCCGCGCATCGGCGCATTCCAACCTCATAAAACACCCAGAGGAGACCACACCATGCCATTCCGATTCCGGCCCACCGCGGCGCGAACGCAGCCAATGCCGCGCCTGAAGACGCTGCTGCCGGCGCTGGCCGCACTGACGGCATTCGCCGCACTGGCGCTGCCGTCCGCACCGGCGCGCGCCGAATTCCCCGACAAGCCGGTCCGCTTCGTCGTGCCGTTCGCGGCCGGCAGCGCCACCGACCAACTGGCCCGCGCGATCGGCCAGGCCATGACCACCGACGCCAAGGTCACCGTGGTGGTCGACAACAAGCCCGGCGCCAACGGCTTCATCGCGGCCTCCGACGTCGCCAAGGCCGCGCCCGACGGCTATACGGTGCTGATCACGACCAACACCACGCACGCGGCCAACGAGCATCTGTTCAAGAAGCTGCCCTACGATCCGGTCAAGGACTTCACGCCGATCACCGCGCTGGGCAAGGGCGGGCAGATCATGGTCGTCAATCCGCAATTGCCGGTGAAGACCGTGGGCGAGTTCATCGCGCTGGCCAGGCAGCAGCCGGGCAAGCTGAGCTTCGGCAGCGGCAGCTCGTCGTCGCGCATCGCCGGCGAACTGTTCCAGCAGATGGCGAACGTCCAGCTGCTGCACGTGCCCTACAAGAGCAATCCGCTGGCGGTGACCGACCTGCTCGGCAACCAGATCCAGATGATGATCACCGATACCGCGACCGGCCTGCCGCAGGTCAAGAGCGGCAAGCTCCGGGCGCTCGGCGTGTCGGGCAAGACCCGCTCGCCGCTGGCCCCGGACGTGCCGACCATCGACGAAGCCGGCGTCAAGGGCTACGAGATGAGCTACTGGTTCGCGGCGTACACCCCGGCCGGCACCCCGCAGCCGGTGGTGGCGAAGCTGAACGACTTGCTGGTCAAGGCGGCGCGCAGCCAGACCGCGAGCAACTTCTATCGCAGCACCGGCACCGAGATCTTCACCAGCACGCCGGCCGAACTGGCGGCCTTCCAGCAGCAGGAATCCGCCAAATGGGGGCGCATCATTCGCGCCGCCAACATCCAGCCGGAGTGAGCACGGGTAGTCGTCCCCGCGCAAGCGGGGACCCAGCGTCTTGCAAAAGACGCTAAGATTCCCGCATTCGCGGGAACGACGTGGCGACCGTTTCCCGAGTAGCCAGTACGGTCGTGTGCCGGGCCCGTGCGGGCCGGAGTATGATCGTCGCCATGCAAGCCTCGATCTTCTCTTCCGCCCATCCGGCCGACCAGCTGGCCGAGTTTACGGACCCCGAAGCCGCGCTGGCGCGCATCGGCGAGATCTACGACAACGCGGTCGGCGCGGTACGCGCGCGATTCGATGCCTTCGCCCGCGGCGAGCCGCTGCCTTCGGCGGCCCATGCCTGTTATCCCTATCTGGGCATCTCGGTCAATATCGAGACGATGGTCACCGACAGCCGGCCGTCGTGGGGCACGGTGGCGTATCCCGGCGTTTATGGCACCACCGTGACACGGCCGGATCTGTTTGCGGACTACTACCGCGACCAGATCGAACGGCTGATGCGCTATCACCGCGTGCCGGTGGTGGTGGGCACCAGCCGGCGGCCGATTCCGCTGCCCTTCGTGATCGAGGCCTCGACCACCGACATCAGCTACACGCAGGCGCGCGAGCTCGAGGCCTCGTTCGTGCTGCCCGAGCTGAGCCGCATCGATGACGGGATTGCGAATGGCACCTACGAGCCGGTGCCCGGCGAGGCCTGGCCGCTGTCGCTGTTTCCCGCCGAGCGCGTCGATCTGGCGCTGCAGCGGCTGTACCACTACACCGGCACGGCGCCGCAGCACTTCCAGCGCTTCGTGCTGTTCACCAATTACCAGCGCTATGTCGACGAATTCGTCGCGCTCGGCCGCTCGCTGATGAGCGGCGCCGATGGCGACGAGTACGTCCGCTTCGTCGAGCCGGGCGACATCGTGCAGAACCACGGCGAGGCCGAGCCCGATCTCGCGCTGTATCCGCGCGCGCTGCCGCAGATGCCGGCCTATCACCTGGTGCGCGAGGACCGGCTTGGGGTCACGTTGGTCAATATCGGCGTCGGCCCGTCCAACGCCAAGACGATGACCGACCACCTGGCGGTGCTCCGCCCGCATTGCTGGCTGATGGTGGGGCATTGCGGTGGCCTGCGCCGCTCGCAGCAGCTTGGCGACTACGTGCTGGCGCACGCCTATGTGCGCGACGACCACGTGCTGGACCAGGACCTGCCGCCCTGGGTACCGGTGCCGCCGATCGCCGAGATCCAGGTCGCGCTGCAGGAAGCGGTGGCGCGCGTGACCGGGCTGTCCGGTAACGAGATGAAGACGCGGATGCGCACCGGCACCGTGGTCTCGACCGATGACCGTAACTGGGAGCTGAAATCCAAGACGCTGTACGCGCGCTTCAACCAGTCGCGCGCGATCGCGATCGACATGGAAAGCGCGACGGTGGCGGCCAACGGCTTTCGGCTGCGCGTGCCCTACGGCACGCTGCTGTGCGTCTCGGACAAGCCGCTGCATGGCGAACTGAAGCTGCGCGGCATGGCCAACGCCTTCTATCGCCAGCGCGTCAGCCAGCATATGACGATCGGTCTCGAAGCGATCCGCATCCTGCGCGAGAACGGCGTCGAGGCGTTGCACTCGCGCAAGCTGCGCAGCTTCGACGAGCCGGCGTTCCGGTAAACCGCGACAACACTGGTCAACCGAGTGTTTCCCCTCTCCCGCAAACGGGAGAGGGGCGCAGACCAACGGTGTCGCAAAGGCCAAAGCGTACGTCAAGCCGCCTGCTGCTGCGAACCCCGCTGCGCCGCCTCCGCCCGCAAATGCCGGTTGACACCGGACACCACCGCCTTCAGCGACGCCGTCACCAGGTTCGCATCGATGCCCGCACCGAAGCCGGTCGCCGATTCTCCCACCCGTACCTCGACATAGCAGGCCGCACGCGCATCGGCGCCGGACGATTGCGCATGCTCGTGATAGTCCATCACGCGCACCGGCATGCCGAGCGCGCGCACGAAGGCGTCGATCGGACCGTTGCCCTTGCCGCGCACCACGCGCGTGGCGCCATCCTGCACCAGCGTCGCCTCCACCTCGACCTGATCGTCCTGGCCCGACATCATTCGATGCGACACATAGCGCAGCGGCGCATCGGCCTCCAGATACTCGCGGCGGAACAGCGCGAACAGATCGTCGGCGCTGGCCTCGGCCCCGGTCTCGTCGGTCATGCGCTGCACCGCGCGGCTGAATTCGATCTGCAGCCGGCGCGGCAGATACAGCCCATGCACCTGTTCGAGCAGATACGCCATGCCCCCCTTGCCGGACTGGCTGTTGACGCGGATCACCGCGTCGTAGCTGCGGCCCAGGTCCGCGGGATCGATCGGCAGATACGGCACCTCCCAGATCGCGTCCGCTTTCTGCTGCGCGAAGCCCTTGCGGATCGCGTCCTGGTGCGATCCGGAGAACGCGGTGAATACCAGGTCGCCCGCATAGGGATGGCGCGGGTGCACCGGCAGCTGGTTGCAATGCTCGACGCACTGGCGCACCTCGTCGATATCGGAGAAGTCGAGCTGCGGATCGACGCCCTGCGTATAGAGGTTCAACGCCAGCGTGACCAGGTCGACGTTGCCGGTGCGCTCGCCGTTGCCGAACAGGCAGCCCTCGACGCGATCGGCGCCGGCCATCACCGCCAGTTCGGCCGCCGCCACCGCGGTGCCGCGATCGTTATGCGGATGGACCGACAGCACGATGTCGGCACGGCGCGCGAGATGGCGATGCATCCATTCGATCTGGTCGGCGAACACATTGGGCGTGCTGCACTCCACGGTGCTCGGCAGGTTCAGGATCATCGGCCGCGCCGCGCTCGGTTCCCAGATATCGGCGACCGCGTCGCTGACCTCGAGCGCGAAGTCGAGCTCGGTCATGCTGAAGGTCTCCGGCGAATACTCGTAGGTCCAGGCGGTGCCGGGAATCGCGTCGGTCAGTTCACGAATCAGCCGCGTGCCGGCCAACGCGATCTGCTTGACCTCGTCGCGGCTCGCACCGAACACGATGCGGCGAAACGCCGGCGCGATCGGGTTGTACAGATGCACGACCGCGCGCGGTGCGCCGCGCAGCGATTCGATCGTGCGGCGGATCAGGTCGTCGCGCGCCTGCGTCAGCACGACGATCGTCACATCATCGGGAATGCGGTCCTGCTCGATCAGCATGCGCACGAAGTCGAAATCGGTCTGCGATGCCGATGGGAACGCGACCTCGATCTGCTTCAGGCCGATCTTCACCAGCTGCTCGAAGAAGCGCAGCTTGCTCGCCACGCTCATCGGTTCGATCAGCGCCTGGTTGCCATCGCGCAGATCGGTGCTCATCCAGATCGGCGCGCGCGTGATGCGCTGGTTGGGCCAGCTGCGATCCGGCAGATCGACGGTGGCGGCGGGACGGTATTTGACGGCGGGGTTGCGCAGCATGAACGGGTCCTCCTCGCGAGGAATTCGCGATAGCAAGGGGAAAACGGGGCCGCATGGCGAGCGGACGGTCGGACGATCGGACGATCGGAGGGCCGAATACCGATCAGGACCGCAATCGGAATCGATAGCGGCGTGCCAATGCGAACGGAAAGGTGGCGACAGGCTGCCGAACTGCCACGGGGCGCTAGGCCCGGCAACCGATCGGTAGGTCTAGTTGTAGCGAGGAGAGCGCGCGGACGAGCGCGGGGACCGAGCCGAAGCCGTCGATGGCGATCGCACGACGCACGCGCGCCGACGCGGCGATGCACAGGGCATCGGCGGCTTGGCGGTGGACGGTCGGCGCAACGGACATCGTGCTGGCTGGTGTGAGAGTGTCGAGAGTCGACGGTGTGGAAACGCGTGTAGCAGCGACAAAGCGTAGTGCATCGAGCGTCGACTCGTCAAGCGTGCATCCGTGCTTCCGCCGTGCGTCGTCACGCGGTGGCCTCGGCCAAATGAATGAGATCGCCAGCGCGACCTCGTACCTGAACGCGTGCTGCCACACGCAAACCGCGGCGGTGGTCCACCGCCTGGCCGGTACAGCGTGAGTTGCGTCGCGCCTAGCCTGAAGGGGGACATTGTCCCAGCCAACGGGGAGACATCATGATCGGAACGGGAACGGGATCGAAGCCGCTCGCCTGGGTCGCGGCGGCGCTGACGGCAATGGTATTGGCCGCGTGCGGTGGAGGCGGGGGCGGCGATGGTGCGGGGGCGAATCCGAGTTCAGGCTCGGGCTCCGGCAGCTCGTCAGGTCCAGACTCCAACGGATCACCGACGACGGTCAGCTATACCGTGACACTCGGACAATCGGCGGGACAGGTCGGCGTGGGCCGCACGCTGACCCTTGCGGCCGTCGTCGTCGACAGCAACGGCAGGGACGTCACCGCCCAGGGCAGCTACGCGTGGACCTCGTCCGATCCCGCGGTCGCCACGGTGACACCAAGCGCCAACGTCGCCGGCGCCGCGGTCGTGACCGGCATCGCCGCGGGTACCGTCACCGTGCAGGTCGCCGCGACCATCAACGGTGCCGACGGCAAGGCGATCGCGCTGCCGGTGCAGACCGCCACGATCACGGTCGCGGCCAGCCACAACTACAGCCTCGCGGTGTCGCATCCGCTACTGACCTTGGCCAATGGCGAAACGCGGCAGATCCGCGCCACGCTGCTCGATGGCGACGGCATCGATGTGTCCGCCGCCGTGCACGACTGGGCCTGGGCGAGTTCGGCTGCCGGCATCCAGCTGAGTGCAGATCGCGAGCGCGCGACGCTGCACGGCGTCAATCCGTCGACCAGCAGCACGGTCGAGGGCACGGTCACGATCGGCGTGACGGCGCCTAATGGCGCCGCGTTGGCCGCCCGAATCGCGGTCGTCGTGCTGAAGAACGGCAGCTACGGCTACACGCTCGAGCTGCTGCGCAACGGCACGCCGATCGATGCGATCTCGATCCTGAACGGCTATCCGGCAACGCTGTCGGCGCGCGTGATGCGCAGCGACGGCACCGATGCGACCGCGCAGTTCGACGGCCAATGGTCGTACGCGAGCACCTCGCCGTCGCTGTCGGTCGTACCAACCGCAAGCGGGCGCGGCTTCACGTTGAATACCAGCCGTCCCAATGGCGCCGATCCGCTGCAGAGCCTGTTGAAAATCACCGCCACCAGCAAACAGCTCGATGCCACGCCGAGCGCCGGCCTGACGGTGACCGAGCAGCCGACCTGGGCGCTGGTCTACGATGGCCCGCAGCCGCTGCGTATCGCGACGATGCCGCCGCTGCCGATTCCGGTCACCGCGACCGTCAGGCATCGCGGCACCGCGCTGACCTTCGTCGAATGCGAGGCATGGGACTGGCAACAGTCAGGCAATATCGCCGTGACCCCGGCCACGCATCCGGGCCAGGTCGGCGTGACGCCGCTGACCCCTGGCGAGTTCTCGCTGACCGCGAGCTGCAGCGTCAGGCAAAGCGGGCAGCGATTGTCGGTGACGATCAACGGCAGCGCGATCTGAACACGTCGTTCCCGTGCAAGCGGCCCCAGCGCTTTTCAAAGCCACTGGGTCCCCGCCTGCGCGGGGACGACGTTGAGGTGTTCGGATACGCAGCGTACCCATTTCTGCGTGACCGCAGTCCGCCGCTCAGAACCGGTATCCGAGGCCAACGCTGAACAGCCACGGGTCGAGCTTGACCTCCGACACCTTGGCGCCGGCCGCCTTCACATCGCTGGACAGCCACACCTTCTTGATGTCCGCATTCAGGAACCAGTTGCGCGTCAGCCGGTAGTCCATGCCGATCTGCAGCGCGGGCGCGATGCTCCAGCGGTCCAGCGACAGCGTATTGCCGGCGATATCGGCGTCCCAGATCCGCGTGAAGTTCAACCCCGCGCCGACATAGGGCCGCAACGTGGCGTGCGGGCGGAAGTGATACTGCAGCAGCAGCGTCGGCGGCAGATGCTTGAACGATCCGATCCGGTTGCCGTCGAGATAGACGTCCTGCTTCTGCGGAACGGTCAGCACCAGTTCCGCGGCGAGGTGCGGCGTGAAGAAGTAGGTGACATCCAGCTCGGGGATCCACTTGTTGTTGACGCCGATCCGGTCCGAGGCACCGGCGCCGCCGACGGGGTCGGACTTCTGTGCAAAGTCGAGATAGGTGCCGCGCAGGCGGACCATCCAGTTGCCTTCGGGTTCGGTGCCGGATGGGTGGGCGGCGGCATCTGCCGCGCCGGCGTGCAGCGGGGTAAAGGCCATCATCGCGGCCGCCACGGCGGCCATTGCCAATCGGGTACGAGGAGATTGCATCGGGCTCATGTTGTTATCGACAGGACTGGGAAAGACCCCATGCCGAGTGTGCCGTTGCCGGCCTCTGACCCGTTTGACCTAAAGCAAAGGTCCATGCCGTCGTTCCCGCGCAGGCGGGAACCCAGCGTCTTTGAAAGCCACTGGGTCCCCGCATACGCGGGGACGACAAAGTGCCGGGCAAGAAAAAAGCCGGCAAAGCCGGCTTCGTCGAACTGCGGTGCCTGAGGCAGGATCGCGCCTAGCCCTTGCCCTGCGGTTTGCGCACGATGCGGATCGGTTTCTCCTGCGCGGCGGGCGCGGAGTTGGTCGTATTGCTCGACGTATTGCTGTCGCAGCTGTTGCAGCCGCCGCTGTCGCAGCCGGTGGCGCAACCCGATGCCACCGCCTGCGGCGCCAGCCGTGCCACCAGCCGCGCGCGCCATCCGCGTGCTTGCGCGCCGCCGAGGCTTGCCGCCAGCGCCGCCTTGACGCGCTCGCGCGTGCGCGGCATGTAGCGCGCCGCCACCGACAGCGCGCACACCAGCACGATCAGCGGCACCAGCACGGATTCGACGACGTGATAGAGCGACATGATGGCTTCCGAATGCCTCAGCTGAACAGCAGCGCCACGCGGTAGGTCACGAATGCCGCCAGATAGCCCAGGCCCGCCAGATACAGCGTGGAGGCCGCCATTACCTTCCACGAGTTCGTTTCACGGCGGATCACGGCCAGCGTCGAGATGCACTGCGGGGCGAACACGAACCACGCCAGCAGCGCGAGCGCGGTGGCCAGCGACCATTGCGCGGCGATCATCGGCGCGAGCTGCGCGGCCACGGTGTCCTCGCTGCCCGACAGCGCGTAGACGGTCGCCAGCGCGCCGACCGCGACCTCGCGCGCGGCCAGGCCCGGCACCAGCGCGATACAGATCTGCCAGTTGAAGCCGACCGGCGCGAACACCTTCTCCAGCGCATGGCCGATCATGCCGGCGAAGCTGTAGTCGATCGGCGGCAGCGTCGCGCCTTCGGGCGGGGACGGGAAGGTCGCCAGGAACCACAGCAGCACGGTGAGCGTCAGGATCACCTTGCCGACGCGCGACAGGAAGATGCGGGCGCGTTCCCACAAGCCGATCAGCACATCGCGCGGATTCGGAATGCGGTAGGCCGGCAGCTCCATCAGCAGCGGATGCTCGGTGCGGTCGCGGCGGAAGAACTTCAGCGCATAGGCGACCACCAGCGCGCTGACGATGCCGGCCACATAGAGCGCGAACAGCACCAGCCCCTGCAGGTTGAACACGCCCATCACCGTGTCCGCCGGAATGAAGGCGCCGATCAGCAGCGCATAGACCGGCAGCCGCGCCGAGCAGGTCATCAGCGGCGCGACCAGGATCGTGGTCAGCCGGTCGCGCGGGTCCTGGATCGTGCGGGTCGCCATGATGCCGGGAATCGCACAGGCGAAGCTCGACAGCAGCGGGATGAACGAGCGGCCCGACAGCCCCGCGCCCATCATCAGCCGATCGAGCAGGAAGGCCGCGCGCGGCAGATAGCCCGATTCTTCCAGCGTCAGGATGAACAGGAACAGGATCAGGATCTGCGGCAGGAACACCACCACGCTGCCCAGGCCGGCGATCAGGCCGTCGACGATCAGGCTGCGCAGCAGTCCATCGGGCAGCAGGCCGCCGACCAGTTCGCCGGCATAGGCCACGCCGCCCTCGATGCCTTCCATGATCGGCTCGGCCCACGAGAACACCGCCTGGAACATCAGGAACAGCAGCACGGCGAGGATCGCCAGGCCGAACACCGGATGCAGCACCACACGGTCGATACGGTCTTCGAGGCTGGCCGACGCGGTCGGCATCGCCACCGCGGCGTCGAGCAGCCGCTTGACCTCGGCATGGGTATCGAAATCGTCGGCCGGGGCCGGCGGAGGCGGCGGGGCCGACGGCAGCGCGCCGTCGAGCACCGACAGCAGCGCGGCGGCGCCGCCGCGCCGCACGGCAACCGTCTGCACCACCGGCACGCCCAACGCTGCCGCGAGCTTGTCGCGGTCGATGCGGATGCCGCGGCGTTCGGCCGCGTCGCTCATATTGAGCACCACCACCATCGGCAGGCCGAGGCGGCGCAGCTCCAGCACGAAGCGCAGGTGCAACCGCAGATTGGTGGCGTCGACGACGGACACCAGCAGATCGGGCCGTGCCTCGCCGGGGCGGTTGCCCATGCAGACGTCGCGCGTGATGGCTTCGTCCAGACTGGTCGCGTGCAGGCTGTACGCCCCGGGCAGATCGAGGATGCGCACCTGCCGGCCCGACGGCGCGACGAAATAGCCTTCCTTGCGCTCGACCGTGACACCGGCGTAGTTGGCCACCTTCTGGCGGCTGCCGGTCAGCCGGTTGAACAGCGCGGTCTTGCCGCAATTGGGGTTGCCGACCAGCGCGACGCGCAGCGGCGCCTGCGCGGTGGCGGCGGAAGCGGGAGTGGCGGGAGAAGTAGCGACGGACATGGCGTAATTCGAATCGGTCCGCTTCACGCGGTACTGGCTTGATTGACTGCGTCGGCCGTCTTGCCGGTGCGCGCGCCCTCGGGCTGCACCGTCACGCGGGCGGCTTCGGCGCGGCGCAGCGCGAAGCGCGTGCTGCCGACCTGGGCGACGAGCGGGTCCTTGCCGAACGGGCCGTAGGTGATGATCTGCACGGCCTCGCCGGGCACGAAGCCGAGCTCGCGCAGGCGTCGGGCGATGGGATCGTTCGGGGTGCTGTCGTCGACCGACAGTACGATGGCCGCGGTGCGCCGCGGCAAGTCTGACAAGCGCATGAGCTTTGGTCCCGCGGCGGGTTTGCCGGCGTGGCGCCGGTACTACCTGACCGCTTGCTTAGTGATGAATCAGCGAGCGTAGATGAGAATCGTTTGCATTGTACTGCATATGATCACGCTCGATGTGCCGTACTGGCGTGGGGTGCCGCCTGGCGTGCCGCAAGCAAAGCGGCCCGGCCACCACCGCCCGGGGCGGACGGCGGTGGCCGGGCCGGTGCGTCGCCGCCCTTGCTTTCGCCTCAGCCGCCCAGATACGCGTTGCGCACCTGGTCGTTGGCCAGCAGGTTCGCGCCGGTATCGGCCAGCACCACCTTGCCGGTTTCCAGCACATAGCCGCGGTCGGCCACCTGCAGCGCCTTGTTGGCGTTCTGCTCGACCAGGAACACCGTCACGCCTTCCTCGCGGATGGTGCGGATGATGTCGAAGATCTGCGCGATGATCATCGGCGCCAGGCCCAGGGTCGGCTCGTCGAGCAGCAGCAGGCGCGGGCGGCTCATCAGCGCGCGGCCGATCGCCAGCATCTGCTGCTCGCCGCCGGACATGGTGCCGGCGCGCTGCGAGGCGCGCTGCTCCAGCCGGGGGAACAGCTTGAACACATGCTCGATGCCCGCCTCGATTTCGTCTCGCTTCGCGAAGAAGGCGCCCATCTTCAGGTTCTCCAGCACGGTCAGGCTGGGAAACACGCGCCGGCCCTCGGGCGAGATCGCCATGCCCATGCGCATGATCTCGTGCGTCGAGCAGCCGGTGATGTCGCGGCCCTCGAACAGCACGCGGCCGCTGGAGGCGCGCGGGCTGCCGCAGATCGTCATCATCAGCGTGGTCTTGCCCGCGCCGTTGCTGCCGATCAGCGTGACGATCTCACCCTGGTTGACCTCGATCGATACGCCACACAACGCCTCGACGGCGCCGTAATGGGTATGGACCTGTTCCAGCTTCAGCATCAGTCCTCTCCCAGGTATGCCTTGATCACGCGCGGGTCGTTGCGCACGTCCTCGGGTTTGCCGATGGTGATCGGGCGGCCGTGCTCCATCACCAGGATGCGGTCGGACACGCCCATCACCAGGCTCATGTCATGCTCGATCAGCAGCACGGCGATGCCGAACTCGCGCCGCAGCTGGTCGATCAGCATCTTCAGTTCGACCTTTTCCTGCGGATTCAGGCCTGCGGCCGGCTCGTCCAGCATCAGCAGCCGCGGCTGCGTGATCATGCAGCGCGCGATCTCCAGCCGGCGCTGGTGGCCGTACGACAGTGTGCCGGCCTCGCGGTTGGCCACCGCGCGCAGCCCCATGCGATCGAGCCATTCGGCGGCGCGGCCCAGCGCCTCGCGCTCGGCGCGGCGGTAGGCGGGGGTGGCGAAGAGCCCGTGCAGCAGTCCCGATTTGACGCGGCGATGCTGGGCCACCATCAGGTTCTCGACCACCGTCAGGTTCTTGAACAGACGGATGTTCTGGAACGTGCGGACCAGGCCCTGGCGCGCGACCATATGGCTCGGCAGGCCGGCGATCGGGCGGTCGTCCAGCATCACCTCGCCGGCGGTCGGCTTGTAGAAACCGCCGACGCAGTTGAACACCGTGGTCTTGCCCGCGCCGTTCGGCCCGATGATCGCGAACACCTCGTCGTTGCGGACGCTGAAATCGATGCCGTCGACTGCCAGCAGGCCGCCGAAGCGCATCTGCAGGCCGGATACTTTCAACAGTTCTGCGCTCTGTGCACTCATTGCGGCAACTCCACGTGCGGGCGGCTGGCGGGCAACAGGCCCTGCGGGCGCCACATCATCATCAGCACCATCACCAGGCCGAACAGCAGCATCCGGTATTCGGCGAAGCCGCGCGCGACCTCGGGCAGCACCGTCAGCAGGATCGCGGCGATGATCACGCCCAGCTGCGAGCCCATGCCGCCCAGCACCACCACGGCCAGGATCAGCGCCGATTCGATGAAGGTGAACGATTCGGGATTGACCAGGCCCTGGCGCGCGGCGAAGAACGCGCCGGCCAGGCCCGCGAAGGTCGCGCCCAGCGTGAAGGCCGACAGCTTGATCCGCGTGGGATTCAGGCCCAGCGAGCGGCAGGCAATCTCGTCCTCGCGCAGCGCCTCCCAGGCGCGGCCCATCGGCATGCGGATCAGCCGGCTGGTGACGAACAGCGTCACGCCGACCAGCAGCAGCGCCAGCAGGTACAGGAAGATCACCATGTGCTCGCCGCTGTAGTCCAGGCCGATCAGGTCGTGGAAGGTGCGGGCACCGTCCTCGCCGGCGCTGCGGGTCATCGGGATGCCGAACACCGTGGGCTTCGGGATGCCGTAGATGCCGTCCGGCCCGCCGGTCAGGCTGGTCAGGTTGTTCAGCAGCTGTCGGATGATCTCGCCGAAGCCCAGCGTCACGATCGCCAGGTAGTCACCGCGCAGCCGCAGCACCGGGAAGCCCAGCAGGAAGCCGAACAGCGCCGCCATGCCGGCCGAGATCGGCAGGCACTCCCAGAACGACAGGCCGAAGGCCTGGTTCAGCAGCGCATAGGTGTAGCCGCCGACCGCGTAGAAGCCGACATAGCCGAGGTCGAGCAGGCCGGCGAAACCGACCACGATGTTCAGGCCCAGGCCCAGCATCACGTAGATCAGCGCCAGCGTGGCGACGTCGACCGCGCCGCGCGAGCCGAAGAACGGCCAGATCAGACCGACCGCCAGCAGCACCCAGACCGCGGCGCGCTGCTGCCCCGGCGCGAGCGTGGGCAGCGCCGGCAGCTTGACCGTGGAGGTCGTGCGGTGGATCAGCGGCTTGAACAGCTGGAACAGGAACACCGCCGCCACCGCGATCCACACCGGCCGCCAGTGCGGTTCGAGCACCACGCGATAGCCCTCGAGCTTGAGCTGCAGGCCGAGGATGGGGATCGTCAGGATGGCGGTCAGCACCGCCGCCGAGACGGCGTTCTTCAGCGATTGCGTCATCGAAATGGAGGAATTCATGGCGCGGTCCTCAGACTTTTTCCACGTCCGGCTTGCCGAGCAGGCCGGTGGGACGGAACAGCAGGATCAGCACCAGCAGGCCGAAGGCGACCACGTCCTTGTATTCGGCCGGCATGTAGCCCGAGGCGAACGTCTCGGCCAGCCCCAGCAGCACGCCGCCGAGCATCGCGCCCGGAATGCTGCCGATGCCGCCCAGCACCGCGGCCGTGAAGGCCTTGATGCCGGCGACGAAGCCGATGAAGGGGTTCAGCTTGCCGATCGTCAGCCCGATCAGCACGCCCCCCGCGGCGGCCAGCATCGCGCCCAGCACGAAGGTGAAGGAGATCACCCGGTTGGTATCGATGCCGAGCAGGTTGGCCATGCGCATGTCCTCGGCGCAGGCGCGGCAGGCGCGGCCCATGCGCGAGTGGCCGATGAACAGCGTCAGCGCGATCATCAGCACCAGCGTCACGCCGACGATCAGCAGGCGCGAATACGGCACGGTCACCGTGAAATCGCCGCCCATCTCGAGTTCAAGCGCGCCGCTGATCAGCACCGGCACCGACACGTCGCGCGCGCCCTGGCCGATCTGCACGTAGTTCTGCAGGAAGATCGACATGCCGATTGCGGAAATTAGCGGCACCAGCCGCGGCCCGCCGCGCAGCGGCCGGTAGGCGACCCGCTCGACCGCGAAGCCGTACAGGCCGGTGACGATCACCGACACCAGCAGCGCGGCGCCGAGCACCAGCGGCAGCGGATAGCCGGCCGCCACGCCGATCGCGGTCAGTGTCACCAGGCCGACATAGGCGCCGATCATGTAGATCTCGCCGTGGGCGAAATTGATCATGCCGATGATGCCGTAGACCATCGTGTAGCCGATGGCGATCAGCGCATAGATCGCACCCAGCGTCAGGCCGTTGACCAGCTGCTGGGTGAATTGAGGTAGGAATTCGTTCATGAGGTACGTCCCGTCTGTACTGCACGTCGGCCGGGGGGCGAGCCTGTCGGCGCCGCATCGGTGAAGCCGGCGTGCCTGTCGCGGCGGGCCCTTCCCGCGCGGGGAGGGGCGCGATCGAAGCGGCCCGGCATATCAAAACGCCCCGTTCGGTGACGAACGGGGCGTTGGCACGGACCGCGCCGGCGATCAGTTGGCGGCCGTCTTGGTGGCGTCCTTGTGCCAGGTGAAGACGACGAACTTGAACGACTTCAGGTCGCCTTGCGCGTCGTATTCCACCTTGCCGATCGGGGTCTGGAAGGCGTTCTTGTGCATGTACGCCGCGACCTTGGTCGGATCGGTGCTCTTGGCGCCTGCGATCGCGTCGGCGATGATCTTGACGCCCGCGTAGGCCGGCATCTGGAACGGACCGTTCGGATCGCGCTTCTTGTCGGCGAAGGCCTTGACCAGCGCCGCGTTGGCCGGGTCGGCCGAGAAGTCGGCCGGCAGCGTGACCAGCATGCCTTCCGAAGCCGGGCCCGCGATCGCGGTGACGTCCTTGTTGCCGACGCCTTCCGGTCCCATGAACGTCGCCTTGACGCCTTGCTCGCGCGCCTGGCGCAGCAGCAGGCCCATCTCGGGGTGATAGCCGCCGAAGTAGACGAAGTCCACGCCCTGCGACTTCAGCTTGGTGATCACGGCCGAGTAGTCCGAATCGCCGGCGTTGATGCCTTCGAACAGCACCACGGGGATCTTGGCCGCTTCGAGGTCCTTGCGCACCGAGGCGGCGATGCCCTGGCCGTACGACTGCTTGTCGTGCAGCACGGCGACCTTCTTGGGCTTGACCTTGCCGATGATGTACTGCGCGGCGGCCGGACCTTGCTGGTCGTCGCGGCCGATCGTGCGGAAGATCATCTTGCGCTTCTTGCCTTCGGTCAGCTGCGGCGCGGTGGCCGACGGCGTCACCATCACGACGCCTTCGTTCTCGTAGATGTCGGCGGCCGGAATGGTCGAGCCCGAGCAGACGTGGCCGATCACATAGCGGATGTTCTGGCTGACGATCTTGTTGGCGACGGCCACGGCCTGCTTCGGCTCGCAGGCATCGTCCATCAGCACGACTTCGAGCTTGTTGCCGCCGGCGCCGCCGGCAGCGTTGATCTGCTCGATGGCGGTCAGCGCGCCCGCCTTGACCATGTCGCCGTACTGCGCGACCGAGCCGCTCATCGGGCCGGCGATAGCGATCTTGACGGTTTCCGCTTGTGCGACGGCACCGAAGGTGACCAGCGCGGCGGCGAGAGAAAGGGAGGTAAGACGGGAATGCTTCATTGGGAGCTCCTCGATCGTGTTTGTTCGAATCATCCAGGCGCGGGCCTTGGACGTGCGCAAAATCGAAGAACTCCCCGGCGACTTTGACAGGCTGGTCGGGGCGCGCATGCACGACCGCGGCTCAGGCCTGAAAGGGCACTACATGACCACGTTCTTGTTATTGCGCAGGCCAATCGCCCGCCTGCCCTCCGCACCGGTGAGAACTGGGTAAGTCCGTTCGATGTCGGCCAGGTGGCGGCATTATAAGGTGAATCTTGGAGCGGCCTATGCGCGCTGCACCAATCGGGCGCGGTTGTGGCTTCCGCGGAACACTCGTTGCCGCCGACCGGCTCGCCGCGCCCCGCCGATGGGGGGTAAACCCCCGGGAAAACCCGTGTAAAGCCCCTGTAAAGCCCCGGTAAAGCCCTGTCGCGCGGCGCCTCAGTGGCCCGCCGCGACCATGCCCCGAGTGGCCAGCGCGAGCGCGCTGTGCCGGGTGCCGCCGCGCAGGCTCGATGAAATCTCGGCGGCCGCATGCTGGACCATTTCGGCAAAGGTGCGCACCTTCTGCGGCTTGAAGCGCTCCGCCGGCCCGGACAGGCCGACCGCGGCGAACACCTGGCCGTGTCCGTCGACGATCGGCGCGGCGACCCCATGGACCGACTCGCGCCATTCGCCGCGGTTGACCGCATAGCCTTGGCGGCGCACCTTGTCCATCTCCTGCAGGAAGCGCTCCGGTTCGACGATCGAATGGGCGGTGGCGCCCTCCAGCGTGGTCGACATCCGTTGCAGCACGGCCGGCGGCTGGAACGCCAGCATCGCCTTGCCGGTCGCCACGCAGTGCGCCAGCGCACGTCCGCCGATCTGGGTATAGGCGCGGACCGGGTTTGGGCTGTCGATCTTGTGCACGTAGACGACCTCGCCGCGATCGAGCACCGACAGGTGGACGCTTTCGCCGCTGTCTTGCATCAGCCGTTCCATCCAGCCCTCGGCATGGCGGCGCAGGTCGAGCCGGCCCAGCACCGCGGAGCCCAGCTCCCACAGCTTGATCGACGCGCTGTAGGTCGCGGTGCCCTCGTCGCGAATCACATAGCGCAACTCGGTGAGCGCCTGCAGCAGCCGAT
Source organism: Cupriavidus sp. UGS-1 (assembly GCF_021213615.1). Taxonomy (NCBI): domain Bacteria; kingdom Pseudomonadati; phylum Pseudomonadota; class Betaproteobacteria; order Burkholderiales; family Burkholderiaceae; genus Cupriavidus; species Cupriavidus sp. UGS-1. The sequence continues at coordinate 402,585 of NZ_JAJQJF010000004.1, read as the reverse complement.
GGACATTGCTCTTGGCCATGCCGAGCCGGTTCGCGATCTCGGTCAGCCCGAGCGGCCGGTCACTATGGGCCAGCAGCTCGACGATGCCGAGGCCTTTGATCAGGGTGTTGTTCATGGGTTTGGTATTGCTCGGGCTTTCACGCGGGTTTGCCCTCTTCCCCACCCCTCTCCCACAAGTGGAGAGGGGAGCCGACTGCCAACGTCATCGCCCTTGGTTTTCGCGCCCCTCTCCCGCTCGCGGGAGAGGGGCGGGGGAGAGGCAGCGCCACGCCTCCGGTACGCTGTTCTCAAATACGGAACCATTGTCCCGTATTCCGGCACGTCCATATAATGCCCCGCATGCACCGGCGCCCGCAACCCGGCCGCCGGCGCGCCTTCCCGCCAACCGGCGCCATCCCACTGCTGCCATCGTCATGCCCGATCTGAACGAGAAGGATCTGCCGCTCGCCGGCGTCAAGGTATTGGAGTTCTGCACCGTCGCCGCCGGACCGTTCTGCGGCATGCTGCTGGCCGACATGGGCGCCGACGTCGTCAAGATCGAGCCACCCGATGGCGATACGCTGCGGCAATGGCCGCCGATCTCGGCCGGCTTCTCGGAAAACTTCGCCTCGCTGAACCGCAACAAGCGCTCGGTCGTGCTGAACCTGAAGCAGCCGGAAGACGTCGCGCTGGCGCGCAAGCTGATGCGCGAGGCCGACGTGGTCGTCGAGAACAACCGGCCCGGCGTGATGGACCGCCTGGGGCTGGGCTATGCGAGCCTGCGCGAGGACCATCCGCGCCTCGTCTACTGCTCGGTGTCGGCCTATGGCCAAAGCGGTCCGCGCGCCACCGAGGGCGGCTTCGACCTGACGATCCAGGCCGCCGCGGGCGTGATGAGCGTGACCGGCGAGCCCGACGGTGCGCCGGTCAAATGCGGCGTGCCGCTGGCCGATTTCGCTTCGGGCCTGTACGGGGCGTTCGCGATCGCCAGCGCGCTGGCTCGCGTGCGCGCCGGCGGCGCCGGCATGCATATCGATGTGCCGATGTATGGCTGCACACTGGGCATCGCCGCGCTGCAGACCAGCGAGTATTTCGGCACCGGCCGCAGCCCGGCCAAGCTCGGCTCGGCGCATCCGCGCAACGCGCCGTACCAGGCGTTCCGCGCCGCCGATGGCTACTTCGCGATCGCGGCCGGCAACCAGAAGCTGTGGCTCGAGGTCGTGCGCGTGGTGCAGATGCCGGAGCTGGCTGACGATCCCCGCTTTGCCACCACGCGCGATCGCGCCGCCAACCAGAGCGCGTTGAAGGAACTGCTGGAGCAGCGCTTTGCCGGCGCCGGCGTCGATCACTGGATCTCGGCCTTCCAGGCCGCCGGCGTGCCGCACGCGCGGATCAACGACTATGCCGCCGCGCTGCAGGACCCGCAGGTCGAACACATGGAATGGGTGCGCCCGCTGACGCTGCCAAGCGGCGTGGCGACGCGGACCTTTGTCTCGCCGCTGCGGCTCGATGGCATGGGTTTGCCGGTGCGCCGGCCTCCGCCGGCGCTCGGCGAGCATACCGAATCGATTCGCGACGCCGATGCCAAGGGCGTCGGGCAAGGGCGAACGCAGCAACAAACGCAGCAACAAACGCAGGAGCAAACGCAGGAGCAAACGCCATGACCCGTACCATCGAACCGCTGCGGACATTCGTTGCCGGCGTCACGTCGCTGATGGAAGGACCCAACCGCGACGAGGCCGCCTTGCTCGACGGCACCCGCCCCTTGTTGCAGGCGCTGGTCGCGCGCGACGACTGGCTTCCGGACGAACTGGCGCAGCCGCATCCGACCTATTACCAGCAATACCTGCTGTACGGCGATCCGCTGGATCGCTTCTCGGTGGTCAGCTTCGTCTGGGGCCCCGGACAGCAGACGCCGGTGCACGACCACACGGTGTGGGGCTGGATCGGCGTGCTGCGCGGCGCGGAAATCGACATCCGTTATCGGCGCGACGATCGGGGCATCCATCAGGATGGCGAGGAAACCCGGCTCGAGGCCGGCCAGGTCGCGGCGGTATCGCCGTCGCTCGGCGACATCCACCGCGTGCGCAACGCCTTCGACGACCGGGTCTCGGTCAGCGTCCACCTGTACGGCGGCAATATCGGCCGCATTCGCCGCCATGTCTTCGACCCGGCAACTGGCGCGCCGAAGGAATTCGTCTCGGGCTATGCCAACCGCTTCGCGCCGAATCTGTGGGCGGCCGCGGATGTCTGACGGCGCGCCGACCGTCGCCGGCACGGCCGAGCCGGTGCTGCTGATCGACCGGCAAGGCGATATCACGCGGCTGACGCTGAACCGCCCACAACGGGGCAATGCCTTGTCGGCCGAGCTGGTGCAGGCGTTGCACGACGCCGTGCTCGCCTGCCATCGCGACGGCACGCGGCTGCTGCTGATCGAAGGGGCGGGAAAACACTTCTGCACGGGTTTTGACCTCGGCGACCTCGACAGCGAAACCGACGACACGCTGCTGGCGCGCTTCATCCGCGTCGAGCTGATGCTGCAGGCCATCTACACGGCGCCGTTCACCACCGTCGCGCGGGTCCATGGCCGCGCCATGGGCGCCGGCGCCGATCTGGCTGCGGCGTGCGAACAATGCTGGGTGGCCGACGACGGCCGCTTCGCCTTCCCCGGCGCGGCCTTCGGGCTGGTCTTGGGCACCGCGCGGCTTGCCGGCCGCGTCGGCCCGGCGCTGGCGCGCCAATGGATCGGCGCCGGCGCAACGATCGATGCCGATACCGCGCTCGCTGCCGGACTCGCGACACGCTCCTTCTTGGCGGACGAGCACGGCAAGCCCGACACCGCACTGGAGGCGCTGGCCCGTCAGGCGCGCCGGCTCGACGGCGATACGCAGGCGGCCATCCATGCCGCGTCGCGTGCCGACGGCGGCGAACTTGCCAGGCAGCTCGCCGCGCTGGTCCACTCGGCCGCGCGGCCGGGGCTGCGCGAGCGCATCCGCGCGTATCGCGAGGCGTCGGCGCGCTAGGCCTGCGCCGAACGCTGCCGCGCGGCCGGCGCCGCAAAGATGCCGACGAAGCGATCGCGGGCGGGATGGTCCGGCGCCGCCTTCCACACGCAATAGACTTCCGACGGCACGGTGCTGTGCTTCAGCGGCCGGAACGCCGCGCCGGCGAGCGCCGAATGCCGCAAGGCCGCCGGCACCACCGCCACGCCCATCCCCTGCGACACGAGCGACACGACCGACAGCCAGTGCCGGACCTCGTGGCGGATCTGCGGATAGAAGCCCTCGGCCGCGCACATGTCGACGATCCGCGCGTAGTAGTCGGGCGATGCGTTGCGCGAGAACAGCACGAACGTCTCGCCGCGCAGCTCGGTCAGCGCGATGGTGCGTCGGCTCGCGAGCCGATGGGCGGACGGCATGCAGCAGACGAAGGGCTCGCTGTGGATCAGCCGGGTGGCCAGCTCGTCCGGCACGCGGCTCGTGTGGATGAAGCCGACGTCGAGCTGCCCGTGCAGCAGCGCCTCGATCTGTTCCTGCGAGTTGAGCTCGGTCAGCGCGATCTGGATGCCGGGCTGGTCGGCCTCGAACTGCTGCAGCTTCTGGGGCAGCCCGCGGTACAGCATCGACCCGACAAAGCCCACGCGCAGCCTGCCCACCGCACCGGCTTCGATCTGCCGCGCCAGCAACCGCGCCTCCTCTGCCTGCGCCAGCAGCGCGGTCGCCGATTCGCGAAAGGCCCGCCCGGCCGCGGTCAGGCGCACGCCCTTGCTGTCGCGCTCGAACAGCCGGGCGCCGACCGACGCCTCGAGCTGCTGGATATTCAGCGACAGCGGCGGCTGCGAGATCGACAGCCGGCGCGCGGCGCGGCCGAAATGCAGCTCGTCGGCCAGCACGAGGAAATAGCGCAGATGGCGAAACTCCATGACAGGGGCGGCGTTCGATGACGCTTCGATGAAGGTGGGAGGGGGCGCAAACGAGCCTCGGAAACGGGCCTCATTCTATGCCTACAGTTTCCGCCCGGCATGCCGTTATCCCTTCGATGTGCCGGCTGAACAGGTAGCGCGCCCGCTGCAATGCCGGTTGCGCCAACGGCGAACACAAGGCCCCCGTGACGCACCATGACCACTACCAGACCCTAGGCGTTGCCCCGACGGCCACGGCGGACGAGATCCGGCAGGCGTATCGGCGGCTGGCCATGCGCTGGCATCCGGACCGCAATCCGGACGATCCGCGGGCCGCGGAAGAGCGGTTCAAGCGATTGCAGCATGCGTTCGCGGTGCTCAAGGACGCCGGCCGCCGGATGGCCTACGACGCCGAGCGCGCGGCGCCGCGCGGCGGCTCCGGTCACGGCGGGGGCAATGGCGCAGGCAGTGGCGCCGCCAACGGCCGCGGCGCGCATGGCCCACGCCCGGCGCGCGAAGCCTGGCCGCATGGCGGCCCGCGGCGCAACGCGCCGGGCAAGGCCGGCGTCGACTATCTGTGCGAGACCAGCATCGCGCTGGAAACGGCGGTGCTCGGCGGCATGGCATCGACGCGGGTCAGGATGACGGTCGACTGCCTGCACTGCGATGCGCGCGGCATCCGCATGATGGCCTGCAAACCATGCGGGGGCACGGGCCAGGTGCGGCGCGGCCTGTTCAACGCGTATGGCGCCTGCGAGCGCTGCGCCGGGCGCGGCGTCGAGCCGGCGGCTTGCGATGCCTGCGGCGGCACCGGCAAGGTCCGCGTCGACAAGGCGCTGCGCGTGCAGATCAAGCCGGGCGTGATCGACGGCACCGTGCTGCGCGCCCGCGGCATGGGCGGCCCCGGCATCGACGGCGGCCCCAACGGCAACCTGATGTGCAAGGTGCGGGTGCGCAAGGACCGCGTGTTCGGCGTCGATGGGCTGGACCTGACGCGCGAGCTGAAGATCGACTTCGTGCTGGCCTGCCTCGGCGGCCGCGTGCCGGTGGTGCGCTTTCGCAAGACGGTAATGGCCGAGATTCCGGCGATGACGCGCAGCGGCACCGTGATCCGCGTGCGCGGCATGGGCCTGCACGATCGTGCCAGGCAAAAGACAGGCGACCTGCTGCTGACGGTCGCCATCGACCTGCCGTCGCGGCTGCGCACGCTGACCGAGCCGCAGCAGACGCTGCTGCGCGAACTCGGCCGCGGTGCGGGCGAATGAACCGCAATGAACCGCGAATGAACCGCCAATGAACCGGCAATGAACCTTATTGGTTCTTCATCGCCTCGGCCAACCGCTGGATGATCGCACCCTCGGTTTTGAAGGCCTTCTGCGCATAAGCGGTGTACTGCTCGGGGCCCATGTAGTTGGTCGACATGCCGTACTGCTGCGTCACCGCCAGCAGCTTCGGATCCTTCAGCGCATTGCGGAACGCGGTGTCGAGCTTCTTCACGACGTCGGGCTTCATGCCGGCGGGACCGACGATGCCGAACGGCGAATTGGACCAGACCGGATAGCCGATCTCCTTGAGCGTCGGCGCATCGGGGAAGTCCGGTGCCCGCTTTTCCGACAGCACCGCCAGCACGCGCAACTGGCCGTTCTTCACATACGGCAGCAGCGTGTTGGTCAGCATCGCCACGTCGCACTGGCCGCCGAGCAGCGAGGTGATGGCCTCGGCGTCGCCCTTGTAGGGAACATGCGTCCAGTTCGATTGCGTGATGCGCGCCAGTTCCGAGATCGTCAGATGCTGGCTGCCGTAGATGCCGGTGGTGCCGTAGGTGATGCCGCGGCTCGACGCCTTGGCCTCGGCCACCAGCTCCTGCATGGTCTTCCACTTGGCATCGGTGCGCACCGCGACCGCGAAGTTGTAGTCCGCGATCATCGAGATATAGGTCAGGTCCTTCAGCGGGTCATAGCGCATCTTCTGCACGTGCGGCAGACGGAAGATCACGACCGGCGCCATCGTCAGCGTGTAGCCGTCCGGCTCGCTGGTGGCCATCTGCGTCGCGCCCAGCGTGCCGCTGACCCCGGGCTTGTTCTCGACGATGATCGATTGGCCCAGCTCGCGCCCCGCCGCGTCGGCCAGCGCGCGCCCGATCTGGTCGGTGATGCCGCCGGCGCCATAGGGCACGATCAGCTTGAGGGGGCGGGTGGGAAATTCGTCGGCGCCGTAGGCGCGGAAAGCCAGGGCCGGACCGAGCGCGGCGACCGTGGAGGCGGCGGCGAGCCGCAGGATATCGCGTCGTTGCATCGTGTCTCCTTCGTATGAGCGCGGCGCACGGCCGGGTCTGTGCCGCCCGGCTTGGCTGTCGCCGCGGTCGGAAGTATGCGGTCAGTCGCGGCCGGTGTGGGCCTGGCCGCGGGTATTTCTCTACCGCGCGGCCCACGCATGCGCGCGCCGAAATGGTTTCAAACTTGGTACAACGCGCCGGGACGGCCCCAACGTGCTCACCCGCTAAACCTGCTGCATACCTGTCATGCATGCTTTTCATCGAGGCCGGCATGCGGCTCCTTTTCTTTGCCGATGCGATGACCTAGCCTTCACGCAGGCGGCAAATGCGGGCAAGCCGCGCACGCCGGACCGTACCGGCCAGACAACCAGATGCCCGCGGCTTCGCGATTCGAACACTGGCCGGGGGGAAAGAGGGTGTCCCCATGGCCGCCATTTCGCTGACCCCGTCGCTGCGCGCGGACTACGAGCGCTTGTTCGACACATGCATCACGCAGGCCGGCCGCCGGGCCGAGGTCGAGGCGCTGACGGCAGCGCTGCTCAGGAACAAGGGCCGCTATGCGGCGGCGTCGCAATTGTCCGGCGTGCCATGGCATTTCATCGCCGTCGTGCACAACATGGAATGCAGTCAGCGCATGGACGCCCATCTGCACAATGGCGATCCCTTGAGCCGGCGAACCTTCCACGTTCCGGCGGGCCGTCCCCGTACCGGATCTCCGCCATTCCGCTGGGAAGAGAGCGCGGCCGATGCGCTGGCGCTCAAGGGGCTGAACGATGGCACCGACTGGAGCCTGGCCGGCACGCTGTACCAGCTGGAGCGATACAACGGGTTTGGCTACCGGCGCTTCCACCCAGAGGTACTGAGCCCGTATCTGTGGAGCTTTTCCGGCCACTACGAGCGCGGCAAGTACGTCGCCGACGGAACCTGGTCCGATCGCGCGGTGTCGCGCCAGTGCGGCGCTGCCGTGCTGCTGCGGCGGCTGGCCGAAATCGGCGAGCTCGAGTTCGGCGCGCGCGCGACGGCGGCCGCCGACGATGGGCCGCTGATCGCCCGCTACGCCGCCCGTCCCCCAACCGAGCCCGCCGCGCGCCAAACCACCGAGACGTTGCAGCGCTGGCTCAACACCTTTGACGGAGTCTTCGTCCGGATCGACGGTCATCCGGGCAAACGGACGTCGGCCGCGTATCGCCGCGTCACGGGACACTACCTGCCGGGCGATCCGCGCGAGCCGCGCGAGTCGCGCCAGCCGCGCTAGGCCGACAGGCAATCCGACGAGCGCTCCAATGGCCCACCGCTACGCCGAACTCGAGATTCTGATCAGTGCCGGCTCGCGTGGGTACGAAGTCGAAGCCCGGCGCCGCATGCCGACCGGCGACGTGATCACGCCGCGCGTGGCGCTGGCCCTGGCGCCCGCCAACCCGGCATTTCGCGATGCCGACCCGGAGGTCTGCGGCCGCGCGCTGGCCGCCACGCTGTTCGCCCCGGCCGAGGTCCGCGATGCCTTTGTGGCGGCGCAGACGGCGGCGCAGGAGGCGGCGGTCGACCTGCGGCTGCGCCTGCGGGTCGGCGTCGATGCCACCGAACTTCACGTGCTGCCGTGGGAGACGTTGTACGATCCGGCCGGACAGGCCGCGTTGTGCGTTTCGCAGCGTTGCTTCTTTTCGCGCTACCTGTTCTCGCGGGAAATGCGGCTGCCGCGGCTGCGGCCGCGCAGCGGCGTGTCGGCGCTGGTGGCGGTGGCCAATCCGCCGGGCCTTGCCGACGACCTGGCCGCGATCGATGCGAAGGCCGAGGCGCAGCGCATCGGCGCCGCGCTCGCGCCGATTCCGGTCGCCACGCTGGCCGAGCCGGGCCAGGCCACCATGGAGCGGATCTTCGCGGCGCTGCGCGAGGGCGTCGAGGTGTTCTACCTGGTGTGCCACGGCGCGATGATCGATGACGAACCGATGCTGTGGCTCGAACGCGCCGATGGGTCGCGTGACCTGGTGGCCGGCCGGATGCTGGTGAACCGCATCGGCATGCTCGAGCGTCCCCCCAGCCTGGTGGTGCTGTGCTCGTGCCAGAGCGCGGGAACCGGCCCGGCGCGTGGCGGCGACATGATGAAGGCTCTCGGTCCGCTGCTGGCGCAGGCCGGCGTGCCGGCCGTGCTGGCGATGCAAGGCAATGTCGGCATGGACAGCATGGGCACGTTCATGCCGCTGTTTTTCGCCGAACTGCGCGAGCATGGCGAGGTGGACCGGGCCGCCGGCGTGGCGCGCGCGGCAATCGCCAGCCAGCCGGACTGGTGGATGCCCGCGGTGTTCACCCGGCTCGAAAGCGCGCGCATCTTCTACCCGCCTGGCTTCGGCGGCGGCGCCGTGCCGGAGTCGGGCGACGATCCGTGGCGCGCGGTGATCGACAATATCCGCCATGGCGAGACCACGCCGATCCTGGGCCCCGGCGTCGGCGAGCCGCTATTTGGCTCGCGGCTGCAGATGGCGCAGACCTGGGCCGAAACCTTCCATTTTCCGATGGCCGCCCACGAGCGCGATGAACTGCCGCAGGTCGCGCAGTATCTGTCCGCTTCGCAGCAGCCCGTCACGCCGCGGCGGCTGTTCTACCGCTTCCTGTACCAGCAGCTGTGCGAGCAATACCGCGAGGCGATCCCGCCGGGGCTGCTCGGACTGCCCGAGGAGGACATCGTCGCGCAACTCGGCGACGTGATTGCCGCCGTGGCGGGGGTCCGTCTTGCGGTGCCCGACGACCCGCATCGCGTGCTGGCCGAACTGCGCCTGCCGATCTATATCACCACCGACCCGAGCGACTTGCTGGTGCATGCGCTGCGGGCCCGCGATCCCGAAGTCCGGCCATTCGTGCGGCTGTGCCGCTGGAATGCGGCGGCCGAAGCGTGCGACGACGCGCTGACGGTCGATCATCGGGACGCCCGGCCCAGCGCGCGCACGCCGATCGTGTTCAAGATGTTCGGCGACCTGCGCGAGCCCCGCTCGCTGGTGCTGACCGAGGACCAGTATTTCGACTATCTGATCAGCGTGTCGAAGAACCTGGACGCGATCATTCCGCTGCAGATCCGCGCGCGCCTGAACGACAGCGCGTTGCTGATCATCGGCTTCGACGTGCAATCGTGGGACTTTCGCGTGCTGTTCCGCACCATCCTGAATCAGGAAGGCGCCGACCTGCGCAGCGAGTATCTGCATATGTCCGCCCAACTCGATCCCAACAGCATTCTCGACCCGGTCAGCGCGCGGCGTTATCTGGAGCGCTATTTTCAGGACAAGGCCAGGATGAAGCTGTACTGGGGCGATGTGGCGATGTTTGTGGCAGAACTGCAGCGGCGGCTGCGGCCCTAGCGAGGCACCATGGCATCCATCGCACCCGCGGCACCGGCGACCTCGACGTCCTCGACATCCTCGACGTCCCATTGCCCCTATATCGGACCGTCGCCGCTGACGGAACAGTCGCCGATCTTCGGGCGCGACCGCGAGATCGAGGAACTGGGCTACCGCCTCGTCGCGGATCGCATCGTGGTGCTGTATTCGCCGTCGGGTGCCGGCAAGAGTTCGCTGATCGAAGCGGGCTTGCGGCCGCGCTTGCGCGACCGCTTCGACGTGCTGCCGACCGCGCGGGTCGGCGGCGAAGCGCCGGGCGACGGCGAGCCCGTCAACCGCTATGTGTGGAGCGTGCTGCAGTGCTGGGCCGCGGCCGGCGCCGTGCCACCGAGCCCTGACGATACGCTGCTGTCGTACCTGTCGCGCGTGCGCGAGCCGGCCGGTGGACGGTCGCGCCGGATGCTGCTGATCTTCGACCAGTTCGAGGAGATCTTCACCGCCGACGCCAACGATACCGGGGACAAGCTGGCCTTTTTCACGCAGTTGGGCGATCTGCTGGGCCAGGGCGGCAGCCATGTCTGGGCGCTGTTCTCTATGCGCGAGGAGTTCTTTTCGTGGCTGGACCCCTATCGGGACCGGGTCCCCACGCGGCTGATCAACACGATGCGCATCGACCTGCTGTCGCGCGAGCAGGCGGTGCAGGCACTGATCGGGCCGGCGAACGCGGCCGGCGTGACCTTCGACGAGAACGCCGCCCGGCATCTGGCTCGCGATCTGGCGAAGGTCCGTGTGCCGGGTCCCAACCAGCCGGCCTACCGCGATGGCCGCTATGTCGAACCCGTGCAATTGCAGGTTATCGGCATGAATCTGTGGCTGGCCTGCTTTGGCGACAGCGCACCGCCAGCCGGCGCCCGTATCCGATTGGAGGACGTCGAGCATCTGGATGCCGGCGCGGCGCTCGAAGCCTATTACAACGCCACGCTGGAGCGCACGGCGGCGACTGCCCCGCGCGAGCGCGTGTTGCGCGACTGGATCGAGGACAAGCTGATCACGGCGTCGAACCTGCGCTCGCTGGTGATGTTCGACAGCGGTGCGAAATCCGCTCCCACCGCCGAAGAACTGGCGATGCTGCAGCGCCTGTATCTGGTCCGCGCCCAGAGCCGCCAGGACGCGCAGTGGTTCGAGTTGGCGCATGACCGGCTGGTGGGACCGGTGCGCGAGAGTAACGGGCGATGGCGCGAGCGGCATTTGCCGCATTGGAAGAACCTGGTGCGCGCGTGGACGATGGCCAACGAGAATCCGGCCTTGCTGCGCAACGCGGTACCCGAGGAAATCGAGGCGGCGTTGCACGAGCCGCCGCAGCAGCACAGCGATGCGGAGAACCGCTTCCTGTCCGACTACCGACGCGACGCGATCGAACGCAAGCGGGCGCGCCGGCTGCGGCAGATCGGCTACGGCGCCGCCCTGTCGATGGTCGTGCTGACCGTGGTGGCGCTGCTGCTGGCGTTCAAGCTCAATCGGCAGAACATGCTGTTGTCCGTCGTCAGCACCCGGCCCGCGCCGGACGTGGCGTTGCTGGCGGCCGTCGAAGGCATGGATGGGCACAGCCTGTTTCGGCCGCCCGGCGGCTTTGACTTTCGCCGGACGCTGGTCAGCGCGATGGAGCGCGCTCGGCATATCGAACGCTATCTGCTGCGGGCCGACGGCCGGACGCTGACGGTGCAGGCCAATGCGCACTACCGGGTGCTGGGGCGGCTCCATCCCGGACGGGCCGAGATCGAAGTCGTCCCACTGCAAGGCGGCCCGCCGGTGCGGCTGTCGACGGGCATGCTGGCAGCGTGGCACCCCGGCGGCGTGCGCGCGTTTGCGCTGGCCGGGCCGGCCATGCTGGCGATCGGCGGGCAGGATGGCAGCGTCACGCTGTGGGATCTGACCGGCGCCCCGGCGCCGGTCGCGCTGACGATGCCCGACACCGGCATGCAGCGCGGGCTGGGCGGCGTCGCCTCGCTGCACAGCGACGGCAACCGGCTTGCGGCCGGCTACGACAGCGGCCGCATCGCGGTATGGGATCTGAATCCTTCCCGCCCCCCGGCGGAGCGGGTGACGCCGATTGCTGCGATCCAAGGCCATCGCTCGCGGGTGACCGACGTCGCGCTGTTCGATCGGGGGACGCGTCTGGCGACATCCGGCTGGGATAGTGCCGCCTATCTTTGGCAGCTGCCGGAGTCGCCGGCACAGGGCAATGCGCGCGTGCGTCCGGAGAAGCCCGCCCAGGCATTGCTGGTTCCCCCTGATGCCAAAGACTGGTACCCGGGTCTGCACAGCATTGCCGTGAGTCCCGACGGCAAGCTGGCCGCGGCAGGCTCGCGCTCCGGCCGCATCACGGTCTGGCGCACGTCGGACGGCGGTCGGTGGCCCCGCCCGCTGCTGGGGCACGACGACGCGGTGGTGCGGATGCTGTTCCAGAACGATGGCGTGTTGCTGTCGGCGGGCTGGGACGGCCGCGTCATCAAGTGGCTACTGGACCCCGAAGGCATGGATGTCCGCCGCTCGGTGCTGGTGGACCTGCCGTTCCAGATCGCCGGCCTGGCGACCGGTCCCGCTGCGGACCTGGCGGTGGTGTCGTCCGAACAAGGCGAACTGCTGCAGCTGCGGACCGCCACACCGGTGCATCCGATGGCCCGCATCGTGGTACGGGGCCACGACGGTGCCCCGCCCCTGCTGCTCGCGCTGCCCGGCAGCCAACCCGCCACCGTGGCGGCGTCCGGCGAGGGCGGCATGATGTGGCTGCCCGCCGGACACCGCGACGCCGCGCCGCGTTCGTCCGACCCGTCCGCGACGCCGGTCCAGGCGATGGACTGGGCGCGGGTCGCACGGCGGCTGGCGCTGGTCGACGGCAACGGCGACGTGTATGTCGCCGGCACGGGCGGCGCGCGCGAACCGGTGCGCATGCCGGGCCTGCACGCCGGCTCGCTGGTCCGCGTCGCGCTGAGCGCGGACGGCACGCTGCTGGCCATCCGCTCGGTCGATCGCAATGCCAGCCGGCAGCTGCAGCTATGGCGCTTGCCCGCGGCCCCGACGCAGGCCGCGCTTGCCGAGGGCGGAGCGCCGTGTGCGATCGCGTTGCCGGCCGATCTGCGCAGGACATCCAATGCCGTGTTTCGACCGGGGGCGGCGCACGAGCTCGCCGTGGCCGACGACGACAAGGTGCGGCTGTGGACGATCACGCTGCCCAGGAGCGGCTGCATCGGCGCAACCGTCACGCGCAAGCGCGTGTTCGACCGTTTGCCGCGCGGGCAGATCACCAGCCTCGCCTTCGAGCCGCAAGGGCGCGCGCTGCTGGCAGGCAACTATCTGGGCAAGGTCTATCGCATTCCGGTCGAGGGCGGCCGCGACGATGCGGCCGCCGGCAAGCGCACGAGAGAACCGGCGGTGACGGTGCTCAAGCATGACGCCTCGGGCGTCATCACCGCGCTCGCGATGCCCGCCGATGCGCCGTTCGTGGTGGCCGGCGACGATCACGGCAATCTGTTCCTGCTGGCCTCGGATGGCCGTGGGCTTCTGCCGCTACCCCAGTCGGTCTATCGCGACGGCGACCGCCGCCAGCCCATCGCATTTCTTTCGTTGTCCGACGATGGCAGACGCCTCTACTCGGCCGGCACCGAACTGGCGGCGGAATGGAATCTTGATCCCGACGCGTGGCGCGGCACGGCATGCCGGATCGCCGGCGGCGGCTTCACCGATCGGCAGAAGGCCGCTCTGTTCAGCGGCGGCTTCATCGCCCCGGCGCCATGCGAGTCGTTCGACACGGGCGCCGACGCCTCGTAGCGCCGTCGTTCGGCGGCATCTCACCAGCCCATTGCCCAGGAGACACGCCATGCCCTTCGTGAACTTGCCGGATGACGGCGACCGCTATGCCCTGATCGCCTTCGACGAGGATGGCGACGAACGAGCGGACGACCCGGATGGCGAAGCCGGCTGCCTGTCGTTGCGGCTGCTCGAGCGCTGGCGCGCCGCGCCGCCGACCGATGTCTTCCTGTGGTGCCATGGCTGGAAGGGCGACATGCCGGCTGCGCTGGACCAGTACGGCAGATGGATCGGCGCCTTCGCGCGGCAGCGTGCCGATCGAGAGGCGGCGCAGGCCCAGCGGCCGGAGCTGCGGATCGAACATGTCGGACTGCATTGGCCCAGCCAGCCCTGGGGCGACGAGGAGATGGCCGAGGGCGCGGGCGATGCCAGCTTCGCCGCAGCCGCGGCGGTGGGGCCGCAGGCGTTGATCGACGCTTACGCCGAACGTCTGGGCGATACGCCGCGGGTGCGCGCCGCGCTGGCCACGATCGTCGAAGTGGCACGCACCGAGCCCGATGCGATGCGCCTGCCCGTCGAGGCGCAGGCCGCCTACCGCGATCTCGATTGGGCGCTGGGGCTACGGTCCGAAGGCATCGGCGGCGACTTGTCGTCCGACCGTCTGCCGTTCGACCCGGAGCAGGCCTTCGATGACGCGCTGCAGGTCGATGCCGCATTCGGCGGCCCTTCGCTGTCCGGCATCCTCGCGCCGCTGCGCCAGCTGTCGTTCTGGACCATGAAAAAGCGTGGGCAGCGGATCGGCGAGACCGCGCTGCATCCGCTGCTGAACCGGCTGCTCGAGGCTGCGCCGGCGGTCCGGCTGCATCTGGTTGGCCACAGCTTCGGCTGCGTGGTGATGTCCTCCGCGCTGGCCGGGCCGGGCGGCGATGCGCCGTTGCGCCGGCCCGTGGCCAGTTGCGTGCTGATCCAGGGCGCGATGTCGATCTGGTCCTATTCGCCCGACATCCCGTTGCAGCCCGGCACGGCGGGCTACTGCCACGGGATCCTGACGCACGGCAAGGTCAGCGGGCCCATCGTCGTCACCCGGTCGCGCCACGACAGCGCGGTTGGCGTGCTGTACCCCTGGGCCGCCGGCGTCGCGAGCCAGCTGACCCTGGCGGAAACCTCGGCGTTGCCCAAGTACGGCGCGATCGGCGCGTTCGGTCTGCAGGGCATCGATGGGGCCGCAGACGCGTCGATGCTCGGCGTGGACGGCGTCTACCCATGGGGGGAAGGCGACGTGTTCAATCTCGATGCGAGCCAGTTCATCCGCAAGGGCCAGGGCATCTCCGGGGCGCACAGCGATATCGACGGCCCGGAGGTCGCGCACCTGATCTGGCAGGCCGCGATGGCCGCCATCGCCGCGAACGGGAACACGCCATGAACGCGCACGCCGCGGAACCGGACGAGGGCGAGGCGCCGCTGCCGCTTGGGGTCGACGCCGACACCGGTCTGCCGCTGCCGCCGATCGACGCTCGCGCCTTCGATGCGTTCGGTCGGCGCGAGACCGAGCGTCGCCGCTCCCCCGAAGCGGCCGCGGAGAAATCGCGTCAGTCCCGCACATTCGCGTTGATGGGCGATGTCTCGGCCAACGAACTGGATCAGGCCGGCTGGGGGCTGGTGTTCGCCAGCGGCACCGATCCGGCGCCGTGGCTGGACGCGCTGGCGCCTCTGGTGGGAAGACGGCGGGAACAGGCCGGCGCCCGCTTTCGCGTCTTCGCCGGCGAGCAGGGTTGCCAGCCGGGCGAAACGGCGAGCGCCTGGCTGACCCGGCATGGCGCCTCGCTGAACCTGGTCGATCCGGAACTGGGCGTGCCGTACTACCTCGCGCTGGTCGGCTCGCCGCAGCAGATTCCCTACGCGTTCCAATACACGCTGGACCTGTACTGGGCGGTCGGCCGCCTGGATTTCGCCGCGCCCGATGAGCTGCGCCACTATGCGGACAGCGTCGCGGCATGGGAAGCGGCGAACCATGCCAGGGCTACCCTACCGGGCAGCGTGTTGTTCGCGACCTGCCACGATTTCGACCGTGCTACCCGCCTGCTGACGCGCCAACTGGTCGGCCCGCTGGCCGAGACGCTGGGGCGGCGCCCCGACATGGCCTTCCATCCGGTGCTTGCCGAAGCCGCCACCAAGGCGGCGCTGCGCGAGATCCTGCGCGGCAAGCTGACGGACGGCGCACCGGCGCTGCTGTTCACCGGCACGCACGGCGTCAGCCTGCGCGCGGATGATCCGCGCCAGGCCGGTACGCAAGGCGCCATCGTCTGCCAGGACTGGCAGGGCTACGGGGCGATCGGGCCCGATCACTGGTTTGGCGCCGACGATCTGCCAGAGGACATCCATTGCCACGGCATGATCTACTTCTGTTTCGCCTGCTACGGTGCGGGGGTACCCGAGTTCGACGACTTCGTGCAGGCGCAGGCCCCAGTGCGCATTGCGCAGGCTTGCCGTACCGCACGGCTGCCGCAGCGGCTGCTGGCGCATCCGGACGGTGGCGCGCTGGCGGTGCTTGGGCATGTCGACCGCGCTTGGGCATACAGCTTCCAGAACACACGGGCCGCGCCGCAGACCCAGGGCTTTCGCGACGTGATCGGCAGCCTGATGCGCGGCGATCGTATCGGTCATGCGACCGACCGCTTCAATCTGCGCTGGGCCGCGCTCAGTACCGAGTTGGCGGACCTGCTGCGCGAACGTCAGGCAGGCGCCATGGTGCCGGAGCGCGAGCTCGCGCAGCGCTGGGTGATGCGCGACGATGCGCGCAACTACGTGGTCCTCGGCGATCCGGCGGTACGTATGCAGCGATGAATGCAGCGATGGATGCCGAGAGGAATGCCGAGAGGAATGCCGTCTCGAGCCGTCATCTCGGCAGCCGCCGGACTGTCCCGGCATCGATATAAAAAACATATCGTCCAAGCCATTCTTGGTATTGGACGCAAATCGCGGTTTCCTCGAAGATTCCACCATCCGGCGGGCTCGTTCCCGGCCGCACATCGACAAGTGGGAAGAGGAGACAAGCATGCCGACCAGCGCCGTCCGTCAGGACGTTTCATCGCAACCCGACGTCGCGGCGACGCCGCCGCTGCATCCGGTGCCCGATCAGCATGGCGTCAATCTATTTGCCAGCGATCCCGATCTGCGCGCGCTGCTGCCGCTGTATCTGCCGGCGGACCTGTACCAGCATCTGTTGCCGCATCTGGATCGCATGGGCGCGCTGGCCGGCGGCGTGCTCGATGCACTGGCCAATACCGCCGACCACCATCCGCCCACGCTGACGCACCGCACGCGCACCGGCATCGATGCGCAGCGCATCGACAAGCATCCTGCCTATGTCGAGCTCGAACGCGTGGCCTTTGCCGAGTTCGGGCTGGCGGCGGTATCGCATCGCGGCGGCGTGCTGGGCTGGCCGCAGGCGATGCCGGCGGCGGCCAAGTACGCGCTGACCTATCTGTTCGTGCAGGCGGAGTTCGGCCTGTGCTGCCCGCTGTCGATGACCGATTCGCTGACGCGCACGCTGCGCAAGTTCGGCGATCCTGCGCTGGTCGAGCGCTTCCTGCCGAACCTGACCACGCAGGTGTTCGAGGACCTGTACCAGGGCGCGATGTTCATGACCGAACAGGGCGCGGGCTCCGATGTGGCGGCCACCGCCACGCGCGCGATCCCCGATCCGCAGGCGCAGGGCGGCTGGCGCCTGACCGGCGACAAGTGGTTCTGCTCGAATCCCGATGCCGAGCTGGCGATGGTGCTGGCGCGTCCGGACGGTGCGCCGGACGGCATCAAGGGCGTGTCGCTGTTCCTGCTGCCGCGCCGGCTCGCCGATGGCAGCCCGAACCACTATCGGATCATCCGCTTGAAGGACAAGCTCGGCACGCGCTCGATGGCGAGCGGCGAGATCCGCCTCGAAGGCGCGCACGCATGGCTGGTCGGCGAGCCGGGACGCGGCTTCGTGCAGATGGCGGACATGATCAACAATTCGCGGCTGTCCAACGGCGTGCGCGCCGCCGGACTGATGCGCCGGGCGTTGTCAGAAGGACTGTTCATCGCGCGGGAGCGCCGTGCGTTCGGCAAGCGGCTGATCGACATGCCCCTGATGCGCCGCCAGTTACTGAAGCTGACGCTGCCGACCGAGCAGGCCCGCACGATGGTGTTCCAGACTGCCGAGGCGCTGCGCCGGGCCGATGCGGGCGAGACCGAGGCCTATCCGCTGATGCGCATCCTGACGCCGCTGATCAAGTTTCGCGCCTGCCGCGACGCGCGCAAGGTCACCGGCGATGCGATGGAGATCCGCGGGGGCTGTGGCTACATCGAGGAATGGAGCGACCCACGGCTGGTGCGCGACGCCCACCTGGGCTCGATCTGGGAGGGCACCAGCAATATCGTCGCGCTCGACGTGCTGCGGGCGATCCGGCGCGAGGGTGCACTGCCAGTGCTGCGGGCCCATCTACAGCAGCTGTTGGCGCAGACGCCGCTGCACGCCAATGCCCGTGTGGCGTTCGAAGGCGCGCTGGAACGAGCCTGCACGCTGGCGGCCGACGCCGCCCAGGCCGATGCCGCGGGCGATGTGCTCGCGCGCCAGGCCGCATCCGCGCTGTACCACGTGACCAGCGCGGTGGCGATGGCCTGGGAAGCGGGACGCATCGGCTCGGTGCGCCGCATGCGTCTGGCCCAGCTGGTGCTGATCCACCGTGTGCTGCCGCGCGACCCACTGGCGGGCGGCGCCGAACCCGATTGGCTGGCCGACACCGTGGCACCCCCGGCCGAAGGCGCGGTGCAGCCTGCCGGCGAGGTCGATCAGGTCGACCTGTTCTGAAGACACGCGGACCTACCCGCGGCGAGGCGCATGCCGTCGCGGCCGGTCCTGCGCAATGAGCAACGCGACAAGCCACGCAACAAGCAACCGAACAAGCAACCCCACAAGCGCCCGGGACGATGAATCCCGACGGCGCATGGCCCGACAAGGAGACATGAGATGACCCCCTGGCAACGCATCGCGGCGATCGCCGCCGTTTCCACGCTGACGCTGTGCGCCGGCATCGCGCCCGCCTTCGCGCAGAAGGACTATCCGTCCAAGCCGATCATGATGGTGGTGACCTACCCGCCGGGCGGTCCGACCGACGCGATGGCGCGCACGCTGGCGGCCTCGCTGAAGAACACGCTCGGCCAGCCGGTGGTGGTCGAGAACCGCGCCGGCGCCGGCGGCAATATCGGCGCGGAAGCCGTCGCGCGCGCCGAGCCCGACGGCTACACGCTGATGTTCGGCACGTCGGCGCCGCTGGCGATCAACGTCAGCCTCTATCGCAAGATCAACTACGACCCGATCCAGAGCTTCACGCCGGTGATCCAGATCGGCCATCTGCCGAATGTGCTGGTCGTCAATCCGTCGGTGCCGGCGAAGAACGTCCGCGAGCTGATCGCCTATGCCAAGGCCAATCCCGGCAAGCTGACCTATGCGTCGTCGGGCAACGGCGCCTCATCGCACCTGGCCGGCGTGCTGTTCAACAACCTGGCGGGCACCGATTTCCAGCACATTCCGTACAAGGGCACCGGTCCGGCGCTGAACGATCTGCTGGGCGGCCAGGTCAGCATGACCTTTACCGACGTGCTGACCGCGCTGCCCTTCATCAAGAGCGGCAAGCTGCGCGCGCTCGGCGTGACGACCAGCGAGCGCTCGCAGGCGCTGCCGGATGTGCCGACGGTTGCCGAGCAGGGCGTCGCCGGCTTCGACGTATCGGTGTTCTTCGGCGTGGTCGCACCGGCCGGCACGCCGAAAGAGGTCATCGGCAAGCTGAATTCGGCCTTTGCCGACGCACTGAAGCAGCCGGAGGTGCGCAAGACGCTGCAGGGACAGGGGCTCGAGTTCGCACCGTCGACCAAGCCCGAGCAACTGGGCGGCTTTATCAAGGCCGAGGTCGGCAAGTGGCGCGCGGTGGTGCAGAAGTCCGGTGCGCAGCTCGACTGACCGGAATCGACGACGATGCCGACGATGGCAACGAGCCAGGGAAATTCGATGACGCAAGCAAGCACCGGCGCGCTCGCCGGCATCCGGGTGGTCGACCTGTCGCGCATCCTGGGCGGCCCTTACTGCGGGCAGATCCTCGGCGACCACGGCGCCGATGTGCTGAAGATCGAGCCGCCGCAGGGCGACGACACGCGGACCTGGGGCCCGCCGTTCAAGGACGGCGTGGCTTCCTACTACTTTGGCCTGAATCGCAACAAGCGCGTGATGCGGCTCGATCTGGCGGCGCCGTCCGAGCGCGAGGTATTGCTCGCGCTGCTGGCCGACGCCGATGTGCTGATCGAGAACTTCAAGACGGGCACCATGGAGAAATGGGGCCTGGGCTACGAGGCGCTGTCGGTGCGCTTCCCGCGCCTGGTGCACTGCCGTGTGTCGGGCTTCGGCGCCGACGGTCCGCTGGGCGGCCTGCCGGGCTACGATGCCGCGATCCAGGCGATGGCAGGCATCATGAGCATCAACGGCGAGGCGGACGGCGAGGCACTGCGCGTCGGCTTGCCCGTGGTCGACATGGTGACCGGGCTGAACGCCGCGCTGGGCGTGCTGCTGGCGTTGCAGGAACGGGAGCGCAGCGGCCGCGGCCAATTCGTCGAGGCCGCGCTGTATGACTCGGGCCTGTCGCTGCTGCATCCGCACGCGGCCAACTGGTTCATGAGCGGCAAGGCGCCGCAGCGCACGGGCAATGCCCATCCAAACATCTATCCGTACGACACGGTCGCCACCGCCACCGATCCGATCTTCCTGGCGGTCGGCAACGACCGGCAGTTCCGCATCCTGTGCGAGCAGCTTGGCGTGCCCGCGCTGGCCGACGACGCGCGCTATGCGACGGCCGGGGCACGCTCGGTCAATCGGTCCGCGCTGAAGGCCGAGCTGGAGGCGCAGTTGAGCACGCGCGACGGCAAGGCGCTGGCGGATACGCTGGTGCAGGCCGGCGTGCCCTGCGCTCCGGTGTTGTCGGTGCCCGATGCCTTGCAGCATCCGCACACCGCGCATCGCGAGATGGTGGTCGAGATGGAAGGCGGCTACCGGGGTTTGGGCGCGCCTGTGAAGCTGTCGCGCACGCCGGCGACCTATCGTTTCGCGCCGCTGGCCGAGGGAGACGCCTTCCTACCGCGGGAGGGGGAGGGCTAGCCTGCTGTCCACTTTGGACATGGCGGATCTTGGGCTATGGTAACGAGACGCATTCCGAGCGTGAGGCAGCGCCAGCTGGCGCAGACCCGACCGCCGGTGCCGATCGATTCCCAAGGAGACCACCATGTCCTATGTCGACGGTTTTGTCATTGCCGTGCCCACCGCCAACCGCGAGGCCTACCGCGAAATGGCGCAAAAGGCCGCGCACGTGTTCAAGGAGTACGGCGCCCTCCGGGTGTTCGAATGCTGGGGCGACGATGTGCCCGAGGGCAAGGTCACGTCGTTCACGATGGCGGTGCAGCGCAAGGACGACGAGTCCGTGGTGTTCTCGTGGATCGAGTGGCCGTCGCGCGAGAAGCGGGACGAAGGAATGAAGGCTGCAATGGCCGATCCGCGGCTGGCGAACGACATGCAGAACATGCCGTTCGACGGTCAGCGGATGATCTATGGCGGGTTCGAGCCGATCGTCCAGGCCTGAGCGGACAGGCCGGACCGTTCCGCTGGCTTGCGCGCTGGCGCACAGTGCCGGAATTTTGGCCGGTAGCGAGGCGGACCGCGGCTAGAATCGCGGTTCGCGACGCCCTCGCGTCGTTGTCCCGCATACCGACCGCCACCCATGCCGACCAAGAAGCCCGACGCCAGCGCACGCGCGAACAGCGAGCAAGCCCTTCAACTCCTCGACGCGGCCACCGAACACGTGCTGACCCATGGCCTTGGCGACCTGTCGCTGCGCAGCGTGGCCGAGGCCCTGGGCACCAGCCACCGCATGCTGATCTACTACTTCGGCTCGGCGGACGGCTTCTGGCAGGCGCTGCTGCATCGCATCCGCCATGCCGAACAGCAGGCGAGACATCATGCGCTGGCCGAAGGCACGGATCCGAAGTCAGCGCTGGTTGCCGCCTGGCAACGATACTCGGCATCGAACTACCTGCCGATCATGCAGCTGGTGTTCGAGATCTACGGCCGTGCCATTCGCGACCGCGAACGCTTCAGCGGCTTTCTCGAGGATGTCATCGGCAGCTGGACCGGCATGCTGGCCGAACGCTTCGAACGCAGCCTCGGCATGAGCCGAAGCGAAGCGAAGCTTCTGGCCCGCGTCGAAGTGGCGACGATCCGCGGGCTGCTGCTCGATCTGGTCACCACCGGCGATCGCAAGGGCACCACCGCCGCGATCGAATATTTCGCCGAAATGATGACGCGGCCGCGCCAGCGATGATCCGCCGACTACCCTTGCTTTCCCTGCATTCCAGCCGCTGAGTTCGCGCCGTAATCCGCGCTGGAATCCGCGCTGGAATCCGCGCTGGAATCCGCGCGATTCTTCGCGCGATTGTTCGCGTATACCCTCGCTACACCGATCCATGTACCACATGGTACATTGCGACTCGATTCGGCCGACGGCTGCGGCGGCCGAACGACATCCCGAGCGGGACGAATCGACGAAACGGTGAGTGCAGGAATGAAACGGCGAACACTTTTGGGCTGGACTGCGGGCGCAGTGCTGGCCGCCACGCTGCCCGGTATCGCGCAGGCGGAAAACTATCCCTCGAGGCCGGTCCGGCTGGTGGTGCCCCAGGCCGGCGGAACGGGCAACGACGTGCTGGCGCGGGCGCTGGCGGAACGGCTGGGACATGCCTGGAAGCAGGCGGTGGTGGTGGAAAACAAGCCGGGCGCCAACGGCGCGCTGGCAATCAACTACGTGCTGTCGCAGCCCGCCGACGGCTACACGCTGTTCTTTGCCGGCGTGTCGAACCTGAGCTTCAACCCGCATCTGTATCCGAAGCTGCCGTACAACCCGTCGAAGGATCTGGTGGGCGTTGCCATGCTGGCGAACTCGCCGTTCGTCTTCGTCGCGGCGCCGTCGCTGAAGGTCAAGACCTTGCAGGAGTTCGTGCAGATGGCGAAGGCGCGTCCGGGCGAGATCAGCTTCGCGTCGGGCGGCGTCGGCAATTCCACGCATCTGGCAATGGAACTGGTCGCCGAAAAGGCGGGAATCAAGCTGCAGCACGTTCCGTTCAATGGGCCGGGCGGCGCCACCAGCCTGATGAACGGCCAGACGCCGGTGATGATGAACGTGGTGGCCGGCGTGCACGCAAACATCGTCGGGCAGAAGCTGGTGCCGCTCGCCGTCACCGGCGACAAGCGTCTCGCCGCGTTGCCCAACGTGCCGACCTTCAAGGAGCTGGGCTATGACGTCGCGGTGCCGGGCTGGTACGCCATCGTCGCCAAGACCGGCACGCCGGCGGCGCTGGTGCAAAAGATCAACGCCGACATCAATCAGGCACTGGACGACCCGCAATTGAAGGAGAAGCTGGCGTTCCAGTTCCTCGAACCGATCAAGGGACCCTCAACGGAGGTCGAGCGCTACATGAAGCGCGACTCTGAAGCCTGGGGCCCGGTCATCCGCAAACTCGGCATTTCTCTCTGATCACGACGCCATGCCTCATCTGACAAAAGCCGTCCACGAATATCGCCTCGCGTCGATGCGCAAGCTGATGGACCGACTGCGCGTCGATGCGCTCGTCTTCGGCACGCCCGACTTCTTTCAATTCGCGACCAACTTCCAGCTGGACGTATGGCCATGGGAGCGGCCGGTCTTCGTGGTCGTTGCGCGCAATGGCGATACCTTCGCGGTGATGAACGAGCTGTCGACGAACCATATGCGCTTTGCCACCGAAAAGGGGAAGGTGTGGTTGTCGGATATCACCTATTACGCCGAGCACCCGCGTGTCTCCAATCGCCTGCCGCTTGCGCCGCAGCTGCCCGAGGTCGTGGCGGCGCTGCTGGCGCAGAAGGGCCTGGGCATGTCCCGCATCGCAGTGGACGTCGCCCACCCCATCCTCACGGCGGCGCAGCGCTATCTGCCAGAGATGACGCTGCGGCCCGCGATGGGTGAGATGCGCAGCCTGCGGTGGGTCAAGCATGCCGAGGAACAGCAGGTCATGCGCGAACTCGGCGCGTTGACGGACTGGGTGCAGGACCGCTACCGCGAGAACATCCGCGCGGGCCGGCTGGTCCAGGAACTTGATCACGCGATGGCGGCCCTGATGGTCGAGGAAGCCGCGCGCCGCTTCCCCGGCGAGGACTTCGACATCCTGAAGTGCTGGACGCTGACCGGCCCCGCCTCCGCCTCCCCGCATGGCGACGGCGCGGCCTGCGGCGCGCGCATTTCGGCGGGCGACACCATCGTCAACCTGGTGCTGCCGCGTTTGAATGGACTATACGTCGAGAACGAACGGACCTGGTTCTGCGGCAAGCCGACGGACCAGCAGGCGCGCCTGTATTCCGTCGCGGCCGAAGCCACCGATGCCGCGGTCGAGGCGGCGGTGCTGGGCAAACGCGTCTGCGACATGGATGCCGCGGCATTGCAGGTGATCGAGCGGGCCGACTGCGCGCAATACGTCTTTCACCGGACCGGCCATGCCGTTGGCCTGATGCTGCATGAGTATCCGGAAGACATGGCGTTCAATACGCGGCCGTTGCTGGCAGGGGAGGTGTATTCCGCCGAGCCGGGTCTTTATGTCTATGGACTCGGCGGCTTCCGCCTCGACGACACGGTAATCGTGGGCGAGCGGCCGGAGGTCATCGTCAAGACGCCGAAGACGTTGGCTTACGCGACGGTGGCGTAGCGCAACGCGGCAGGATTGGCCATCCGCCGTCATGCGAATGGCCCGAGGCAACTATTTGCTGAGCAGGCGGTCGAGCTTGGCGTCCACTTGTTGGAGGCGCATATCGATTGCGCCGACTCGAACCTCGAGCGCGCCCAGCCGGGCTTCCACTGCGTCAAGTCTGGCGCCGAAGCGATCCAGCCTCTTGTCGACTGCATCGAGCCGGCCCGTCAGCCGCTTGTCCATTTCGATAAGCTGGGCCTGCAACGGTGCGGTGTTCTTGTCGACCTTGTCTTGCATGTTGGAGCTTTGGAAGCTCATCACCGAGATGACGAGCGCGATCCCACTGCCGACGGACGAGAACACGCCCCACGGGGGAATGATTACCCCCACCTGCTTGCGGATCAGTTGAAGCGCGTCGTGTCGGGACAGCGCGTCGTCGCGGCGTCGATGGGGCTTGGGGCGAGGGGGGGCGGCTTGCATCGCATCGTGATCGGTAACGTTCGGGTCCGGGGTGGTGACCATGGTCTTCGTCCATCGAGATAAGAAGGGCGGCATCGGTCGGCGAGGCGTGGGACAAGGATCAACGTCCTTGCCGCCACACCACTCGACTGATGCCGCACTATCCCACCTCAGGATTTGCCCGGCTTTCGCTTTTTTCCGACGTCCATCGAAGAGCGTGCACACGATCCCGACACATTCCCTTCGCTGGCGCGACGCCCCGCGCTCGCCTGGCGATCAACCCGGAATCATCCCCGTCAGCCAATACGCCTGCACCATCGTGATGATCCCGACGATCACCGCGAACAGCAGGCTGTGCTTGACCGTGAAGCGGAACAGCTCCGACTCGCGGCCGACCAGTCCGGTTGCCGCACAGGCCACCGCGATCGACTGCGGCGAGATCATCTTGCCGGTCACGCCGCCGGTGGTATTGGCGGCCACCAGCAGCGTGTCCGAGACGCCGATCTGATGCGCGGTCGTGCTCTGCAGCGAGCAGAACAGCGCGTTCGACGAGGTGTCGGAGCCGGTCAGGAAGACGCCCAGCCAGCCCAGGAACGGCGAGAAGAACGGGAAGGCCGCACCGGTGCCGGCCAGCAGCAGCGCCAGCGTCGACGACATGCCCGAGTAGTTGGCGACGAAGGCGAAGGCCAGTACCAGTCCGATCGACAAGATGGGCCGGCGCAGCTCGAGCAGCGTCTCGCCGAAGGTCGCCAGCAGCGTGCGCGGCGACATGCGCAGCAACACGGCGGAGATCAGGGCGGTAAGCAGGATCGCGGTGCCGACGGCGGACAGCAGGTCGATCTTCAGCACCGCGTCGTAGGCCTTGGGCTCGGCGACGATCGGCGCGGTCTTGACGACCAGCTTGTCGAGCCAGGGCACCGGGAACTTCAGCACAGTGCCGGCCAGCGCGCCCCCGGAGCCGAACAGCGCCTTGAACGGCTGCAGGCTCCAGACCGTGACGATGGCGGTCAGGATGCCGAACGGCGCCCAGGCGCGCACCGTCTGGGCAAGCGTGTACGGCGAAGCCTTGCGCGCGTTGCGCTCGTTGGCCGTGCCGATCGCGGGAAAACCGCCCATATCGCCGAAGCCGCCGAGCGCAGCGGCGCCACCGTGGCCGGCTCGCAACGATGCGCCGGCGGCACGCGCCACGCTGCGCGGTTGCCAGACCTTCAGGAAGGCCGACAGCGACACCAGGCTGACCAGGGCCGAGGTGATGTCGGGCAGTTCGGGACCGATATGGTTGGCGGTGAAGTACTGCGTCACGGCAAAGCTGCCGCCGGTGACCAGCGCGGCCGGCCAGGTCTCGCGCACACCCTTGACGCCGTCCATCATGAACACCAGCCAGAACGGTACCGCCAGCGACAGCAGCGGCAATTGCCTGCCGGCCATCGCGCCGATATGGAAGGGGTCGATGCCGGTGACCTGTCCGGCCACGATGATCGGGATGCCCATCGCGCCGAAGGCCACCGGCGCGGTATTGGCGATCAGGCACAGACCCGCGGCGTAGAGCGGATTGAAGCCCAGGCCGACCAGCAGGGCGGCGGTGATCGCCACCGGCGCGCCAAAACCGGCCGCGCCTTCGAGGAAGGCGCCGAAGGCAAAGCCGATCAGCAGCACCTGCAGACGCTGGTCGTCGGTGATCGCCAGCACCGAAGCGCGGATCACGTCGAACTGGCCGGTCTTGACGACGATCTTGTACAGGAACACCGCGGTGACGATGATCCAGGCGATCGGCCACAGGCCGTACAGGAAGCCGTAGCCCGCCGAGGCGAGCGCCTGCGGCACGGGCATGCCATAGCCTGCAATGGCCACGGCCAGCGCGAGCGCCAGCGTGATCGCGGCTGCCACATGGCCCTTCATGCGCAGCAGCGCCAGCGCGACGAAGAAGAACAGGATGGGAATGGCGGCCGCCAGCGAGGACAGCCACAGGCTGCCAAGCGGCGTATAGACCTGTTGCCAGGTTTGCATATCGGTCTCCTCCGAGGGATGCGAGTCTAGAAAGGGAAAATGGACTTGGCGAAGTGGCCGAGCACGTCTCGGTCACCATCGCGTCGTTCCCGCGAACGCGGGAATCCTGCGTCTTCGGAAGCCGCTGGATCCCCGCCTGCGCGGGGACCACAGACGTTGGTGGGCAGGGCGCTTGCTATTCGGGTTGCCCGCGCTCGCGCAGCAGATCGGCGAGGCTGCGGGCCGCCGGCCGCAAGGGCTCTCGATGATCGGTCCACCCCATCTGCCGCGATGGCGTGAACGCGCGCAGCCGCGTCGCGGCCCAGCGGAACACCCGGTAGAGGCGCGGATGCGCAAATGCGCCGCGCCAGAAGCGCCAGATCAGCTGTTCGCCGCGGCTGTAGCGCGCGCCCTGGCCGCGCAGGGGATGCTGTACCGCCTCGTCGGGATTGCGGTTGGCCTCGGTGCGCAGCCGGATCAGCAGCTGGGGAATCGGAATCCGCACCGGGCAGACCTCGCCACAGGCGCCGCACAGGCTCGACGCGGTCGGCAGATCGGCGGTGGCGTCCAGTCCCAGCAGATGCGGCGAGATGATCTTGCCGATCGGGCCCGGATAGGTGGTGCCGTAGGCGTGCCCGCCGATGCGGGTATAGACCGGGCAGTGGTTCATGCAGGCGCCGCAGCGGATGCACTGCAGCGTCGCGCGCAATTGCGCGTCGGCATAGGCCTGGGTGCGTCCGTTGTCGAGCAGCACCACGTGCATCTCGCGCGGGCCGTCGAGCTCGCCGGCGCGGCGCGGACCGGTGATCAGGTTGAAGTAAGTGGTGATCGCCTGGCCGGTGGCCGAGCGCGTCAGCAGCGTGGCGAGCGGCACGATATGGTCCAGGCTCGCCACCACCTTCTCGATGCCCATGATCGCGATATGCACCGGCGGCACGGTGGTCGACAGCCGGCCGTTGCCCTCGTTCTCGACCAGCCACAGCGTGCCGGTGTCGGCGGCGGCGAAGTTGACGCCGGACAGGCCGATATCGGCCTCGACGAAGGCGTGCCGCAGCGCGCGGCGGCCGGTCTGGATCAGCGTGTCGACGTCCTCGGTGTAGGGCGTGTCGGGGATATGCTGCTCGAACAGC
Organism: Cupriavidus sp. UGS-1; assembly: GCF_021213615.1. Taxonomy (NCBI): domain Bacteria; kingdom Pseudomonadati; phylum Pseudomonadota; class Betaproteobacteria; order Burkholderiales; family Burkholderiaceae; genus Cupriavidus; species Cupriavidus sp. UGS-1. The sequence goes on along the minus strand of NZ_JAJQJF010000004.1, from coordinate 374,934 downwards.
GCGGCGATATCGCCACGGGTCTTGTGGATCGCCGGCATCACGATATGCGAGGGCCCCTCGCCGGCCAGCTGGACGATGTACTCGCCCATATCCGATTCGAGGCTGCGGATGCCGCGCTCGGCCAGGTAATGGTTCAGCGCGATCTCCTCGCTGGCCATCGACTTGCCCTTGATCACGCTGCGCGCGCCGTGGCGCTCGGCAATGTCCGCGATGATCGCGTTGGCCTCGTCGGGCGTCTGCGCCCAATGGACCTGCACGCCGACCTCCGTCAGCTTTGCCTCCAGTTGCTCCAGCAGCTGCGGCAGATGCGCCAGCGCATGCTGGCGCACCGCCTCGCCGAGGTCGCGCAAGGCCTGCAGCTCGTCGCCGTCCGGAAACTGGACCGCGCGCTTGTTCTGCAGGAAGTCCATCGCGCCGCGGAAGCTGCTGCGCAGCTTGGCGTCGTCGAGCGCCGCCCGGGCCCGCGCCTTGAAGTCGGCGGACGGTACGAAATGCATCGGGGTCGCGCTCATACCGGTTCTCCCGATGTCGGTGCCGACGCTTGTATTGCCGGCGATGCCGTGCTGCCGCCGCGCTCGACGATCAGCACCCACAGCCGGCGCGGCCCATGCGCGCCATAGGCCAGCGTCTGCTGGATGTCGGAGGTTTTCGACGGGCCGGACACCAGCACCAGATTGGTCGGCATGCCGTCCTGCCAGCGTTCGGCGCGCATCGCGGCGTGCAAGTCCGCATGCAGCGTGTCGGCGTAGACCAGCGCCACATGCAGCGGCGGGACCAGCGAGACCGTGCGCGGCGCGCGCGCGTCCGGCAGCAGCACCAGCGTGCCGGTGCCTGCGATGCCCGAGCGCGCCACCGTGAAGCCGGCGTCGATGGTGTCGAACAGCTCGCCCTTCCACGCTTCGATGGGGCGTTGGTATGCGACGGCGTCGACGGCCGATGGCAGGCAGCGCGACAGCGCGATGCCTTCCGGACCTTGGGGATCGAACAGCAGGCGGCGCACGCCGTCTTCGGCGAGGCGCTGGGCCAGCAGTGCGGGCCAGCCGGCCTCGTCGGTGCGCCAGACTTCGGCGTGTGCCGCGTGAAGGGCGGCCTGCATCGCGTCCGCGAGCGTGGCGCCGTCCGCGGGCGCGTGCATCGCGCGCCGGCCGTCGAAATGCGCGTCGATGCGCCGGCTCAGCGTTGGCGCCGCGGCGGGGTCGTCGTTGGCGACCGGCGCGGCAGCGCGCAGCCGTTCGAGGATGCGCGTGCGGGCGTCGTCGGCGATCATCGCTGCGTCTCCGTTGCGGCCAGCGCCGCGTGCGGGCCGGCGCTTCCATCGCGGTCGCCATCCCCGCTTCCATCCGCATGACCAAGACGGCGCCACAGGAACGTGGCCATATGCTCGACCTTGAGGCCCAACGCCTGCCGGCGCGCCGCATGGCCGATATTGAGCAGGCAGCCGCAGTCGGCCGATACCAGCGTGTCGCAGCCGGTGGCACAAGCGGAAGCGACCTTGTCCTGCACCATCGCGCCCGAGATGTCCGGATGCTTCAGCGAGAAGGTGCCGCCGAAACCGCAGCACTCGGATTCGCGCTCGTGTTCCAGCCGTGTGACACCGGGCAATGCGTCGATCAGTTCGACGCCGTGAACGCGCGTGCCCATCTCGCGGCGGGCCGCGCAGGAGGTATGCAGTACCACGGTCTCCGGCCTGACAGATCCCGACGTCGACGCCTCCGCCGGCGCCGCACCCGGATAGCGGACCTTCAGCACGCGCAGCAGGAACTCGCTCAGTTCGAACACGCGCTCGGCCAGCGCGCGCGCCTTCGGGCCTGCCACGGCATCGTCCTCGAACAGCTTGGGCCAGTGATGGCGCATCATGCCGGCGCAGGAGCCGGAGGGCACGACGATCGGCCAGGGCTGGGCGAACAGATCGAGCTGCGCCCGCGCGACGGCGCGCGCCTGCTCGGGGTTGCCGCTGCTGTAGGCCGGCTGGCCGCAGCAGCTCTGCCCGCGCGGAAAATGCACGGTCAGCCCTTCCCGCTCCAGCAGACGGACCGCATCCAGGCCGGCTTGCGGCACGAACAGGTCGACCAGGCAGGTCGCGAACAGGTACACCTGCGCGGGGGCCTCGGGGTATTGCCTCGGAATCATGTCTCGCTCCGGAGATGGCCCGCCTGCAATGGCGGGCTCGATGCGTAGTAGTGGCGTAGTAGTGGGGTAGTCGTGCGTTTGGGACGTCGTTCTGCGTCCGAGTGTGGTCGCGGCGGAGCACGTCCGCTTCGGCGGCATAATTCCCGCTGCGGCGGCAAGGTTCAAATTGGTTGGACCAGTTGAACGCGCGACGAAGCGAGGGGAGAGGACGATGGCGGCAGGCATGCGCGAGCGCGGCCGGGTGGAGGAGGTAATGCGCAAGGTCGAGACCGCGCTGCTGGATGGCACGTGGCCGGCGGGCACGCGTCTGCCGGCGGAGCGTGTCCTGGCCGAGACCTACGGCGTGGCCCGCAACACGGTGCGCGAGGCCACGCAACGGCTGGCGGCGCGGGGGCTGCTGCAGAGCCGGCGTGGCGCCGGCGTGTTCGTCACCGAGCAGCTGCGCAGCGGCATCGCGTCGCCGTGGCGCCAACTGGTTGCCGACCATCCGGCGCTGCGCGAGGACATCCTGGAATTCCGCCGTGTACTGGAGGGCGCCACCGCGTATTTCGCCGCGCTGCGCGCCGACGGGCAGGACCTGCGGCGGATCCGAACCCTGTTGGACCAGTTGGAGCGCGCCCGCGAGCGCGACGACAAGCAGGCGGAGGCCGACGCCGACGCGCAACTGCACGAGGCGATTGCGCTGGCCTCGCACAACACGATGTTCCTGCACCTGCATACCAGCGTGATCGGCATGCTGCGCGAGCACATCACGACCAACGGTACCGGCCTGCGCGAGCAGGACGCCGAGGCCTCCGACCAGCTGCTGCTGCAGCATCGCACGCTGTGCGCGGCGATCCTGGCGCGGCGCCCGGAAGAGGCGCGCACGGCGATGCAGGCGCATATCGACTACGTGCGCAGCCGGGCGGAGTAGCCGGCCGTCGTCGAGCGACGCGCCTTCTTCGGAGCTCCGGAGTCTGGTTTCTTCCCGGCAGGCGCACGCAGAAACGGGTACGCTCCCGGCGCCGGCGTGGCACGACTGTCCGCTCGCCGACGCCGCAGCAGCCGTTCCCGCAACGGAAATCGGACCGGTTTTGGCGGCCGGTGAGCCGGCGGAATTGGCACGCAGAAACGGGTACGCTTCGCCCCCAAGTCCTTCGCCAGAGAGTCGCCATCGGGCTTCCATGACGTTTGCGCGCTATATTCCGGACCAGGGGCCCGGTGCCGCGCCAAGCCGCGTCATGACAGGGCCACCGCTCCTTGCCGGGGGAACAGATGGCGTTCACTGAAACGATCGGCGCGCGGCGCTACGCGTTCGCGGACATGAAGACGCTGCTGGCCAAGGCCAGCCCGGCCCGCTCGGGCGACCAGCTGGCGGGCCTGGCCGCCGACAGCGAAGAAGAGCGGATGGCTGCACGGATCGCGCTGGCCGACCTGCCGCTGTCGCGCTTCCTGAACGAGGCGCTGATCCCGTACGAAAGCGACGAAGTCACGCGCCTGATCGTCGACCGCCACGACGCCGGCGCCTTCGCGGAGATCGCCGCGCTGACGGTCGGCGAATTCCGCAACTGGCTGCTGCTGCACGAGACCGACGGCACGGTGCTGGCCCGCGTGGCGCCGGGCATCACGCCCGAAATGGCGGCCGCGGTCAGCAAGCTGATGCGCAACCAGGACCTGATTGCGGTGGCGCGCAAGTGCCGTGTGGTGACGCGCTTTCGCGACACGATCGGACTGCCGGGCCGGCTGTCGGTGCGCTTGCAGCCCAACCATCCCACCGACGACCCCAAGGGCATCGCCGCCTCGATCATCGACGGCCTGTTCTATGGCTGCGGCGACGCCACCATCGGCATCAATCCGGCTGGCGACAACCTGGCGTCGATCGTGGCGCTGCTGCGGCTGATCGACGAGCTGCGCGAGCGGCACGGCGTGCCGACGCAGTCGTGCGTGCTGACCCATGTCACCAATACGCTGCGCGCGATCGAGCAGGGCGCGCCGGTCGACCTGGTGTTCCAGTCGATCGCCGGCAGCGAGCAGGCCAACGCCGCCTTCGGCATCGATCTGGCGCTGCTGGCCGAAGCCCGCGCCGCCGCGCTGTCGCTGGGCCGCGGCACGGTCGGCGACAACCTGATGTATTTCGAGACCGGGCAGGGCAGCGCGCTGTCGGCCAACGCCCACCACGGCGTCGACCAGCAGACCATGGAGGCGCGGGCATATGCGGTGGCGCGCGCCTTTTCGCCGCTGCTGGTCAATACCGTGGTCGGCTTCATCGGGCCGGAGTACCTGTACGACGGCAAGCAGATCGTGCGCGCCGGGCTCGAGGACCATTTCTGCGGCAAGCTGCTCGGCGTGCCGATGGGCTGCGACATCTGCTACACCAACCACGCCGAGGCCGATCAGGACGACATGGACACGCTGCTGACGCTGTTCGGCGTGGCCGGCGTCAACTTCATCATGGGCGTGCCCGGCGCGGACGACATCATGCTGAACTACCAGAGCACCGCGTTTCACGACGCGCTGTACCTGCGCGAGACGCTGGGCCTGGCGCCGGCACCGGAGTTCGAGGCCTGGCTCAAGCGCACCGGCATCTTCCGCGACGATGGCAGGCTGGTCGAGCCGGCCGAGCGCCAGCCCTTGCTGCAACTGGCGCACGACCTGTAAGCGATTCAGGCCCATTCAGGATCATTCAGGATCATTCAGGCCCATTCAGGAGCGATCGATGCCTTCGACCCTCGCCCCGCCCCATCCCTGGCAACGGCTGCGCCAGTTCACCTCGGCGCGCATCGCGCTCGGCCGCGCCGGGCACAGCCAACCCACCGACGCGGTGCTCGCGTTCGGCCTGGCCCATGCGCAGGCGCGCGACGCGGTGCACCAGCCGTTGTCCTGCGAGATCGTCAAGGCGGCGCTGGACGAGGCAGGGTTTGCTCATCTAGGGGTCCATAGCGCCGCGGCGGACCGCGCGCAGTACCTGCGCCGCCCCGATCTGGGCCGCCGGCTGGACGAGCACAGCCGCGAGCGGTTGCGCCAGGCAGCGGGCGAGCCGTGCGACGTGGCCTTCGTGATCGCCGACGGCCTGTCGGCACAGGCGGCGCAGCGCCATGCGGTGCCGGTGCTGCGCGCGGTGCGCGAGCGGCTGCCCGACTGGCGGATCGGCCCGGTCGCGATCGCCGAGCAGTCACGCGTGGCCCTCGGCGACGAGATCGGCGAGCTGCTGCGCGCGCGGCAGGTCGTGATGCTGATCGGCGAGCGCCCCGGCCTCAGTTCGCCCGACAGCCTAGGCATCTATCTGACCTACGACCCCCATCCCGGCCGCACCGACGCGCAGCGCAACTGCATCTCGAACGTGCGCCCGGAAGGGCTGCCGTACGCGCAGGCGGCCGATCGGCTGGCGTGGCTGCTGCGCGGCGCGGTGGCGCTGGGCTGCAGCGGCGTGCGGCTCAAGGAGGACAGCGGCGCGCTCGGCGCCGGCGAGGCCGCCGCGCTCAGGTCACCGGCGCCGGATTGAACAGCACCAGCGCGTTCTGCAGCTTCCACTGCTCGGCATACGATTTTCTGCCGCTGGCAATCTCGAGCATCGTGTGGAACAGCTGCCAGCCGACCTCTTCGATGGTGGCCTCGCCGGTCGCGATCCTGCCGGCGTCGATATCCATCAGGTCGTGCCAGCGGCGCGCCAGGTCGCTGCGCGTGGCGACCTTGATCACCGGGACTTCGGCCAGTCCGTACGGCGTGCCGCGTCCGGTGGTGAACACATGCAGGTTGATGCCGGCGGCCAGTTGCAGCGTGCCGCAGATGAAGTCGCTGGCCGGCGTTGCCGCATAGAGCAGGCCCTTCTGCCTGGCCTTCTCGCCGGGGGGCACCACGCCGTGGATCGGCCCGCTGCCCGACTTGACGATCGAGCCCATCGCCTTCTCGACGATGTTCGACAGGCCGCCCTTCTTGTTGCCCGGCGTCGTGTTGGCGCTGCGGTCGACGCGGCCCTTGCTGAGGTAATCGTCGTACCACGCCATCTGCTCGATCATCGCCTGCGCGACCTCGGGCGTGGCCGCGCGCGCGGTCAGCTGGTCGATGCCGTCGCGCACCTCGGTGACCTCGGAGAACATCACGGTGGCGCCGGCGCGCACCAGCAGGTCGGTGGCAAAGCCGACCGCGGGATTGGCGGTGACGCCCGAAAACGCATCGCTGCCGCCGCACTGCACGCCGACCACGAGTTCGGAAGCCGGGCACGTCTCGCGCCGGCGCGCATTGAGCCGCTGCAGATGGCGCTCGGCCGTCTCCAGGATCGAATCGATCATCGAGCCGAAGCCCACATGGCGCTCGTCCTGCAGGCAAACCACGTCGGGTGCGCCGCCTTCGATCTGCAGCGGGATCGTGCCGGACTCGATCAGTCGCGTCGGCTGCAGCTTCTCGCAGCCGAGGCTGACGATCATCACCTCGCCGCCGAAGTTCGGATTGAGCGCCAGGTTGCGGATCGTTCGGATCGGGATCACCGCATCGGGCGCGTCGATGGCCACGCCGCAGCCATAGCTGTGTTCCAGCGCCACCACGTCGTCGACGTTCGGGTAGCGCGGCAGCAGCTCGGCCTTGATCCGGCGCACCGCGAAGTCGACCACGCCGGCCACGCACTGCACCGTCGTCGTGATCGCCAGGATGTTGCGCGTGCCGACCGAGCCGTCGGCATTGCGATAGCCCTCGAAGGTGTAGCCCTCGAGCGGCGGCAACTCGGCCGGCACGCGGCTGGCGATCGGCAGCGCGTCGAGTTCCGGTGCGGACGGCATCCGCAGCACGCGCTCGTTGACCCAGCTGCCGCGTGGCAGCGGCTTCACGGTGTAGCCGATGACGACGTTGTAGCGCAGCACCGGCGCGCCTTCGTCGAGATCGACCAGCGCGACCTTGTGGCCCTGCGGCACCGCCTCGACCAGTTGCAATCCGCACGGGAAGGTGGTGCCGGCCGGCAGGCCGCCATCGTTGGCGACGATGGCGACGTTGTCCGCGTCGTGCATGCGGATATAGAGCGGTTGGCCGGCGCTGCGGCTCGCCGTTTGCATCATGAGCGTATCTCCTGGGCCGCCGTCAGTCGGCGGTGATCTTTCCGGTTTCGATGACGTGCTTCCAGCGGGCCGATTCGGCGGCCTGGAAGCGGGTGAACTGTTCGGGTGTGTTGCCGACGATCTCGAAGCCGACCTCGAGCAGCCTGTTCCTGACCGCGGGGTCGTTCAGCCCGGCGACGATGCCCTTGTGCAGCCGCTCGCGGACATCGGCGGGCAGCCCCTTGGGCGCGGCCACTGCCTGCCACGAGTAGACGACCAGGTTCCTGATCCCGGCCTCGTCCATGGTCGGTACCGATGGCAGTACCGGCGAGCGTTGCGTGCTGGTGATCGCCAGCGCGCGGATCTTGCCGGCCCTGACCTGCGGCATCGCCGTGTTGATGTTCATGAAGGTCGCATCGACCTGCCCGCCGATCAGATCGTTCATCGCCGGCGCGCCGCCCTTGTACGGGACATGCGTGCCACTGGTGCCGGTCTGCTGCCAGAACAGCTCGGCGGTCAGGTGGTCGCTGGTGCCGTTGCCGGCCGAGGCGAAGGTCAGCTTGCCCGGATTGGCCTTCAGGAACGCGACCACCTCCTGCAGCGTCTGGAAGCGCGAGTTGGCCGGTACCGCCAGGATGTTCGGCGCCTGCACCGCCACCGAGATGTAGTCGAAATCGCGGGCCGGATCGTACGGCGTGCTCTTGATCAGATGCGGGGCGATGACCAGTGGACCGAGCGAGGACACGAGCAGCGTGTAGCCGTCCGGTGCCGCGCGCTTGACGAAGCTGGCGCCAATCGCGCCGGCCGCGCCGGGCTTGTTCTCGACCACGAAGCTGGCGCCGGTCTGTTCCTGCAGCTTGGCGCCGACGATGCGGGCGATCACGTCGGTCGAGCCGCCGGCGGGAAAGGGCACGACCATCGTGACCGGCTTGTCGGGCCAGGCGGCATGGGCGGACAGCGTGGTGGCGAGGCCGAAGGCCAGCGTGGCGATCAGGCGTTTCATCTGTGTCTCCTTGAGGGTGGGTCTCTCGCTTGTCATGCATCGGCCGGTCCTGGGCGCCGGCCTGTGTTCCGTTGGCGGGCCGCCCTTATGGGCGAGCGCCGAATTCCGTCTGTGCCCGCGTCCATGCGCGCGCCTGCTCGCTGATCGAGACACCCAGGCCGGGCCGCGTCGGCACGACGATGCGGCCATCGCGGATTTCCAGCCGCTCGTTGAACAGCGGCTCGAGCCAGTCGAAATGCTCGACCCACGGCTCGCGTGGATACGCCGCCGCCAGGTGAATGTGCAGCTCCATCGCGAAATGCGGGGCCAGCATCAGCCCGGCGTGCTCGGCCAGCGCGGCGACCTTCAGGAAGGGCGTGATGCCGCCCACGCGCGGGGCGTCGGGCATCAGGTAGTCGGCGGCGCGGTGGCGGATCAGGTCCCAGTGTTCGGCGGCGCTGGTCAGCATCTCGCCGGTGGCGATCGGGGTATCGAACTGCGCGGCCAGCGCGGCGTGGCCCTCGTGGTCGTAGGCGTCCAGCGGCTCCTCGATCCAGACCAGGTGGAACGGCTCCAGCGTCCGGCACATGCGCTGCGCGGTGGGGCGGTCCCATTGCTGGTTGGCGTCGACCATCAGCGGCACCGCGTCGCCCAGATGTTTGCGCACCGTGCCGACCCGTTCGAGGTCGCGCGCGCCGTCCGGCTGGCCGACCTTCAGCTTGATGCCGCCGATGCCGCGTTCCACCGAGGCCGCGGCGTTGATCAACAGCTGATCGAGCGGCGTATGCAGGAAGCCGCCCGAGGTGTTGTAGCAGCGCACCGCATCGCGCTGCGCGCCGAGCAGCTTGGCCAGCGACAGGCCCGCGCGGCGCGCCTTCAGGTCCCACAACGCGACGTCGAAGGCGCCGATCGCCTGCGTCGCCATGCCGCTGCGCCCGACCGAGGCGCCGGTCCAGCACAGCTTGTCCCACAGCCGCGCGATATCGCTAGGGTCTTCGCCGAGCAGCGTCGGCGCCAGCTCGCAGGCGTGGGCGTACTGGCCGGGACCGCCGGCGCGCTTCGAATAGCTGAAGCCCACTCCCTCGCGGCCGTCCGCCGTCGCGATTTCGGCGAACAGGATCGCGACCTCGGTCATCGGCTTCTGGCGGCCCGTCAGCACCTTGGCGTCGCTGATCGGGGTGGCCAGCGGCAGATAGCAACTGGACAGACGGATCCAGGCGATGCGGTCGGCGGTGGAGGTCATAAGCTGTCTTTCGTTCGGCGGCAGGGTATCGTTGTCGGATCGGAATGATAACGTTGTCATTCCGGTGCCAAATGAAGCCCGTTACAATGTCGGGCGCCGTGCACCGGGATTTTGCGATGCGGCGTGACAGGGACGGGCACGTTTCGGCGAAATGCTAACGTTGTCATATCGGCGCTGTCAACGCGCTTCGCCGCGATGCCGACTCATGGCTTTCCCGAACCCGGCCGTCCACCGGATCCGTTGCCATCCGTTGCCATCCGTTTGCCCCGACCCGAGACCTGACGTGGCCACCACCAAAGCGCAGAACAAGTCCGTCACCCTGCATGACGTCGCCCGCGCGGCCGGCGTGTCGCTGATCACCGCCTCCCGCGCACTGAGCAATCCCGGCATGGTGTCGGCCAAGACGATCGAACGCGTGCAGCAGGCGGCCGACGCGGTCGGCTATATCCCCAACCTGATCGCCGGCGGACTGAAGTCGCGGCGCAGCCTGATGGTGGCGGCCGTCGTGCCCGATATCGCCGTGACGCAATTCCTGCCGACCATCAAGGCATTGACCGAGACGCTGGAGGCGGCCGGCTACCACCTGATCCTCGGACAGAGCAGCTACGACGATTCGCGTGAAGAAGCGCTGCTCAACGCGATGATCGGCCGGCGCCCGGACGGCATCGTCGTCACCGGGCTGATCCAGTCCGAGGCGGCGCGCGAGCGGCTGCGGCAGTCGGGCATTCCGGTCGTCGAGACCTGGGAACTGAGCGACCGGCCGGTGGACATGGCGGTCGGTTTTTCGCACGTCAAGGTCGGCAGCGCGGTGGCCGGGTATTTCCTCGCCAAGGGCTGGCAGCGCGTGGGCATCGCTACCGGCGACGACCGGCGCGCGCGGATCCGCTCGGAGGCCTTCGTGTCGACCTTCGGCCGGCCGGTGCCGACCGCGGTCGTGCCGGCGCCGAGCAATCTGCCGTTGGGGCGGCGCGCGCTGGCCGAACTGCTGGACAAGGCCCCAGGCCTTCAGGCGATCTGCTGCAGTTCGGACCAGCTGGCGCAGGGCGTGCTGGTCGAAGCGCAGGCGCGGGGCTTGCGCGTTCCCGGGGATCTGGCGGTCTGCGGTTTTGGCGATGCCGAGGCGTCCGCCCACATGGCGCCGTCGCTGACCACGGTCCAGGTCGACGCCGCGCATATCGGCGCGATTGCGGCGCGGCTGATCCTGGACAAGTGCAAGGGGCTGCCGGTGGAGCCGCGCGTCGTCGACGTGGGGTTTCGCGTGATCGAGCGCGCGTCGACGGGCGGGCCGGACTGAAGGTTCGCCCAGCGCGCACGCTGCAACGCGCCGCTTCAGCGCGTCATCGCTGCGCCGCGCCCAGGCGCGGCCAGATCGCCTGCAGTTCGCCCTTCAGGAACGTCAGCAGGCATCGCGTCGCCATGGTCTGGTAGCGGTTCGGCAGCGTCAGCATATAGAGCCGGCTGCCGAACACGCTGATGCGATAGTCGCGCAATACCGGCGTCAGCAGGCCCGCGGCGAGCTCGCGGCCGATCGCATACAGCGGAAAGATGCCGATGCCGACGTCGCCCAGCACGGCCTCCTTCAGGAAGGCAAAATTCTCCGAACTGAGCGTCGGTTCCAGCGCGACCTGCTCGCGCTGGTCCTCGCCGGCGCGCGTGCCGAAGGCCTTCAGCTTCTGCCCGACCGGCGATGCGCAGACGATTGCATGGCGTTGCAGATCGGCCAGTGCTTGCGGGGCCGGCTGCGCGGCAAGGTAGGCCGGCGAGGCGCAAACCACCCAGTCGACCTCGCCGATCTCGGTGGCCACCACCGAATCGGGCGGCGTCGAGATGATCCGCAGCGCGACCTCGACGTCCTCGGAGACCAGGTTGTGGATGCGGTTGTCGAACACCACGTCGAGCGTGATGTCCGGGTAGCGGTGCTTGAACTGCACCAGCAGCGGCGACAGCAGCGCGTGCCCCAGGCCGGTCGGCACCGACAGCCGCACGTGGCCCTGCAGCGTCTTGCCCATATTGGTGATCAGCGCATCGGCCGCGGCGACCTCGGCCAGGATATTGCGCCCGTGTTCGTAGAGGCCGGCGCCCACCGGGGTCGGCTCGACATGGCGCGTGGTCCGGCGCAGCAACTGCACGCCGAGCTCTTCCTCGAGCGCCTTGAGCCGGTAGCTGACGTTGGCGCGCGTCATCTTCAGCTTGCGCGCGGCGGCGGACAGGTTGCCCGCGTCGACGATATCGACGAACAGGCGCAGGGCGTTCAGATCCATCATGGCGAAGCAGTGGGAGGGCGGAACGGACGAGGACGGTCAAGCTACGCGCCGCAACGGTGGCGCTTGCCGCAGGATTGTCAAATATGGCTGTCCATTCTGTCCAAGCCGGCGTGGATTGTCAAAATCCGGGGGCGGCGTACCATGACGGCCATCCGCCCGCATTGTCGGCTCGGCAGCCGCTCGCGCCGTTGCCGGCCGGGGCCGCCACCCTTCCTCCCTTCGCACTCCCACGGAGACCGCCATGACCCTGGACACCGAATCGTTTTCCCTGCTGCGCGCCTCGGTGCAGCGCTTCATCGAAGAGCGCCTGAAGCCCGCCGAGGACATCCTCGAGGAAACGGACGACGTGCCGGCCGACATCGTGGCCGACATGAAGGAGATGGGCCTGTTCGGCATCTCGATCCCCGAAAACTACGGCGGCATCGGGCTGTCGATGTCGCAGGAATGCGATGTCGTCTACGACCTCGGCCATACCGCGCTCGCCTTCCGCTCGGTGTTCGGCACCAACGTCGGCATCGGCTCGCAGGGCATCCTGATGGATGGCACCGAGGAGCAGAAGCAGAACTATCTGCCGCGCATCGCCAGCGGCGAGCTGGTCATCTCGTTCGCGCTGACCGAGCCGAATGCGGGCTCGGACGCGGCCTCGCTGCAGACCAAGGCCGAACTGGACGGCGATCACTATGTGATCAACGGCACCAAGCGCTTCATCACCAATGCGCCGCGCGCCGGCGCCTTCACGCTGATGGCGCGCACGGGGGGCCCGGGGGCATCGGGTATCTCGGCCTTCATCGTGCCGGCCGACACGCCGGGGATCTCGCTGGGCAAGCCCGACAAGAAGATGGGCCAGCGCGGCACCAAGACCTGCGACGTGGTGCTGGAGAACGTGCGCGTGCCGGCCGCCAACATCATCGGCGGCGTGCCGGGCGTGGGCTTCAAGACCGCGATGAAGGTGCTTGATCGCGGCCGCCTGCATATCTCGGCGCTGGCCTGCGGCATGGCGCACCGGCTGCTGACCGACGCGGTGGCCTATGCGAAGGACCGCAAGCAGTTCGGCCGCCCGATCGGCGAATTCCAGCTGATCCAGGGCATGCTGGCCGACAGCCAGGCCGAGCTCTACGCCGGCCTGTCGATGGTGCGCGATTGCGCCCAGCGCTACGACGCCAAGGAGCCGGGCAAGAGCGATCCCGAAGTCAGCATGCTGGCCTCGTGCGTCAAGATGTTCTGTACCGAGATGGTGGGCCGCGTGGCCGATCGCGCGGTGCAGATCCACGGCGGCGCCGGCTATATCGCCGAGTACAAGGCCGAACGCTTCTATCGCGACGTCCGTCTGCTGCGCCTGTATGAAGGCACCACGCAGATCCAGCAAATGATCATCGCCAAGCAGCTGCTGCGCGACTGAAGCCGGCCCGGGCGCGGAGGGTTCAAGCATGAAACAGCTTCAACGCGTCCGCCCTGCCGGCACGGCACCCGGGATCGCACTTCCCGGTGCCGGCGCGCACGGCTGGGCCCCGCATCTCGATCTCGCATTGGCCGGTGACGAGCCGGCTCGTCCGCCGTGCTTCCCGATCATCGCCGCGCTGCGGGCGGGCTGCGCCACGCCGCCGACCGCACCGCTCGACGTGGGAGCGCTGGCGCTTGGCGCGGCGGCAGTCCTCGGCCGCCGCGATCCGATCGTGTCGGTCCAGGCGGCGGAACTCGGCGATATCGATGGCGTGCTGTATCGCACCGGCGCCGGCGGCTGGACGCTGCTGCACCGTGCCGCGCTGGGCCCGTCCGAGGCCCGCTTCGTCCAGGCCTGGTTGCTCGCCTGCTACGCGATGCGAGGCGAGCATGCCGATACCGATGCGTTCGAATGCCGGCAAGGCGGCCTGTATTCGCTGGCCGATGACGACAGCCCGGCCGCGCGCGCCTACAGCTTTGCGGCGCGGCTGACGATGCCCGCCGCCGCCTGCCATCTCGGCCTGACCGGCCATGTCGATGGCGATGTGCTGATCGCCTTTGCCTCGCAACTGCAGGTGCCGCTGCTGCATGCCGCGCGGCGCTGGCTGGCGCGTACCGCGCAGAAGGCCGTGCTGGTGCTCGACGAGGCCGGGACGGTGCGCGCCAGCTGGCTCAGCGAGACGGCGTGCTCGGCCGGTTGGCGCATCGATGCGCAAGCGGTGCCGGCGCGAGAGGCGCGGGGCGCGATGGAAACGTCGAATGATGTTGTGCCGGCTGTCGTCGTCCAGGAACGCCGCGTGGCGATGTCGGACTGGTTTGCCCAGGCGCCGGCCGCCGGCCAGCTGATGGAAACGTCGTTGGGAGCGGTAGACGGCGGGGAGGGGCGGTTCGGATTGACCCTGCTGCAGTTGCCGCGCAATGCGGTTTGCCCTCAGCCGCGCGCGTTCTGGCCGCAATACCGAGCCTGCGTCAGCGCCAACACCGGCGTCAGCGCGTAGTGCGCAGCGGCCGGCGACTCAGCGGATCAGCACCCGCCGGTCCGCGGCGCCCCGCGTCGTGCCGCCGCGGTTTGCCGGGGTGCGGGCCGCCAGCCGCTCGAGCTGGCGTTGCATCTTGGTCAGATAGGTAATCATCATGCCGCGCTCTTCCAGGGTGAGCGGCGAGACCCAGACCGATTGCAGCGCCTTGATGGCCTGACCCAGCTTGTCCATCCGATGGCTGGCGCTCGAGCGGATGACCGGAATCGGCTGCGCCGCATGGGGGCCAGGCTGCGGTTCGAGCCATCCCTGGTCCGACAGGCTGCGGACCATCGCCTCGAATTCCTCGGCCTGGAGCCAGGGCAAGGCGCAGGGGGCGGTGACGTGGTGGGGTTCGACGCGCTGGCGGTGTGCCAGGTGTTGCAGCAGATGCCATTCCGCCGTCGAGATACCGGACTGCGACAGAACGTGGTCCAGGGCCGAATGCCAGCCGGCCAGATTCTCTTGCAGACAGCGCAGCAGCGGTTCCTTGGCGTCGTACAGGTTGGCTGACATGGTGTCGCGAGTCTCCTGTTGTGTTTTGGCCTGATCGTTACCGCTCGCGGGACTGACGCTGGACGAACCGTGCCTGCGATCGGGGGCACCATCGTGCGTTGCCCGGTTACCGCCTTCTTTCGAAAACCTGACGAAAGTATTTGGTGGATCTTCGGGTAAAGCGGCGGTTTTGGCGAGATTGCCGAGGCTGCGACACGGCGTCGCAGGAACCCGCTTGCGTCACGCCTGTGTCACGCCTCGATGGCGTCTCAATGCCGTTTCAATGCCGTCTCAATGCCAGAAGGCATCGACCTCGCGCAGCAGATGACCGGCCAGGATGTAGTCGCCGAGGCGGCTGGCGCGCGCTTCCAGCTCATGCAGCTGCTGGTCCGGAATGGCGCCGAGATCGAACAGGCAATAGAGATTGCGCTGACGGAAGGTGGTCTTGGGTTTGGCGAGCCCTTCGATCAGGGCGTCGTGCGAGCGCACCGCGATGCTTTCCTGGCCGCGGTACTGGACGCGGATGCCGCGTTTTTCCCCCAGCCGGCCCAGTTCGACGGCGTCCTGCCAACCCGTTTCATAGTCCAGCTCCAGCGCCAGAACCTCACGGGCGGCCAGCAGACGCAGGGCCTCGTTCTTGCTGCCGGCTCGTGCGATTGACATGCTTACCTCCGTGGCGATCAAGGACTGTACAAATATACAGTCCTTGGGGTCACCCGGCAAGCAGAAGGTGTCTCAACATCGGGGCCGCAACGCACGGTGCGTGGGCGTCGCGGCGAACGGTCTACGCCGCCCTGGCCGTGCTGCCGGCGAGCTCGCACAGGAACGCCTGCATCGACCTCGGCGGCCGCCCCAGGATCGCCCGCAGCACCAGCGTATTGGCGCGCAATCCATGGGATGCGTAGTGTTCGTGGATCTTGCGCAGCAGGTCCCATTGCGCCGCGCTGTAGTCGAGCGGCAGGCGCGCCGCCCATCGCTCGAAGTCGATCTCGCCGGCGGCGACGGGCCGTCCCAGCGCGTCGCCCATCATCGCGGCGATCTGCGCGCGCGTGAGCCCCGGCTCGCCGGTCAGTTCGAAGCAGCCATAAGCCAGCCGGTCGGTCGTCAGCGCCATTGCGGCAACCTCGGCGACATCGCGGTAGTCGACGCGGGCTACCGGCACGTCGACCGGATAGGGCTCGGCGAAGACGCCCCCGGCCAAGACGCCCGCCCATGCGCCGAGCAGGTTCTGGTAGAAATTCGCGGGCTGCAGCACGGTGAACTGCAGGCCCGAATCGAACAGCGCCTGTTCGACCGGAATCTTGCTGGCGTGGTTGGCCAGCGTGACGTCGGTCGGCTGGATCACCGACGAGAACACGAAGCGGCGCACACCGGCACGCCGCGCTGCGCGGACCATGTTGACGCCCAGTTGCGATTCGTCGGGCGCGAAGGCGGGGCCGATGTAGAACACGCCATCGACGCCGTCCAGCGCGGCCGCCAGCGTTTGTGGCGAGCGCAGGTCGCCGACCGCGACCTCGTCGGTGCCATTGGCCAGCGCGACGGCGGAGCGTCCCGCATCGCGGACCAATCCGCGTACGGTCACGCCCCTGTCCCGCAGCGCCTGCGGAACCAGGCCGGCAAATCGTCCGGCGGCGCCGACGACCAGCACGCGGCGCGCCGCGGCGGCCTCGGTCGAATGCGTTGCTGTCGCGATCGATGTCACGGTGTTTCTCCTCGTTCGTGATGAATGATCCGGACACGATAGGGAGTTCCGAATCGGAGGAGAATACGGGCTCCCGAAGATTCTCTCTTCCACAAATCGAGAGAATCCCGGGCGACGATCTTCCCATTCAGACGTGGAGCGCCGATGGACCGCGTGTCCGACATCCTGACCTTCCTGGCCATCGCCGAGCACGGCAGCCTGAGCAAGGCCGCCCGGCATCTGGGCCGCTCGCTGCAGTCGGTCAGCCGTTCGCTGTCGCTGCTCGAGCGCAGCCTCGGCGTGCAACTGGTGCAGCGAACCACCCGCAGCTGTCAGCTGACCGAGGCCGGCGAGGCGTTCCGCCATCGCGTCGCGCCGGCAATGGCCGAGCTGAGCGAGGCGTGGGATGTCGCGTCGAGCCTCAGTTCGTCCGCGTCCGGGACGCTGCGGGTCAGCGCGCCGGTGCTGTTTGCGCCGGCGTATGTGGTCCCGGTGATCGCGCGCTATATTGAGCGGCATCCGCGCGTGGAGGTGGAGTTGACGGTCAGCGACGCATTCACCGATCTGCGCGCGCAAGGGCTGGACCTGGCCGTGCGGATCGGCGAGGTGACCGACGACAGCTTGAAGGCGCGCCGGCTGGCGATGCTGCGGCGCGTGGCATTCTGCTCGCGCAGCTATGTGGCGCGCCACGGCGTGCCGGCGCACCCGCGCGAACTGGCCGCGCATCGCTGCGTCGTGCGCAGCGGCGAGGGCAACGATGCGCGCTGGCCGTTCCTGGTCGACGGCAAGCAGCGTCGTTATCCGGTCGAGGGCAGACTGCGTGCGGGCAGCACCGCGGCGGTCAACGAGGCGGTGGCGCTGGGCCTCGGTATCGGCTTCGGCCCGCTATGGCAGGTGCGGCATCTGCTCGAGCAGCGGCGCCTCGTGACCGTGCTAGACCGCTTCGAGGCGCCGCCGATCCCGGTGCAGGCGGTATGGCCCGCGGCGCGCGCGATTCCGGCCAAGACGCGGGCCTTCATCGATCTGCTGGCGGACCATCTGGGCGGCCTGTCGTTATAGCGTTGCAGCGCTATGGCTTGCAGTGCTGGCGGACGGCAGCGCAGGGCGGCAGTCCCTACTTCGCGAAGACCTGACCGATATCGCCGAAGGCCTTGAACTCGAGCGCGTTGCCCGACGGATCGAGGAAGAACATCGTGGCCTGTTCGCCAACCTGGCCCTTGAAGCGCACATGCGGTTCGATCACGAACTTGATGTTGGCCGCGCGCAGCTTGTCGGCCAGCGCTTCCCATTGCTCCATCGACAGGATCGCGCCGAAATGGCGCACCGGCACGTCGTCGCCATCGACCGCGCTGGTCGAGCGATGCCCGGTCTCCTCGGGCGCCAGGTGCGCGACCACCTGATGGCCGTAGAAATTGAAGTCCACCCAGCTGTCGGAGCTGCGGCCCTCAGGGCAGCCGAGCAGTTCGCCATAGAAACGCCGGGCCTCCGTCAGGTCGTGCACGGGGAACGCCAGGTGGAACAGGGGAATGGATTGCATATGGGGACCTTTGTGGAATGGGAGCGCGGTCTGCGGCGCCGCGCTGTCGTGGTATGGTCCCGGAAATTCTACCCAGCACAAGTCGCGATATGAAGCGAATCATTTTTGCGCTAAGTATCAGAGATTTCGATGGGCCTTCGATGATCCATTTGCGATGAGCCGCGTGCCATGATCCGCTACTTCCGCACCTTCCTGGTCGCCGCCGAGACCGCTTCGTTTTCCGCCGCCGCGGTGCGGCTGTCGCTGACGCAGTCGGCGGTCAGCACGCAGATACGGCGGCTGGAGGAGGACCTGGGTTGCGCGCTGTTCGACCGCACCGGCAAATCGGTGACGCTCAGCGAGCAGGGGCGCAAGCTGCTGCCCGAGGCGGTCCGCTTCGTCGAACTCTACGAGTCGATGAAGGGACAGGCGCATGCGGCCCCCGCGCTGACGCCGATCGACCTGGGCGCGGTATCGACGGTGCAATCCACGCTGCTGCCGAAGGCGATGCAGCGCTTTCGCGCCGATTACCCGAAGACCCACGTCAACATCGTGCCCGGCATGTCGACGCAACTGCTGACCCAGGTCGATGCGCGCGAACTCGAAGTGGCGGTGATGATCAAGCCGCGGCTCGGCATTCCGGCCGAGCTCAAATGGCTGCCGTTGTTGAGCGAGCCCTTCGTCGCGATCGCGCCGCGCGGTGCGCCACGCGAGCTGAAGGCGATGCTCGGCGCGCTGCCCTTCATCCGCTACAACCGGCATTCGGCTGGCGGACATCTGGTCGACCGGTACCTGAAGCGCCATCGGCTGCGCGTCGACGAGGGCATGGAGCTCGACGAGCCGGCGGTGATCCTGCAGATGGTCGATCAGGGGCTGGGCTGCGCGATCGTACCGGCCGATCTGCTGCCGCTGGCGCAATGCCCGAACGTCCAGGCCGAGCCGTTGCCGGGCCGGCCGATCCATCGCGAGGTCGGCGTGCTGGCGCGGCCCTCAGCGCTGTCGCGGGCGCCGACCGCGGCGCTGATCGACGCCTTCGTCCTCGCGGCGCGCCAGTGGCGCGGGCGGCGGGGCAAGCCGCGCTGAACACGCGCAGCGTCCATTTTGCGGGCCGAAGCCGGCCGGACTCGCATGTCCGAATCCGGCTGGTCGCCCGGCTGGAAAGCGGTAGCATGCAGCCATGGAACTCGATCCCGATACCTGCTACCGCGCCGTGGTTTCGCACGACCGCCGCTTCGACGGGCGCTTTTTCGTCGCCGTGTCGTCGACCGGCATCTACTGCCGGCCGGTCTGCGCGGTGCGCACGCCCAAGCGCGAGAACTGCAGTTTCTTCGCCACCGCGGCGGCCGCGGAGAAGCACGGCTATCGGCCCTGCCTGCGCTGCCGGCCGGAGCTGGCGCCCGGGCACGGGCTGGCGGATCTGTCGGGGCGGCTGGCGCAGGCGGCGGCGACGCTGATCGACGAGGGCTTCCTCGCCGATGCCGGCGTGCCCGAGCTGGCCGCGCGGATCGGCGTCACCGAGCGGCACCTGCGGCGGCTGTTCACCGCGCAGTTCGGCGTCTCGCTGGTCGAATACGCGCAGACGCAGCGTCTGCTGCTGGCCAAGCGGCTGCTGACCGATACCGCGCTGCCGGTTACCGAGGTGGCCCTGGCCGCCGGCTTCGGCAGCGTCCGCCGCTTCAACGACGTATTGAAGACCCGCTATGGCCTGGCGCCGACCGCGATGCGAAAGCGCGCCGCGGGCATGCCGGCCGACCGGCTGGTGTTCGAGCTCGGCTATCGGCCGCCGCTCGCGTGGCCCGCGCTGCTGCAGTTCCTCGGCGCGCGCGCGGTGCCGGGTGTCGAGCAGATCCGGCCCGATCCGCATGGCGGCGAATACGGGCGCACCGTGGCCATCGAGGTGGCCGGCCGCCTGCACAGCGGCTGGATGCGGCTGGCGCTGGTCCCGCAGCGCCACGTGCTGCGCGTGACGCTGTCCGGTTCGCTGGCGCATGCCATTCCGCAGGTGCTTGGCAAGGTCCGGCGCCTGTGCGATCTGGGCTGCCGGCCCGATGTGGTCGACCACCATCTGGGCGCGCTGGCCGCCGACATGCCGGGCATGCGGCTGCCGGGTACGGTCGACGGCTTCGAGATCGCGGTGCGCGCGGTGCTCGGCCAGGTCGTCTCGCTGGCGCAGGCCCGGTCGATGCTGGATCGGCTGGTGCAGGCCCATGGCGCGCCGCTGGCCGTGCCGACGGACGAGTTGCGGGCGTGCTTCCCGAGCGCCGCCACGCTGGCCGCGGTGCCGGTGACAGACCTCAATGCGCTCGGCGTGCCGCTGGCCAAGGCCCGCGCGATCCACGCCATTGCCACGGCCGTGGTCGAAGGCAGGCTGTCGCTGGAACCAGGCGTGGAGCCCGCGGAAACCATTGCAGCCTTGTGTGCCATCGACGGCGTGGGCGACTGGACCGCGCAATACATCGCGATGCGGGCGCTGGGCTGGCCCGATGCGTTTCCGGCGACCGACTACGCGCTGCGCAAGGTGCTGGGCATCGAGCGCACCGGCGAGATGCTGCGCCACGCCGCGCAGTGGGCGCCGTGGCGCGCCTACGCGGCCATGCATCTGTGGCGCCAGTACCAGGACATGCAGGACGGCCGCGAGCGCGAGCGTGCGACCGCGCGCGCCGCACCGGCGGGCGTCGGCGACGCCGGCGGCAAGCAAGCCGTACCGCGCCGCACCCGCCGTCCACAGTTACAGGAGCAGCCAACATGATTCACTACCGTTCGATGTCGGGCCCGCTCGGCGACGTGTTGTTGCGTGCCGAAGACGGCCATCTGACCGGAATGTTCTTCTCCGGCCAGAAATACCATCCGGCCGGACCGTTCGAAGGCGCTCCCGCCGATGCACGCCACGCGCGGCTGCTGGAGCAGGCGGCGCAGGAACTGACCGAGTACTTCGCCGGTGCGCGCCAGCACTTTACCGTGCCGCTGCGCCTGGCCGGCAGCGCGTTCCAGCAGCGGGTCTGGCAGGCGCTGTGCGAGATTCCGTTCGGCCAGACCGTCAGCTACGGCCAACTGGCGCTCGGCCTGGGCCTGCCTCCGAGCCATGCGCGCGCGGTCGGCAGCGCGGTGGGCCGCAACCCGATCTCGGTGATCGTGCCCTGCCATCGGGTGCTCGGCGCCAACGGCGCATTGACCGGTTATGCCGGCGGTACCGGGCGCAAGCAGGCACTGCTGCGGCTCGAAGGCACGGCCGCGGCGCCGCATCTGCCGCTGCTGCGCGATACGCTGGCCGCGGCGGCTTGACCTCGCACGCGTAGCGCTCCGGCCGGCATGCCGCGCCTGTTCGTCGCACTGGAAACCCCGCCCGCGCTTGCCGCGTCGCTGCTGGCGACGCTGCCGCGCGAGCGCGGCATCCGTCCGACGCCGGCCGCGCAGGTCCACCTGACGCTGCGCTTCATCGGCGAGGTCGACGAGGATCGGGCAGTGGCGATCGACAACGCGCTTGGCACCATCGACGCCATTGCCGTGCCGGTGCATGTCGCCGGCGTCGGCCGCTTCGGCCGGCGCGGCGGAATCCTGTGGGCCGGCGTCGCGCCTGCGCCACCGCTGCTGGCCTTGCATGCCGCGATCGATCTGGCGCTGCACGATGTTGGAATCGAGCCGGAGGCGCGTTCCTTCCACCCGCACCTGACGCTGGCGCGCTGCGCGCCGCAGGCGCCGGAGCCGCTGCTGCGCGAGTGGGTCGCCGCGCAACGGGAACTGGCCTGCCCGCCTTATCTGTCGCGGCGCTTCGTGCTGTTCGAGAGCCGCCTGCAGCGGCAGGGCGCCGAACATCGGTGCCGCCGGGCCTTCGCCTTGCACGAGCCGGACCCGGACAACCCCTCCTAAGTCGGGCTCAAGTTTTGCGCCGAGGATGCCGATTCTGTACTAGAGTCCCTTTCGCCCGCATCTGGATCCCCGCACCCGCCCGCGTGATTTCATGAGTTCCCACGAGTCCATCGACCGGCCCGAGGCCGCCGCCGCGTCCGACGCTGCTTCCGACGAACAGTACCGCCTGACCCACGCCTCGCAGATCGGCACGGTGCTGCGCGATCTGGCGTGGCAGAAATGCACGCTGAACGTGCGTTCCGGCCGCGGCCGGGAGACCGTTTCCTCGGTGCTGCATGTCGACCCCGCCAGCCGGACCTTCATCTTCGATTGGTGCCGGACCGAAGAGGAGGCACGCGCGGTGCTGGAGGCCGAGGAAAACACGATCTCCGCGTCGCTGCGCGGCGTGCCGGTGAACTTCGCCATCGGCCGGCCCGAGCCCGTGCAATACCAGGGCGGCCCGGCCTTCAAGGCGCCGTTCCCGGACAAGCTCTATCACTTCCAGCGCCGCCGGCATTTCCGCGCACGCACGCTGGTGACGCGGGGCTACGGCTGCGAGGGACGGCTCGACGACGGTACCGTGGTCAAGCTCGATATCTCGGATCTGTCGCTATCGGGAGTGGGGCTGCGCTCGCGCACGGTCGGCGATGCGCAGCTGCCGGTCGGTACGCGCATCGCGCGCGCCCGGCTCGATTTCCGTGAGCTCGGCAAGCTCGATCTGGATCTGCAGGTGGTGGGGCATTGGCTGGTGGGCCGCGACGACAGCGCGATTCATCATTTCGGCTGCGCGTTCGTCAATCCGGATGGGCGTCTGGAAAATACGCTGCAGCGGCTGGTATTCGCGCTGGAATTGGCCCATCGGGGCTAGCAATTCGCGACGCGCAACGGGCGCGCCGCAGATATCGGGATATCGGGATATCGGGATATCGATGACGCGCCGGCCCTGGATATGCGCGTGGCCGGCGCCAATCCTTATTGCGGCTTGCTCTGCGCCACCATCGTGAGGGCGAGCATCACATCGCCGGACAGGCGGCCACCGTTCGATGGCATGCCGGCGTCTTCCAGGATCGCCCACAAATTCTCGGAGCCGGCCGCAATCCGTTGGCGCAGTTCGGCGAGATAGGCCTGTTCGGCGGGCATCAGGGGTCTCTCTGCCATGCGCATATCCGCGACGATTGCGCCAAGCGAGATGTCATCAAAAGTCATATTGGTGTTGCGGTAGTCTCTTTTTTGGCAAGAGTCTTTCGGGTTCGGACTTGTGGACGGTGATTTTAGCAATGTATATCGCAACGCGATGCATTGAATATCGCCACGTTTCCGCGGTCTATTCCGAGGAGTGATGGCGGCGACGCGCATCGCGCTTTAAAGCGTCACGATTGTGAGCATTGCGACATGATCGGCTTCGAATAAGCGGCGCAATATTGGCGCTTGATGCCGATTGTCGTTGTGGCGAGGAGACAGCGGTGCAACAGCCGCACTCGCGTGCCGCCATCTCGCGCGCCATCTCACGCCGCCATCAATCGGCTCATTTCCATTGCCGCCTCACGCATGCGCGGCAGCATGCGGGCCAGCATCTCGGCTTCGCCGACCTGCGTGGGCCGCACGCTGACGCTGATGCCGGCCACGACCTCGCCCGACTCCGCGTGCACCGGCACCGCGAGCGCGCGCAGATCGAGCTCCAGTTCCTCGTCCACCACCACATAGCCAAGCGTGCGCGCCTGCTCGAAGCAGGCCTCCAGCTCGGTGCGCGATACCTTGGTCTGCAGCGTGCGCGGCCGCAGTTCGGCGCGCTCGAAGTACGCGTCGCGCGCCGGCTCGTCCAGATGGGCCAGCAGCATGCGACCGATCGACGTGCAGAAGGCCGGCAGGCGGCTGCCCATGCCGAGCGCGTGCGACAGCATGCGGCGCACCTCGCAGCGGGCCAGATACAGGATGTCGGTGTCCTCGAGGATCGCCAGCGCCGAGGTCTCGCCGACGGCCGCGCTGAGCCGGTCCAGGATCGGCTGCGCCTGGGCGACCAGGGCGGTCGAAGAAAAATAGGCGTGGCCCAGATGCAGCACGCGCGGACGCAGCGCGAAGCGGCCGTCCTCCTGGCTGACATAGCCGAGCCGCTGCAGCGTATAGAGACAACGCCGCACCGAAGCGCGCGACAGCTGGGTGCGCTGGGCGATCTGCGAAATGGTCAGCGGCCGCTTGCGCTCGGAGAAGGCTTCGAGCACATGGAGCCCGCGCGCCAGCGACAGCATGAAGTTCGGGTCGCCAGCGTACTGGTCCAGCTGATCGGGACGCGCGGGAGCGGGGCGCAGCGGGGCGGCATCGGCGGAGGGCGCGGCAGGGACGGCAGGGGCTGCGGCGGTGGTGGAGCGGGTGGCGTCCATACGGAAAAAGGCCGGATCCGGGGCGGCGGCGGTCGTTCGATAATCGCGCATCATAACCGGCGACGCGCCGTAGCGGGAGATACGCTGCCGGGTTCGCGAGTCGATGCCGGTCAGAACCGGCCGATTGCGGCCGCCGCCGTCTCCAATCCGCTGCGCTATTCCGCAAGCGCCGCCAGGATCTGCGCATGCAGGCGGCGATCCCCACAGGCCACCACACGGCCGCCATGCTGGGGATCGTCGCCGGTCCAGCTGGTGATGATGCCGCCCGAGCCTTCGACGATCGGAATCAGCGCCTGCACGTCGTACGGCTGCAACCCTGCCTCGATCACTGCGTCGACATGGCCGGCGGCGACCATGCAGTAGGCATAGCAGTCGCCGCCATAGCGCAGCAGCCGCGCGCGGTCAGCCACGCAGCGAAACGCCTTCCATTCGGGCTCGTCGGCGAACATCTCCGGCGTGGTGCACATCAGCTTGGCCTCGGCCAGGCTCGCGCAGGGCCGCGTGCGCAGCGGCGTCCTGCCGAGCCAGGCCGCGTCGCAGGTGCCGACGAAGCGCTCGCCGGTGAACGGCTGGTCCATCACGCCGAGCACGGGCCTGTCGCCGTCGTTCAGCGCGATCAGCGTGCCCCACAGCGGCAGGCCCGTGATGAAGGCGCGCGTGCCGTCGATCGGATCGAGCACCCAGGTCAGCGGCGACGTGCCTTCGATGCGCTCATGCTCCTCGCCATGGATGCCATGGTCGGGATAGGTGGCCGCGATCAGCTCGCGCATCGCGGTCTCGGCGGCCTGGTCGGCGGCGGTGACCGGGTCGAAGCGGCGGCCGCCCTTGTCCTGCACCTCGGCATGGGTACGGAACAGCGGCAGGCTCTGCGCCGCGGCCGCGTCGGCCAGGCGGTGGGCGAAGTCCAGATACTCGTTCAGGCGTTCAGCGGGCAGCGGCATGGCGGTGGCGACGATTGAGCGTAGGAAGGGGCGTAGGGAGGCGCGGCAAGGATCGGCCGATGCGGCGATGGTACGTCGGTCCCGGCGAGCATGCCAGCCGCAGCGCGCGGAAGCGCTGGCCCCGGCTGGCGCCTAGCGCCGGTTCGGCGCGACGATGCCGAAGCGCTCCATCTGCCGATAGACCGTCGCCCGCGAAATGCCGCAGGCCGCGGCGACCTCGGTCACGTTCCAGTGGTGCGCCTGCAGCGCGGCGAGCAACTGGCGCGCCTTCGGATCGTCGGGGACCGGAGGGCTCGCGGCATCGGAGGCGGGCAGCGCGCGCAACGGAGAGGCAATGCCGGCGTCGGTCACCTCCGGCGGCAGATCGCCCAGATCGATATGGCCGCCGTCGCTCATCGCCAGCGCGAAGCGCAGCACATTGCGCAGCTGGCGCACATTGCCGGGCCAGTCGTAGGCCAGCATCGCGCGCCGCGCGTCGGTCGACAGCGTCGCGTCGATCTGCAACTGAGCCGCTTCCTCGCGGCAGATCCGTTCGATCAGGTAGGCCTTGTCCTGCCGCTCACGCAAGGTCGGCAGATACAGCGTGGCGCCGCACAGCCGGTAATACAGGTCCTCGCGGAAGCGCCCCTCGGCGATCAGCTGCCGCAGGTCGCGGTGCGAGGCCGCGACCACGCGCAGGTCGACCGCGAGCGGACGCTGCGCGCCCAGCGGCGTGACCTCGCGCTCGGACAGCACGCGCAGCAGCCGGCTCTGCAGATGCAGCGGCATGTCGCCGATCTCGTCCAGAAAGAGTGTGCCGCCATCGCTCTGCGCGATCAGGCCGCGCATGCCCTTGCCGCGCGCGCCGGTGAAGGTGCCGGCGGTATAGCCGAACAGCTCGCTCTCGATCAGCGTCTCCGGAATCGCGGCGCAATTGACCGCGATGAACGCGTGCTCGCGCCGGTTGCTGCTCTGATGCAGCGCCTTGGCCAGGACCTCCTTGCCGGTGCCGGTCTCGCCGTGGATCAGCACATTGAGCGGCTTGTTGGCAAGGCGCTTTGCCTGCGTGATCAGCCGCTGCATCTGCGCATCGTCGGCGCCCAGCGCGTCGAGCGCGGCGGTGTCGCCGGGCTCGGGCGCGGCCGGCGTGGGGATGCGGTGCGGCATCACGCGCGGCGCGATCGCGCTGGCGTAGTAGACCTCGTCGCCATGCGTGCGCAGCGTCGCGCGGTCCGACGACATGCCGGCACGCGCGATGCGCCACAGGTCGCTCATGCTCTCGCGGAACAGCATCGTCAGCGGCCGTCCGATCACCGGGCCATGGTCCGCCGCGCGCAGCGCGCGGCGCGCGCCGCTGTTGATGCCGCAGACGATGCCGTCGGCGTCGAAGGCGACCATGATCTCGCCGCTGACGTCGACCAGGGACCAGGTTGCGCCCAGCCGCAGGATCCAGCGGTCGCGGAAGTAGCGCAGGAAATTGGCGTCCTCGATCATCTGCGCATACATCGCCGTCATCTGCAGCGCCAGATGCTGGCTCTCGCGCGGACCGGGCGAGGTCAGCGCCGAAACGTCCAGCACGCCGAGAAAGCCGCCGGTCGGGTCGAACAGCGGCGCGCTGTTGCAGGTCAGGCTGATATGCGAGACATCGAAATGGTCAGTCTGGTGGCAGGTGACCGCATGCTGCTCGACGATGCAGGTGCCCACCGCGCAGGTGCCGGCCTGGCGCTCGCTCCAGTCCGCGCCCAGATACAGGCCGGAGCTCTTGAGCTCGCGATCCCACTGGTCGTTGCCGATGAAGTCGACGGCGATGCCGTGTGAATCGGTCAGCAGCAGCACATAGCCGAGCGACGACATGCGCTTGTACAACTGCTCCATGCCGGTGCGCGCCACGCCGAGGAAGTCCTCGATCTGGTCCTTGTGCTCGCGCAGCCGTCCCGCCTCGACGATATGCGCGGGCATGCGTCGGCCGGGATCCATGCCGTACTCGTTGACGCAGCGGATCCACGAGCGCTCGATCTCGCTGAGCGGCGGCCGCTCCGGATCGGCCTGACTGGCAAGCGTCAGCACCTGCTCGACATGCGCGTGCCGTTGGGCGGCTTGCTTGGCACTGATCACGGGGTCTCCTTCGCTGCGCCTTGCCGTGGGGACGGACGACGCTTTTGTGCTGTTGTGTTCGTGGTGTTATCCAATATAGACCGGACGGCGAGCGGTGCCGGTACAGCGGAACGCCGTTGCCCTCTCCCCCGGCCCCTCTCCCGCGGGCGGGAGAGGGAGTGCTGTCGCGGTGCGGGAGCGACAACGCTTCCCAGGCGCGACGACCTTACACCAGCCCCGGGCCGGACTTCAATCCCGACAAGCCCGGGCTCAGACCTCGCCCTTGCGCAGCGCGCCGGCCAGGTATTCGGCCTGGCGGATGGCCAGCGCCACGATCGTCAGCGTCGGGTTGGCGGCGGAGCTGGAGGTGAACTGGCTGCCGTCCGAGATGAACAGGTTCTTGACGTCGTGCGCCTGGCCCCAGCGGTTGACCACGCCGTCGCGGGCGTTGGCGCTCATCCGGTTGGTGCCCATATTGTGACTGGCGGGATACGCCGGCATATCGATGACGCGCGTCGCGCCGACCGCCTCCGACAGCTTGCGGAACTGCTGCAGCCCATGCGCCGCGATGGCGTCGTCGTTGCGGTGGTAGGTCTTGGTCACGATCGGGATCGGCAGCCCGTACTGGTCCTTCTCGGTCGGATGCAGCGTGATGGTGTTCTGCTCGCGCGCCATGTCTTCGCCGCAGACCCAGATCGCCGTCATGTGGTCGTACTGCTCCAGCGCCGAGGTCACGTCGCGTCCCCAGCCGCCCGGCTTCATGAAGGCCGCCGTATAGGGCAGCCCGAGCGCCAGTCCCTCCAGGTAGTAGCCGCCGTTGAAGCCGCGCTTCGTATTGAGCGCGACCTCGTCGGCCACCACCGCGCCGATATCGAAGCCGCGGTACATATAGACCGGCTTGCGATGGATCGCCACCGCGGCCGCGGTCGCGTGGTTCATGTAGTTGCGGCCGACCTGCCCCGACGAGTTGGCCAGCCCGTTCGGGAACAGGCTGGACGCCGAGTTCAGCAGCAGCCGCGGCGATTCGATCGAATTGCCCGCCACGCAGACCACGCGCGCCTTCTGCAGGTGCTTGCGCCCCTTGCTGTCGGCGTACAGCACGCCATTGACCTTGCCGGACTTGTCGTGCTGGACCTGCAGCACCATGCTCTCGGGACGCAGCTCGACGCGGCCGGTCGCCAGTGCCTTCGGAATCTCGGTATAGAGCGCCGACCATTTGGCGCCGATCTTGCAGCCCTGCATGCAGAAGCCGGCCTGCTGGCAGGCCGGGCGGCCGTCGTAGGGTGTGGAATTGGACGCCACCGGCCGCACGATCTTGCGATAGCCGATCTTGCGCGCGCCGGCCGCGACCACCTTGTACTGGTTGCTCTCCGGCATCGGCGGCTGGCCGCTGGCGGCGCTGCCGGTCACGCCCATCTTCTTCTCGGCCTTGTCGTAGTAGGGCGCCAGTTCCTCGTAGGTGATCGGCCAGTCCAGCACGTTGGCGCCTTCGACCTGTCCGTAGATCTGCCGCGTGCGGAAGTCGTGCGGCTGGAAGCGCAGCGCGACGCCGGACCAGTGGATGGTCGAGCCGCCAACCGCCTTGACGATCCACGCCGGCAGGTTCGGATAGGTCTTGGTGTGATGCCAGCCGCCGGCCGAGATCCGCTTGTCGAGCCACGAGATCTTGCGGAACATCGCCCATTCGTCGTTTTCGAAGTCGGCCTGCGTATAGTGCTTGCCGGCCTCGAGAATCACGATCTTGCCGATGCCCCGCTGCGCCAGCTCGTTGGCCAGCGTGGCGCCGCCCGCGCCCGAGCCGATGATGACGACCGCGTCGCGGTCGTTCAGGTCGATCCGTGTTGCCATGTTTGTCTCCAGTGTCCTGCCTTGTATGGTTCGCGATGCTGTCTGCGCAGCCCTTCGCGCGGGGTACGGCTCAGATCCAGTCGATGTCGTTGAAGCCGCGGTTCGCGTAGCCGCCCTTTTCCCAGGACGAGCCCTCGTAGCCGAGCAGCGGCCAGACCGCCTTGTTGTCGTAGAGGCTGGTCACCATCTCGCCGCGCACCTTCTCGAAGAATGGCGTGGTCTCGATGGCCTTGAGCAGCGCGACGCGGTCGGCCTCGTCCTGCAACTGCGCATAGGGCTTGCCGTGCTTGCGCTGCGCAGCCGCATCGAGCTCGCGCACGCCCTGCTGCAGCAGCGTGCGTACCGCCTTGTCGCTGGCGGCGGCGCGGTCCAGCGGCGCGATCGCTTCGACGTAGTAGCGGTCGGCGAAGCGGTCGTGCGGAAAGATGTCGCGCGCCATCACCAGCAGCGTGCGGGCGGTCGGCGTGCCGAGCGCCGTCAGGTCGGTCACCAGCGCCTCGCGCGCCGGCTTGGCCAGCGCGCCGGGCGACACGACGGCGACGCCGATCGCGGCGAGACCGGTGCCTCGGAGGAAGCCGCGCCGCGTCACCGGCTGGGTCTTGGCCACGATGCGCATGCCGGCCGCGGGCGCGGCGGCATCCGCTTGCTGGATGTCGTCTTGCATTTGTCGTCTCCTTCGGTGGGATATCGGTATCGTTGTTTGGCGGGGTCCGCCCGCGCGGGCCACGCGGCGGGCGCCGCGCTAGCCAGGCGGCGCCGCGGCACCGCGCAGCGGCAGCACATGGCGGACGCAAGCGCGCGGCATGGCGTCGTGGTCGTTGGCCGCCACGCTGCCGAGCACGTCGGTCAGCATGTGGTGCAGCCGGTCGGCCAGCACCTCGGCGATCACCGGCGCGCCCAGCTCGGTCTCGCACGAGGTGGTGCGGTCGGCGAGCGCGTCGCCCAGACCGGCCGGCTGCCCCAGCGCCTCGCACAGCAGGCGCCAGTCAGGCGGCGCGATCAGCGTGCCCGAGGTCAGCAGCACGCCGGTGCGCCGGCGCAGTTGCGCGAGGCCGACGATCTTGCGCGACTCGACCACGACCTCCCACGGCGACAGACCGCCATAGCAGGCCCAGGTCAGTGCCGCATCGGCTCGATAACTGCGCGCCTGCTCGGGCGGCAGCGCGAACGCCGCGATGCCCATGTCGCGCAGCAGGCCGGCATGCAGCACGCCCAGCCACCGATAGCTGCCGATCGGCCCGCTGGAGAGCAGCGCGTGGTCGGGCGGCAGCACGATCGAGGCCGACAGCATCCACGGGCCGGTCAGCACCGCGCCGCCGCCGGAGCCGCGCACGACCGCACGGTCCGCCAGCGCGGTGCGCTGGTGCAGCGCCCGCTGCGAGCAGCCGAACACCACGCCGGGCGCGCGATAGGTCCACAGGCGCAGGCGCGGCTCGGTCACCGGCTCGGCCAGCTGCCGCGCGTTCCACGCCTGCTCGGCGTGCGGCGTCGCGGTGACGAGGGTTGGGGCGAGCGCGGCCATCACAGGTCTTCCGCGGACTCGAGGCGCCGCTTCAGGTCGCCGAGGAACGCCGCGGCCGGGTAGCCGTCGACGGCGCGATGGTCGAACACCAGATGCAGGCCCATCATCGGTGCGATGCTGATCCAGTCGTCCTTGACCACGGCGCGGCGGATCACACGGGTGACGCCGAGAATCGCGGCCTGTGGCGCGTGCAGGATCGGCGTGAAGCGCTCGACCTCGGTCATGCCCAGGTTGCTGATCGTGAAGGTGCCGCGCTGGTAGGCGCCCGCGCCCAGCGTGCCGCTCCGCGCGCCCTCGGCCAGCGTGCGGGCCTCGCGCGCGATCTGCTCGACCGACTTGCGGTCGACCTCCCGCAGCACCGGCACGACGAGGCCGTCGTCCAGGCTGACCGCGAGCCCGATGTTGACGTCGGGCATCAGCTCGATCTCCTTGTCGGTGACGCGCGCGTTCAGCCGCGGGTGGGCCCGCAGCGTCAGCGCGGCGGCGCGCAGCAGATAGGCGGTCAGCGTGACCTTGACGCTGTCGCCCAGCTCCGCCTGCAGCTGCGCGCGCCGCGCCTCGACCGCGCTGACGTCGACCTCCAGCGAATGTGCGACGCGGGGGATCTGCCAGCCGGCCGTCATGCCGCGCGCGATCGCGCCGCGCATGCCGGTCAGCGGTATGGTGTGCCGCGGCGGCGTGGCCGCGCCGGCCCCGTTGTCCGCCGCCAGCGTCAGTGAGGCTTCGGCCATGGTCTACTCCTCGATGCGCGCCAGCACGGCGCCGCGCGCGAAGGTGTCCTGCGACTGCACCAGGATCTCGGCGATGCGGCCGGCCACCGGCGCGACGATCTCGTGGGTTGTCTTCACCAGCTCGGCCACCACCAGCGTCTGCCCCTCGGCAACGCTGTCGCCGACATTGACCTGCCAGTCCTGCAACAGGGCCTCGGTGCCTTCCTCGACATCGGCCCACACGTCGTCTGCCATCGTTACGTCGGTCATGCTGCTTCTCTCTTGGCTTCTTGCTTCAGTTCGGGATTGGCTTGCATCAGCGTGCGGACGCTGGCGGCGATCGTGTCCACTTGCGGGATCACGAAGTTCTCGAGCGGGCGGCTGAACGGGATCGGCAC
This sequence comes from Cupriavidus sp. UGS-1, assembly GCF_021213615.1. Classification (NCBI taxonomy): domain Bacteria; kingdom Pseudomonadati; phylum Pseudomonadota; class Betaproteobacteria; order Burkholderiales; family Burkholderiaceae; genus Cupriavidus; species Cupriavidus sp. UGS-1. Next base: position 343,448 of record NZ_JAJQJF010000004.1, on the reverse strand, counting down.
GTCTGGCACGGCCAGCCGCCGCACCGGCGCCTTCATCTTCAGCGTGTCGAGATGCTCGGCCACGATCGCGGCGATCTCGCCGGACAGGCCGTAGCTCAGGTAGTCCTCGTCGGCGATCAGCAGCCGGCCGGTCCTGGCCACCGACTCCAGCACGGTCTGCTTGTCCAGCGGCACCAGCGTGCGCAGGTCGATCACCTCGACGTCGATGCCTTCCTCGGCCAGCCGCTCCGCGGCCAGCACGGACTTCTGCACCATCTGGCTCAGCGTGACGATGGTCACGTCGCGGCCCTCGCGCACCACGCGGGCCTTGCCGAACGGAATCGTGTAGGCCTCGGCGGGAACCGCCGTGGTGCTGCCTTCGAAGTACGACATCCACGACAGGCCCATGATGCCCTTGTGGTAGCAGAAGACCACCGGGTTGTCGTCGCGGATCGCCTCGATCATCAGGCCCTTGGCGTCGTAGGCGTTCGACGGCACCACGACCTTCATGCCTGGCATGTGGGCGAAGGTGCTGTACAGGCATTGCGAGTGCTGGGCGGCGTCGTTGTAGCCGCCGCCGATGCCGGTCATCACCACGGCCGGCAGCTTGACGCGGCCGCCGGACATATAGGTGTTCTTGGCCAGATGGTTGTAGATCTGGTCGAAGCAGACGCCGAAGAAGTCGACGAACATCAGTTCGGCGATCGGGCGCAGGCCCTCGGCGGCGGCGCCGATCGCCGCGCCCATGAAGGCGGTCTCCGAGATCGGCGTGTCCATGATGCGCTCGGGGCCGAAGCGATCGAGCAGCCCGGTGGTGGCGCTGAAAATGCCGCCGTACTTGCCGATGTCCTCGCCCATCACGAAGACGCTCGGGTCGCGCTCCATCTCCTGGCCGATGGCCTCGGCGATCGCCTGCGCCATGGTCAGCTTGCGGCCGGCCGGCGGGTTGTTGTCGTTGGGTTCCATCTGGTTGTCTCCTGTCATTGCGGGCAGCGTGCGGATTGCGCGCGAATTACGTGCGATTGCATGCGATTGCGTGCGACCGCGTGTCATCACGCGAACACGTGCTGCAGCGCTTCCTCGGGGGCGGGGTAGGGGCTTTCGCGGCCGAACGCATAGGCGGCGTCGACGCGCGTGACGATCTGCCGGCGCAGCGCGGCATCGGCTTCGTCGTCGAGCAGGCCCTGCTCGCGCAGCTGCTTGCCGAGCCGGTCGATCGGATCGTTCCGGCGCAGCGTCTGCGCCTCGTTCTTCGGCCGGTAGGTTTCCGGATCGCCCTGGAAGTGGCCCAGGTAGCGGTCGGTCTTGACCTCGATCAGCGTGGGCCCTTCGCCGCGCCGCGCGCGCGCGACCGCGACGCCGGCCGCGCGGAACACCGCCACCGCATCGTTGGTATCCACCAGTACGCCGGGCATGCCGTAGCCGGCGGCGCGGACCGCATTGCTGTCGACCGACGTCGAAGCCGACTTCTCGACCGAGATGCCATATTTGTTGTCCTCGCAGACGAACAGCACCGGCAGCTTCCACAGCGCGGCCAGATTCAGCGCCTCATGGAAGGCGCCCTGGTTGGCCGCCCCTTCGCCGAAGAAGGCGATCGCGACCCAGTCCTTGCCCAGCTTGCGCGCGGCTAGCGCGGCGCCGCAGGCCTGCGGCGCGCCCGCGCCGACGATGCCGCTGCAGGAGAACTTCGTCTCGGGATGGAACAGATGCATGTGGCCGCCCTTGCCGCGGCCGAGGCCCGTGACCTTGCCGAACATCTCGGCGGTCATCTCGTCGAGGGGAACGCCCTTGGCGATCGCGAAGTGGTGTGGGCGGTGGGCGCCGACCACGGTGTCCTCGGTACGCAGGTGCGCGCAGACGCCGACCGCCACCGGCTCCTGGCCCGCGGCCAGGTGCATTTCGCCGGGCACCGGGCCGGCACCGATATCGAAGGCCAGACCCTTCTGGATCTTCGGCGGCAGCTTCCCTTCGAGATACACCTTCGCCATCGTCTCCTCGTAATGGCGAATCTCGACCATCTTTTCGTACATCCACAGCAACTGGTCCGTGGTCGGTTCCATCGTCGTGTCTCCTGTTTCTTTCGCTTGGCGTGGCGCCCGCGTCCGCGTCGGGGAAGCGCGGGTGCGGCGAGCGCCGCGGCTGCGATGTCATTGCAAGCGCGATGCCAGTGCGGGGAAACAGGGCGATGGAAGTAGGGCGCCCCGATCGAGCGGCGGGCCGTAAAGCCTTGCGTGGCGCGGCTTTGCGGCGAATCGGGCAAGGGTGGATCAGGGGCCGCGTGGGGCGCTCGGAGGCGATGCGATGGCGCCCGGTGCGTCGCGGCGCCGTCGCGGCATGCGACAGGTGTCGCGTCCGGAATGCGACAGGTGTCGCAGCCAGAGAGGGCGCAGGGGGGCGGCGGAAGGCGGCGGAAGCCGGAGCGTCTAGCCCTGCAGCGCGCGTATCGCCGTCCGCAGCGGCATCGCGATGTCGGCCGCGCGCGATTCGACGCGGTGGATCGGGCCGGCCACCGACACGCCGTAGACCACCCCGGCCAGTGTCAGCGGCACCGCGACCGCGCCGAGGTCGGCCAGCGACTCGCCGAAGTTCTGCGCCCAGCCGCGTTCGCGCGATATGTCGAGTTCCGCCTCCAGCGCTTCGCGCGAGGCGAGCGTGCGCGCGGTCAGCGGCGCGAACGAGGCGCGCGCCAGCAGCGCGTCACGGTCGGCGGCGGGCAGTGCGGACAGGATCGCGCGGCCGATCGAGTTGGTATGGGCCTGCCGCAGTTCGCCGGCGGTGGCGATGTAGCGCACCGGATTGCTCGACTCGACCACATCGAGATAGACCACGCGGCCGTCGTCCTGCAGCTTGCCGAAGATCACGGTCTCGCCGGTCTCGTCGCGCAGCGATTCGAGCACCGGCTGCACCCGCTCGAGCAGCGGGTCGTTGGCGGCAATCCGTTGCGCGATCGCCAGCAACCGGCCGGTCGGGTAGTAGCCCTGGCGCCGTCCAGTCTCGTACAGATAGCCGAGCGCCGCCAGCGTGCGGATCAGGCCGAGGCAGCTCGACATCGGCGCGCCCAGCAGTTTGGCCAGCTCGGTCAGCGTCAGCGAGCGGCCTTCGCGCGCGTAGATCTCCATGATCTCGACCACGCGCAGCGCGGTCTTGACGTTCGCGCTTGCGGCCTTCTCGGCTGCTTTGTCCGCGGCTTTATCGGCGGGTTCCGGGGCGGGCTCCACGTCGGGCATCGGCTGGTTTCCTGTCGGCCTGTTGGTCGGGGGGCATGCTTCGCAAGGCCGACAGTGTAAGGCCTTGGCGGGCGCCGCCGCGGCTTGCGCCGAGGCTAGGCCGGATCGTTGGCCGCTTCGGCAGCGGCATCCGTGCCGCGCTTGGGCAGCGGCTCCGGCCAATGCCGGATATTGCCCGGCGTGCGCGAGAAGCGGGTCGGAATGCCGACGGCGCGCAGCTGCCCTTCGGTCGGATGCGCGTATTCGAACACCATGCCGGTCGCGCGCAGATGGGCGTCGTCGAGCACGCTGTCGAAGCGCGGCACCTCGCTGTGCGGAATGTCGGCGTCGCGCAGCAGGTCCAGCCATTGCGCGGTGGTCTTCGTCAGCACGATGTCGGCCAGCGTTTCATACAGCGCGTCGATATGCGCGCTGCGGCCCGCGGGTGTGGCGTAGCGCGGATCGGCCGCCAGCTCCGGACGTCCGGCCACCGCGAAGAAGCGCGCCCACTGGGCGCTGGTGTAGGGCAGCAGCGCCAGATAGCCGTCGGCGGTCCGGTAGGGCTTGCGATGGGGCGACATCACGCGCCCATAGCCCGCGTCGCCCAGCGGCGGCACGAAGGTGCGCCCGGCCAGCTGCTCGACCGCCAGGAAGGACACCAGCGTTTCGAACATCGGCACCTCGATCGCCTGGCCCTGGCCGGAGCGCTCGCGTTCATAGAGCGCCATCGGAATCGCGTAGGCAACCGTCAGGCCGGCCACCTTGTCGGCCAGGATCGTGTTGACGTAGCGCGGGCCCTGGTCGCCATTGGCCCCCTGGAACTGCGCCAGGCCGCTGCGCGCCTGGATGATGTCGTCGAATGCTGGCTGCCCCGCGTACGGGCCGTCCTCGGCATAGCCATAGGCGCCGCAATAGATCAGGCGCGGATGGTCTTCGCGCAGCGACGCGTAGTCGAGCCCGAGCTTGCGCAGGGAGGCGGGGCGAACGTTGGAGACGAACACGTCCGCCTCGGCGAGCAGGCATTTGAGCGCAGCGAGGTCTTCCACCCGCTTCAGGTCCAGCACGACGAAGCGCTTGTTGCGGTTCAGGTTCAGGAAGGCAGCGCCCATGTTCGGATGACGCGTCGGCTCTGCATGGCGGAAGACGTCCCCTTCCGGGGATTCGACCTTGATCACCTGCGCGCCCATGTCGCCCAGGATCTGCGTTGCATAGGGGCCCATGCCGACCGAGGTCATGTCGACCACGCGCACGCCGGCCAGCGGGCCGGTGGCGGCGGCGTCCGGGGCGTCCCAAGGCGAATTTGTCATGCCGTGACTGATCACGCGATGTCCTCCGGCGCTCAATACGATTTCGGCAGCCCGAGCACGCGCTCGGCAATGAAGCAATGGATCAGCTGGGGGCTGACCGGCGCGATGCGCGGGATATACGATTCGCGCAGCAGCCGCTCGACGCGGTACTCGCGCGAATAGCCCATGCCGCCGAGCGTCAGGATCGCGGTCTGGCAGGCATTGTGGCCGGCTTCGGCGGCCAGGTATTTCGCCGTGTTGGCCTCGGCGCCGCAGGGGAGGCCCGCGTCGTAGCGCGCCGCGGCCTTCATCACCATCAGGTTCGCTGCTTCCAGCTGCATCCACGCCTGGGCCAGCGGATGCTGCACGCCCTGGTTGGCGCCGATCGGCCGGCCGAACACCACGCGGTCCTTCGCGTACTGCGTGGCGATCGCCAGCGCCGCGCGGCCCAGCCCCACCGCTTCGGCGGCGATCAGGATGCGCTCGGGATTCAGTCCGTGCAGGATGTATTCGAAGCCGCGCCCCTCCTCGCCGATCAGGTCCTCGTCGGGAACGAACAGCTCGTCGATGAACAGCATGTTGGAGTCGACGGCGGCGCGGCCCATCTTGTCGATCTCGCGCACCTCGATGCGGTTGCGGTCCAGCGCGGTGTAGAACAGCGACAGGCCCTCGGTCGGCTTGCCGACCGACTCCAGGGTCTGCGTGCGGGCCAGCAGCAGCATGCGGTCGGCGACCTGCGCGGTGGAGATCCAGATCTTGCGGCCGCTGACCTGGTAGCCGCCGTCGACCTTGCGCGCGAACGTCTTCAGGCGCGTGGTGTCGAGTCCCGCATCGGGCTCGGTCACGGCAAAGCAGGCCTTCTCGCGGCCCGCGATCAGCGGCGGCAGGAAGCGGGCCTGCTGCTCGGGCGAGCCGAACACGACCACCGGGTTCAGGCCGAATACGTTCATATGGACCGCCGAGGCGCCGCTCATGCCGGCACCCGACTCCGAGATCGCCTGCATCACCAGCGCCGCCTCGAGGATGCCGAGACCGGCGCCGCCGAGCGCTTCCGGCATTGCCACGCCAAGCCAGCCGCCCTCGCACATCGCCGCGTGGAAATCGTGCGGGAAGGTGTGGTCGCGGTCGAGCCGGTCCCAATACTCCATGTCGAAGCGGGAGCAGACCGTGCGCACCGCTTCGACAATGGCGGTCTGCTGGTCCGAGAGTTCGAAATTCACGTCGCTGTCCTCGTGTTGCGGCGGTTGTTCATTGGCGGGCGCCGGGTCATTCGGGCTGGATGCCCGCGTCCTTGACCAGCTTGGACCATTTGCGCAGCTCCGCCGTGACGAAGTTGCCCAGCTCGGCCGGCGTGCTGCCGAACGGTTCGAAGCCGAAGGCGTAGTACTGCGCGGCGTGCTGCTTGTTGGAGACGATCGCCACCAGTTCGCGATTGAGCCGCTCGACCACAGGCGCGGGCGTGCCGGCCGGCGCGAACACGCCGTTCCACGACGTGATATCGAAACCCTTGAGCTCGGGCACGCTGGCCAGCGGCGGCACGTCCGGCAGCAGTTCGCTGCGCTGTGCGGTGGTCACGCCGAGCGCGCGCAGCTTGCCGGCCTTGACGTTGGCGATGCCGGCGGCGAAGTCGACGAACATCATCTGGATCTGGCCGCCGATCACGTCGGTCATCGCGGGCGGCGTGCTCTTGTAGGGCACGTGCAGCATCTTCAGGCCCGCCATCCGTGCCAGCGTCGCGCCGGCGACGATGCCTGTGCTGTTGCCGCTGCCATAGGACAGGCCCGGGTGCGACTTCGCGTAGGCGATGAACTCCGGCAGCGTCTTGACCGGCAGCGACGGGCTGACGACCAGCATGAACGGCAGGTTGCCCATGCGCGCGACCGGGGTGAAGTCCTTGACCGGGTCGTAGCGCAGCTGCTTCATCAGCGACGGATTGGCCGAATGCGTGGTGTTGGTCGTCATGAACAGCGTGTAGCCGTCCGGCGCGGCCTTGGCCACGTATTCGGCGGCAATGGTGCCGTTCGCGCCCGGCTTGTTCTCGACCACGACCGACTGGCCGAGCGCCTCGCCCAGGTATTTCGCGGTCAGCCGGGCCACCGCATCGGTGCCGCTGCCGGCGGCGAACGGCACGACCAGCTTGACCGGCTTCGAAGGAAAGGTGTCGGCCAGCGCCGCGGGGGCGGCCAGCGTCAGCGCCGCCGCGGCGCCCGTCAATAGTCGGCCCAAGCGTCGGCCCAGGCATCGGCCCAGGCCCTGCCTCGTCAGCATGTTCATCGTCTGTCTCCTCGTTATGGTGGGATGGCCCGACTGGCGCGGGCTCGGGGTTGGGTGCCGCTCAGTCGGGCCGCACCACGCGTTCGGGCGATTCCTCGTACGGCGGCGAATAGATGACCAGTACCTTGACCGGTTCGTCGCTGATCACCGTGAACACATGCATCTGGTCGGCGGGAAAGAAGCAGCAGTCGCCCGGACCGAGCTCGCGGCGCTGCCCGCCGACTTCCGCCAGCGCACGGCCCTCGAGCAGGTAGCAGACCTGCTCGATGCCCGGGTGCGCATGCGGCAGCGCGCCCTTGCCCTTTTCGATGGTGCCGTGCACCACCTCCAGATGGCGCGCGCCGACCGTTTCCGGGCCGATCAGGCGGCGGTTCAGCGTGCCGACATGGTTGGCAGGGTGATAACCGGGGACGTCGTCGAGCGACACGAAATAGGTGGGGTGGTCGGGCACGGGCAATGACTCAAATTCATTATGGTGAATTGGAGTTTATATTCATGAATTGATTGGTCAAGCGATTTGTCGATGGCCGCGGGTTTACGCCTACCGCGCCGAGCAGGCGCGCACGGCGATACGACGCCGCGCCGACCGACCGCAGGTCGGTGCGCAGGCGTCGAAGCGGGAAAGGAGAAGAGGAAAGGAAGAGGGAAGGGCGAAGAGAAGCGGAAAGCGCAGCCGGGAAGGACTATGCCGGCGGCGCATTGCCGGCAGGGCCGGTCCCGGCGACGGTGCCCTGCTCGACCATCGCCAGCAGCATCTGCAGCTTCGGCAACTCGACCGGCTTGACGATATGGAAATGAAAGCCGGCGGTCTTGGTTTCGGCCCGGTCGCTCGGCTGGCCGAAGCCGGTCATCGCGGCGAACACGGTGCCGGACCAGCCCCGCATGCTGTTTAATCCGCGCAGCAGCGCGAAGCCATCGACCACGGGCATCGCGATATCGATCAGCGCCAGTTGCGGCACGAAGCCGCCGGCGATCTCGATGGCGCCCTCGGCGTCATAGGCGATATGGACCTCGTGTCCCATCGCCTGCAGCAGCATGCCCAGGCTGTCCGCGGAATCGCGGTTGTCGTCGACCACCATCACGCGCAGCGCACCGGCCGGCAGCGGCACCGGCGCATCGCGTTTCTCGTCGGCGCTCTCCAGGGCCAGCGGCAGGCGCAGCGTAAAGGTGCTGCCCATGCCCTCGCCGGGGCTGCTGGCGCGAATCGAGCCGCCGTGCAGCTCCACCAGCGAGCGGCACAGCGACAGGCCGATGCCCAGGCCACCGTCGTCCGACACCTTGCCGTGCTTGTGCTGCACGAACAGGTCGAAGATGCTGTCGATCTCGCTGGCGGGGATGCCGATCCCCTCGTCGCTGACGCGCAGTTCCACCACCTGCGGCTGCGGCTCGGCCTGGATCGTGATCCGGCTGCCCGGGGGCGAGAACTTCGACGCGTTCAGCAGCAGATTCTGCAGCACCTGGATCAGGCGGGTCGGGTCCGCCCGCATCGCGACCCGCTCGGGCACCTGCAGGTCCAGCCGTTGCCGCCGGCGCTCCAGCGTCGGCCGGGCGGCCTCGGCAGCCCGCGCGACGATGTCCGACAGGTCCACGCGGCTGTATTGCAGCTCGACCTTGCCCGAGGTGATGCGGCCCATGTCGAGCAGGTCGTCGACCAGCCGCGTCATATGCGACAGCTGGCGGTCCAGCACGCTCTGGCACTGGCGCAGCGTCGCGCTGTCGCGCGGCGCGCGCTGGTCGCCCGAGCCCAGCGTCTCGAGCCGCATCAGGTTGACGGCGTTGCGCATCGGCGCGAGCGGATTGCGCAGCTCGTGCGACAGCGTGGCGAGGAACTCGCTCATGCGGCGGCTGGACTGTTCCAGCTCCTCCAGCCGCTTGCGTTCGGTCATGTCGCGCGTGACCTTGGCGAAACCCTGCAGCACGTTCTGCTCGTCGAACATCGCCGTGATGATCACGTTGGCCCAGAACAGCGTGCCGTCCTTGCGCACGCGCCAGCCTTCGTCCTCGAAACGGCCGTCCTGCGCGGCGCGGCCCAGTTCGTACGTCGGCCAGCCGCGGGCGACGGCATCCGGCGTGTAGAAGACCGAGAAATGCTTGCCGATGATCTCGTGGGCGGCGTAGCCCTTGATCTTGGCCACGCCGCGATTCCAGCTGGTGATATTGCCCGACACGTCGAGCGTGAAGATCGCGTAGTCCTGAATGGCTTCGACCAGGGCGCGATATTTGGCTTCCAGCTGCTTGGGCGTGCCTTCCGCGTTGGCCGCGGCCTCGGTACCGTGCACCGGTTCCGTGGGGTTCGTCATGTTGAAGCTCCGGGCTGGGATGACGCAAAGGATACCGCCAGCCCTGGGGCCGCGCCAAAAAAACCGCAGGCGGCAGCAGGCCGCCCGCGGTGATGGCATGCCCGCGCATCGGCGATACCGCGATACGCAGGCGCCTTGCGCGCGGGCTCAGGCAGCCCGCGCTGCCGGCGTGCGGGCGTCCGCCTCGGCGCTCTCCCGATACAGGGTCGAGGCGCGTTGCACCAGCGTGCTGAGGCTGGGCGTCATCGGCTTCAGTTCCATCCGCTCGGCCGCGAGCGCGCAGGCCAGGTTGGCCCGGCCGCCGCGCAAGGCCGCCTCGATCAGCGTCAGGTTCAGGATGTCGCGCTGCGCGTGGCTGCCGCCGAAGCGATGCGCGATCAGGCGCACCGGCATCAGCAGTTCGATTGCATGGTCGTAGTCGCAGGCCTCGAAGGCGTACAGCGCCTCGATCACCGGCAAGCCGACCTCGCGCGTCATCGCCGCGTTGGTACCCGATCCCGCCGCCGCTTGCCGCATGTTGGCCATCAGCCTGGCGAAGGACGCCGGGCGGTCGTCGCCCAGATAGGCGATGCCCGCGTGCACGTCGTTGAAGGCGTAGGTCCCTTCCGCGCCGCGCGCCTCGCAGGTATCGGCCAGTTCGGCCCAGCGCGAGCCCACGTCGATGCCGCGCAGCTGCAGCCGCCACAGCATCGCGGTGGCGTCGACCACCTCCAGCGCCACCGCGGAACGCGTGGCACGGATGTGCTGGTCGTACAGGGCGAGCACCTGGCCGGCATGGCCGAGCTCGAGGTGGAACAGCGCCAGATGCCACCAGTTATGGACGGCCATCATGTTGTCGATGGCCCAGTCCTGCTGGTGCGACTGCAGCCAGCCGATGCCCTGGTCCGGCCGACCCTGCATCTCCATCACGTGCGCGACCGCATGAATCGCCCAGGGATCGCGCGGATCGAGCTCCAGCGCGAAGCGCCCGCGCTCCTCGGCCTGTTCGTACAGATGGGTCTCCTCCAGGCCGAAGGCGTGCATGCCGAGCACATGGCTGAAGCCGGGCACGCGCGCATTCCAGTTCGGCAGTACTTGCGCGATGCGATCGCGCAGCATGCTCGACTGGCCGAGCAGGAAGTCGGTGATATGCGCGACCTGCAACGCCAGCGCATCGCGCGGGTAATCGATCACGATGTCGCCATACATTTGGTTCGCGCGGGCGAACTGGCCATCGAGCCAGGCGCGGGCGGCGGCGATGTGCCGGCGCTCGCGCTCGTTGGCGATGCCGTGCAGCGCCTCGGCGGCCTCGACGGTCTGGCGCAGCAGCGGCGCCACCGCGCCATCGCCCGCGGTGATCAGCATCCCCGCGCGTAGTGCGTGCCCCATCACGAATTCGGGGTCTTCGGCCAGGGTCTCGTCGATCATCGTCAGCGGATCGCCGTAGTAGCCCTGCAACAGTTCGAGGGCGGATTCGAAGCGCTCCATCGAACGGCTATTGCCCGACGAAACCTGCAGGTGCCGGGAATCGGTGTGTGCCATGGAAGTCATCCTTGTTTCTAATGCGCAATCCAGCAGCCCGGTGGTCATGTCGCTGTCTGCGCCGCATCATGCGGCCGGCGGGCGTCGCGGCTGGCCTCGCCATTGGAGTGTCTTGGAAAGCGGGGCAGTAGCGAGGTTAGGGGGCCGGCGTGATATGGCCGTGCGCGCCGGCGTGAAAGAAGCGTGAAAGTTCTCGGGCAGCAGTACCGCGCTGCGTCAATCCGTGGCCTATAAAAGAGCTTTCAGGGCAGCTTCACAAGCCGATGCCGCCGCGCCTGCCTCTGACATCGGCCACAGCAAGCACACCAAGCGATGGCGGCGGTCCACCTCGATCTGTTCGGCGGCTTCACGCTGAGTTCGCCGGACGGCACTCCCCTTCCCCTATCCGCGCGCAAGGCGCGTGCGGTGCTGGCCTATCTTGCGCTGGCCGACGGCAGGCCGCAGTCCCGCGACAAGCTGGCGGCGCTGCTCTGGCCCGACAGCCATGCCGAACAGGCGCGCACCAGCCTGCGTCAGGCGCTCAGCGCGGTGCGCCGGGCGGTCGAAGGCTATCCGGTGGTGCTGTCCGACGCCGACCGGGTGGCGCTGTGCGGTGTCGCGGTCGACGTGGTGGCCTTCGAAGAGCATCTGCGCACCGCCACCCCGGACGCGCTCGAGGCCGCGGTCGCGCTGTATCGCGGCGATCTGCTCGAAGGGTTCGACGCCGCCGCGCCGACCTTCGACCATTGGCTCGCGGTCGAACGCGAGCGGCTGCGCGGCCTGGCGCTGCAGGCGCTGGGGCGGCTGGTGGATCGGCACGAGCAAGCGGGCGAGCTGGACCGCGCAATCGCGTGTGCGACGCGCCTGCTGACGCTCGATGCCCTGCAGGAGTCGGTGCACCGGGCGCTGATGCGGCTGTATGACCGGCAGGGGCGGCAGGCGCTGGCGCTCAAGCAATACCGGCTGTGCCGGACTGCGCTGCAGCGCGAACTGGGCGTGTCGCCCGAGGCGGAAACCGAGGCGCTGCATCAGCGGATCCTGCGGGCGCGGCGGCAGTCGGCGACGGTACCGCCGACGGTGCCCACCGCGCCGGCAGCGCGGGACACGCCCGCCGATACCGGCCCCGTGACCCCACCGCCGCCAGATCCCGCCGGCGCCACCGCCGCGCCCACGACTAGGACACCGGAGCCTCGCCATGCCGTGGTCGTCGTCGCCAGCGTCGACGATATCGGTGCCGATGCCGCCGGCCTCGACGCCGAGCAGATCCACGGCCTGCTGATGCGCTGGCGCGAACGTGCGCGCGCCCTCGCGGCAGCCTGTGGCGGCGCCGTGACCGACGAGATCGGCGCGCGGCTGACCGTCGTGTTCGGCGTGCCGGTGGCCCATGGCAACGATGCCGAACGCGCGATGCACGTCGCCGTCGGCCTGCACGAGGGCGCGCGGCGCCTGTGCCCCGAGTGCGCGACGCCGCCGGTGGTGCGGGTTGGCGTCGCCAGCGGACAGGTGCTGTTCGCCGCTGCGTCCTCGAGCGCGGGCGCCATGACGCTGACCGGTCCGCCGGTCAACGTTGCGGCGCGCGTGATGGAGCACGCGCAGGCGGGGGAGACCGTGGTGTCGAATCGGGTCTTTCTGGCCTTGCCCGGGCGCCTGGAGGTCGAGCACCTGACCGATGTGTCGATGCCGGGCATCCCCGAGCCGATACCGCTATGGCGCGTGCACCGGTTTCTCGATGCCGCCGAGACGCCGCCGCAGCACGCCTTCGTCGGACGGCAGGCCGAGCTGGTGCAACTGGCCGGCGTCGCCGGCAATTGCCTGCGCTCCGGACAGGGGCGGGTGGTGGTGATCCGCGGCGAGGCCGGCATCGGCAAGAGCCGGCTCGCCGAGCGCTTCGTCGCGCTGGCACGCGAGCATGGCATGGAAGCGCTGCGCGCTCTGGTGCTCGACTTCGGCGTCGGTACGTCGGGGGACCCGCTGCGTGTGCTGGTGCGGGGAGTGTTCGGCATCGATGCGCGCGCCAGCGTCGATGCGCGTGCAGATGTCATTGCGCAAGCTATCGCTGGCGGCCGCATCGACGATGACGATGTGCCGTTCGCCTTCGATCTGCTCGACGTCCCCCAACCCGAGGCGCAGGCCGCGGCGCTGGCGGCGATGGATGCGGGCGCGCGCCAGCGCGGCGTGCAGCGCTTCGTGCTGGCGCAGGTGGCCCGCCGCAGCGCGCTCAAGCCGCTGCTGATCGTGGTCGAGGACGTGCATTGGGCCGAGCGCGCACTGCTCGATTGCCTGGCCCGGCTTGCGGCCGCCACGCGGACCTGCCGGCTGGTGCTGGCGATGACCGTACGGCCCGAGCAGGATCCGCTCGACAGCGGCTGGCGCGCAGCTGCCGGCAGCGCATCGCTGACCACGATCGACCTGGGGCCGCTGAACGATGCCGAGGCGCGCGAACTGGCCACGCGCTATCGCCATGTCGACGAGCAGCTGGCGGACTCCTGCATCCGCCGCGCCGAAGGCAATCCGCTGTTTCTCGACCAGTTGCTGCGCAACGCGGCGCCCGATACGGACGCCGACGCGCTGCCCGGCACGCTGCAGAGCATCGTGCTGGCGCGCATGGACCGTTTGCCCGAGCCGCATCGCCAGGCGCTGCAGGCGGCCGCGGTGCTGGGCCAGCGCTTCTCTCCTGCGGCGCTGCGCCACCTGCTCGGCACGGCCGACGACCCCTGCGATGCGCTGGTGCGGCATGCGCTGCTGCGGCCCGAGGGCGAAGACTTCCTGTTCATGCATGCGCTGATTCATCAGGCCGTCTACGCGTCGCTGCTCAAGTCGCGCCGGCTCGCGCTGCATCGGCGCGCCGCCGACTGGTATCAAAGCCGCGATCCGATGCTGCATGCCGAGCATCTGGACGCGGCCAGCGATGCCGGTGCTCCGGCGGCCTACGAAGCGGCGGCGCGGCACGAGGCGGGCCACTTCCGCAACGAGCGGGCGCTGCGGCTGGTCGAACGCGCGCAGCAGATCGTCGGCGATGGCGACATCCGGCAGTCGCTGGCCTGCTTGCGCGGCGAGCTGACGCTGAACCTCGGGCAGCCCGCCGAAGCATTGAAGGCCTTCGAGCACGCGGTCGCACTGGCCGACGACCACGGCCAGCGCGCCCATGCGTGGTTCGGCGTGGCCTCGGCGCTGCGGCTGCTGGACCGCTACGAGCGCGCGTTGATCGCGCTGCAGCACGCGCAGCGCGGCGCCGCGGCGATCGGCGACGAGGACATGCTGGCGCAGATCGAATCGCTGCGCGGCAACGTCCATTTTCCGATGGGGGACATCGAGGCCTGCCTGGGCGCGCACCAGCGCGCGCTGCGGCACGCCGGCGCGGCGGGTTCCGCGCTGGGCGAGGCGCGCGCGCTTGGCGGCCTCGGCGACGCCTACTACCAGCAGGGCCGCATGGTCACCGCCCGCGCGCACTTCGTCCGCTGCGTCGAGTTGGCCCGAGCCCGCGGCTTCGTGCGGATCGAAGGGGCGAACCTGCCGATGGTGGGTGCGGTCGACAGCCTGTGCCATGCGCTGTCGTCCGCGCTGGCGCGTTGCGAGGAGGCGCTGCGCATCGCTCGCCGCATCGGCGATGCGCGCATCGAACTGCTGGCCTACGACGTGATGGCGTCCAGCGAACAGCAGACCGGCGAATGGGCCAAATCGCAAGCGCATGCCGAACGGGCGCTGGCGCTGGCCCGGCGCCTGGGCGCGCGTCGCTTCGAGGCGGAACTGGCCGGACGGCGGGCGCTGGCCATCGGCAACCAGGGGCATCCCGAGGCCGCCGAACAGCTGCTCGACGAAGCGCTGGCGCTCAGCCGGGACACCGGCATGCGCTACTCCGGCCCGATGATCCTGGGCTTTATCGCCCGCACCTCGCGCGATCCGGACAAGCAGCGCCGTGCGTTGGCCCAAGGCGAGGCGATCCTCGCGCAAAGCTGTGTCAGCCATTGCCATCTCGATCTCTACGAAGCCGCGATGGAGGTCTCGCTGCGCAACGGCCGCTGGGACGATGCGGATCGCTATGCCGACGCGCTGCAGGCCTATACGCGCACGGAGCCGTTTCCGTGGGCGCAGTTCCAGATTCGCCGCGCCCGCGTGCTGGCGGCGCTGGGCCGCAGCGCGGGGGACGTCGGCCGGACCGGCCTGCAGGCCGAATTGATGGCGCTGCGCAAGGAGGCGATCGGTGCGGGCATGCTGGCCGCACTGGCGGGGATTGAAGAGGCGCTGCGGCGGATGGGAACGTCCTGCTAGCGTCGGCACTGTCGTGCGAACGCAGCGTACGGGGAGCAGCAGAGCGCGAGTCCGGCAGCGGGGCCGGGGCGCGAAAGAAGGATGGGAACGATGGAAAGATGGGCGGGGCCGCCGATGGCCCCGCCCGTTGGGCGGATGTCAGGCTCTGCGCCGCACCAGCCCGTAGATCACCAGCAGCACGATCGCGCCGATCACCGAGGCGATCCAGCCGGCCGGCTCCCCGGGGCGATACCAGCCGAGCGCCTGGCCGACATATCCGGCGATCAGCGAACCGCCTATGCCGAGCAATATGGTCAAGATCCAGCCCATC
This sequence comes from Cupriavidus sp. UGS-1, assembly GCF_021213615.1. NCBI lineage: Bacteria > Pseudomonadati > Pseudomonadota > Betaproteobacteria > Burkholderiales > Burkholderiaceae > Cupriavidus > Cupriavidus sp. UGS-1. The sequence goes on along the minus strand of NZ_JAJQJF010000004.1, from coordinate 328,324 downwards.
TTGTCGTCGCCAGGCTTGATGGCCCTGGCGATCAGCCCCACGATCAGGCCGACGATCACCGTACCGAGGAATGACAGCATACGCATCTCCCAGTTAGGAGCGGCCGGCGGGTCCGAGCCGCTTCGGCGCCATCTTGCCACGGCTTGGGGCTCAGGGCGAGCGCTCCAGGGCATCCGGCATTCAGAGATTTTGAAACGATCGTCCAGGCCAGGACCGGCCGCGCTGGCCGCGATGCTGGCAAACTTCGCCCATATCGCGAATCATCGCGCCTTCGATCATTGAACGGGAGACCGCCGTGGGGGAATTGCAGGTCCTGCTGGAACAGCATGGACTGACGCTGGTATTTCTGAACGTGCTGATCGAGCAGGCCGGCCTGCCGGTGCCCGCCTATCCGCTGCTGCTGGTGGCCGGGGCGCTGGGCATGCGCGAGACGGGCCCCTCGATCGGCGCGGTGCTGGGCGCCGTGGTGGTGGCCTGCCTGATTGCCGATTCGCTGTGGTACGTGGCGGGCCGGCGGCTGGGCCAGCCGATGCTGCGCACCATCTGCAAGGTGTCGCTGTCGCAGGACAGCTGCATCCGGCAGACGCAGTCGCTGTATCTGCGGCTGGGCCCGCGCTCGCTGATCTTCTCCAAGCTGCTGCCGGGCGCCGGCGCGCTGTCGACCGCGATGGCGGGCATGACCGCCACGCCGTTCGCGGTCTTCCTGTTCTACGACGCGATCGGCGCGGTGGTCTGGGCCGGCGGGGCGCTGATGATCGGCGCCGCGTTCAGCGATGCCATCGACGCCGTGCTGGACGCCTTCGGCACCTATGGCCATCTGGCGCTGATGCTGGCGCTGCTGGCGCTCGCGCTGTTCATCGTCTGGCGCTGGTGGAAGCGGGTCCGGCTGCTGCGCCGCACCCGGCTGATTCCGCGCATGAGCGTCGACGAACTGGAGGCGCGGCGCCAGGACGGCCGCCTGCCGCTGGTGCTGGACGTGCGCGCGCCGGGCAGCGCGGCGCTCGAGCGCATTCCCGGCGCGCTGCCGGTCGATCCCGATGCGCCGCTGGACCTGCTGGCCGAACATCCCCCGGCCGTGGAGATCGTCGTCTATTGCGCCTGCCCCAACGAGCTGTCCGCCGCGATGCTGGCCGAGCGCCTGCGCGCGGCCGGCTATGCCAATACCTGGGCGCTGCTGGGCGGCATCGATGCATGGAAGCAGCTGCATGGGGAGCCTGTACCGGAGGCCTGACGGGGCAGGCGCGGCACCGGTCGAGGCGGGAGACCCTTCCGACAACGCGGGAAGAGAACGGCTATAGTTGCCGTTCCAACTCGATCGCCGCCACGGCCCACGCCCTGGCGGGGCCGCGACGTACCGACGCATCGATGTGCCGACCGGCCTTCGATGGCGCCGCGTCCGGCCACAACCATTCCCGCATCGTCCCGCATCGCATTTCCGCATGACCGCTCCCACCACTGCCTATTCCCTGCTCGATCTTTCGCCGATTCCCGAGGGAAGCGACGCCGCACAGTCGATGCGCCATTCGCTGGACCTCGCGCAGCACGCCGAGCGCTGGGGCTATCGCCGCTTCTGGCTGGCCGAGCACCACAACATGCCCGGCATCGCCAGTGCCGCCACCGCGGTGCTGATCGGCTACGTTGCCAACGGCACCTCGACCATCCGGGTCGGCTCGGGCGGCATCATGCTGCCCAACCATTCGCCGCTGGTGGTCGCCGAGCAGTTCGGCACGCTGGCCTCGCTGTTTCCGGGCCGTATCGACCTGGGACTGGGCCGGGCGCCGGGCACTGACCAGCTGACGGCCCGCGCCCTGCGCCGCAGCGCGACCCACGACACCGCCGACACCTTCCCGCAGGACGTCGAGGAGCTGCAGGCCTATTTCGACGAGCCGCGGCCCGGCCAGCGGCTGCGCGCGGTACCCGGCGCGGGCCTGAAGGTGCCGTTGTGGCTGTTGGGCTCGAGCCTGTTCAGCGCGCAACTGGCGGCCTCGATGGGCCTGCCGTTCGCGTTTGCCTCGCATTTCGCGCCGGGCTTCATGCGCCAGGCGGTGGATCTGTATCGCCAGACCTTCCGGCCGTCCGAGGCGCTGTCCCGGCCGTACGTGATGCTGGGCCTGAACGTGTTCGCCGCCGACACCGACGCCGAGGCGACGCGGCTGTTCAGTTCGCTGCAGCAGCAGTTCCTGGCATTGGTGCGCGGCACGCCGGGGCGCATTCGTCCGCCGGTCGACGATATCGAATCGATGTGGAACGAGACCGAAGCCGCCCATATCCGCCGCTCGCTGTCCTGTTCGGTGGTCGGCGGCCTCGATACGGTGCGCGAGGGCATGCAGCGCTTCGTCGACGATCTGCGTCCGGACGAGCTGATGCTGACCGCGCAGATCTACGATCACCAGGCGCGGCTGCGTTCCTTCGAGCTGGCCGCGCAGGCCGCGCGCGACCTGCGGCCGGTCAGCGGCACGCAGACGCTGTAGCGGCCGGGGTATCCAGCGGTCCGCGGCCTATGCCGCCGCGGTAGTGGTCCCGGTGGTGGCCCCTGTCATCGCGCCGCTCTGCGCCTGCCGATGGCGGCGCACGTTCTCGATCAATTCGCGCCGCGCCGCGTCCAGCCAGGCGGTGCGATGCCTGACCGGATCCCTGGGCGAGAGCTTCGCCGCGCTGATCTCGCCAAGGAAATAGCGCACCATGCTGCCGGCGCGGGCCGGCACCGGCATCATGCCGAGCAGCTGGCCGGCCCCGATCACGCCCGTTTGCGCGGCGTGGCACAGCCCCGCCCACGCGGTGCGGCCCAGCGCCAGAAACAGGGCATCGTCGCGGACGCGCGTCAGCCGCTCGAGGAACTGCGCCTCGAACGCGCGGCGCAGCATCGGTATGGCCAGCAGCGCTTCCAGCGTGCCATCGAAGGCCAGTCCGCGGCGCATCGTCGCCTGCGGCAGCAGGGCCAGCGGCTGCAACAGGTGGAAGCCGTCTTCCCACAGCGCGGTCGCGCGTTCGGCGCCGACCAGCGCCGGGATGCCGTAATGATCGAGCATGCGGATCAGGTTGGGCCTGACCAGTGGCCCGCCCAGTTCGATCTGGCGCTTGTTTTCCAGCTGCACGATGCGGCCCGGCGCATGCGCGCGCAGCAGCGCCTCGGTCAGTTCGGCGGCGAGCCGAAGGTGCATGTGTCCCGGTGTCGTGCTGACCAGCACGAGGCGTGCCGTCGCGTTGACGTGCTCGAACGGCACGTAATGCATCACGTAGGTGCCGTCGTTGTCGACGACGACCGGATGCGCGATGACGGCGTTGGCGCCGCCCTGCCGGATGCGCGCGCAGTAGTCTTCGATATAGCTGCCCAAGGTGCCCCCGTTCCACAGCGACGTATTTTCTGACTGCGTCTCGGCGGGTGCCGATGCTCGTCGTTTGCTTGATGGTAAGCGCAGGGGCGGGGCGGGCAAAGTCGCGGCGCGACGTTTCGGGCGCGGGGCAGCGGGGAATTGGTGGGGCAGCGAACAGATCGCGTCAACCGCGCGCGAAGAGGGGGCCGAGCTCCGCGCCCTTGGCAAGGCGGGTCCGGGCCCGCGGCGTTCAACCGCCGGTGCAGGCGAGCATCGCCGGTCCGGCCTGCGGCTCCATCGCGACGATGGTCGGCGCCAGCCCGCGCAGCAGCTTGACCGACAACGCGCTGGTGAAGTTGTAGCGCGCCGCGTGCGGCCCACGCACATGCAGCGTGACCGTGCCGAAGTAGCGCTCGCCGATGGTGAACACGAAAGTCGCGGAGCGGCTGACGGCGCGCGATGCAATCACGTAGCCGCCGCGGCCGAACACCATGTGCCGGTGATCGCCGGTTCCGGTCTTGCCGCCGAGCGCCATGCCGCGCTCGGCCGGAAAGACGCCCTGCGCCGAGCGCGCGGTGCCGCCCTCGACCACGTCCAGCAGCGAGCGCCGCGCGAGTTCCGCGACGTCCTCCGGCAGCAGCCGCTTCAGTTGCCCCGGCTTCAGCACGAAGCGTGTCTCGTACGGCGTGCCGGCGGCAAAGTCGAGCCAGCGCACGGTCTCGGTGTACGGCTGCACGCCGCCGCTGAGCAGGATGCCGGCCAGTTCCGACAGCGCCGCGGGACGATCGCCGGAGGCACCCACCGCGCTGCCATAGGACGGCGTCAGCGTTTCGAACGGATAGCCCAGCCGGCGCCAGCGCTCGCCGATGCGTACGAACGCATCGCGCTCGAGCAGGATGCGGATGCGGTTGTCCTGCCCGGCCTTGCTGCGCGTGCGGAACAGCCAGGTGTAGACCTCCTGGCGAACGTCGGCGCTGGCCTCCAGCACCTGCTTCAGGTCGGCCTCGGAGTGGTGGTCCAGATAGTCGATCAGCCACAGTTCGAGCGGATGGATACGCGAGAGGTAGCCGCGGTCGTTCAGCGAGAATTTGTCCTTGCCGTACTTGTCGTAGAGCGCATACACATCCTCGTCGTCCAGCTTCGTGCCGAGCTTCGCGCGCAGATGCCGCGCGAAGGTGGCCTCGTCCATGGCCGGATCGGCGCTGCGCAAGGCAACCGCCACGCGCACCGCGACAGGCTTCACGCGTTGCAGCAGCAGCGCGATGCGGCCGTCCTTGTCGAGCGCGTTGTACTTGCGATAGAAGCCGCTCAGGTACTGGCTGCCTTCCTCGTCGGCGAAGCGCTCCAGCCATTTGCGCCGGCCGGGCGCATCGCGATCGGCCAGCAGCTCGCTGGCATCGGGATGCGCGCGGTGAACCTCGTAGCGGACGATGTCGCGCATCATGCGGATGAAGACCAGATTGACCGAGTGCTGGAAGGCCCGGCGCACCGTCAGGTTCTGCACGCTGGCCGAGCGCTCGAAGTTGGTGAAGGTCTGCAGCCCGCCGCCGGTGAAAAACGCTTCGCCGGCGCCGCCGGCGTACTTGCGTTCGAGCGCGGCCTCGAGCATCGCGCGGCGATCGCCGTTGGGGTTCTTCAGCAGCCAGTCGATCGTCCAGCGCGTCAGTCCATCCTGCGGCGAAACGGGGACGCGCTGCAGCTCGGCGCGCGTCATGCCGGCGTAGCGGTCGTGCAGTTCGGCCAGGATTTCCAGATAGGTGACCAGCGTGCGCAGCTTGGCGGTCGAGCCCAGATTGAGCCGCGCGCCGCTGTTCAGGTCGAACGGCTGGTCGATGTTGTCGGCCTGCACGCGCAGATAGCTGGCATTGCCGACCCGCTCGAACAGCGTGAAGCTGGCCACCAGCTTCGACGGATCGTCATGGTCGCGCAGCATGTTGTGGCCATAGAGGCCGAGCTCGCGCGCGCCCTGCTTGTCGCGCAGCTTCATCAGCGTCGCCGTGATCTGGCGCTGCGCTTCGGTATTGATCGTGCTGGCGACCGTCAGGTCGAGCCGGTCCAGATCGTAGCGGCTCCACACGCCGAGCAGGCGCGACAGGTCGGCACGTACCTGGTTGATGGCCTTGCGCGTGACGAACGGGTCGGCGGGCGGCAGCGAGGGAATCGGCGCCTTGTCCAGCCGCGCGGCGAGCGCCGCGTCGCGCAGCCGGGGCGAGATCACGCCGGCGCCGGCGAGCAGGCGCAGATAGCTGTCGGTCAGCGGCTCCAGGTTGGTGTCGTAGCGGCGCAGATGGTACGAGGGGCGGCGCTGCGCGATGATCAGCGACAGCGCCTGCTTGAAGACCTGCGCCTCGCGCGGCGTCGGCTGTTTTTGCTCGATCTCGTGCAGCATCCGGTTGGCTTCGTCGAAGTCCTCGCCGTACCAGTAGTACATGCCATCGCCGATGCCGTGGATTTCGCCGCGGCCATTGCGCGCCGACAGCGGTACGGTGTTCAGGTAGTCCACCACGATGCGCTCGCGCGCCCGCACGGTGTCGCGGCCGTCGAGATAGGCGCGCACCGAGGCTGAGCCCATCTGCCGCAGCTTCTCCGAGATCGAAGCCGTGCGTCCATTCGGCGAATGGCGATATTTCTCGATCTGCGTGGCCAGCGTGCTGCCGCCCGGCGTATCGCGCTCGCGGTCGACGATGGCGAACAGCTGGTCGACGCCCGCGCGCGACAACCGGCGCCAGTCGAGCGCCGGATTGCGGGTCGGATATTCGGGATTGAGCAGCCCCTGGTTCTCGACGAACAGCAGCGAGTTGGCCAGCACCTGCGGGACTTCGCGGTAGTCCTGGTACTGGCGTTCGGGAAAGCGCTGCACCGACACGCTGCGGTCGTTGCAATCGAGCAGCGCCAGCCCGGCGCGGGTCTTCTCGCGATAGGGCGCGTACAGGCCGAGATCGAGGTATTCGAGCATCGCCTGGGACATCCGCGCCTGATGCTCGCGCACGAAGCCTCGCGCTTCGAGCATCTCGGTGTAGTGCGGAATCCGGGCGTAACCGAGCCGCATGTCGTAGGGCCCGGCGTCGGGAAAGCGGATGCGGTCGCTGGCGCCCGGCGCGATCGTGTAGGTCAGGCGCTGGCCCCAATCGTGGAAATAGCGCGCCTGCCACCGCGAGGTGCGAACCTCGTCAGCGATCAGATGGGCGGCGAAATAGCAGGCGCCGCCAACCAGGACCAGCAGGACAACGATAGGCCAGACACGACGCGACACGGTTCGCTTCCGGTGCTATGGGTGGTCGATCGAAGCGTCATTGCGCACTACGGGCCGCGCGCCTCCGATCTCTAGTATTGGCGCTAGTCGGCGTTTGCACAGGGACAGCCGACAGAAAATTTTCTGGCCGGGTCGTCGAGATCGGCGCATGCAGGCAGGCGATCGGCTCGCAGGGCCAAGTATGCCTTGGCCGTCGCTTGTGGTGAAGCGCAGGGGGCGGCAGGCCGGGATGCGCTAACGCGGCGCCGCGCCGTGGCCCGCCCCGGCCCTTGGCATCTCCGGTGCGATGCCGAGCCGGCGCGCCAGCCGATGGAAGTTGCTGCGGTCCATGCCGGCCTCGCGCGCGGCGGCCGCATAGGCGCCGCCGTGCCGGGCCAGCGCGGCTTCGATCCAGCGGCGCTGGAAGTCGTCGGTGGCTTCGCGCAGCGTGCCGCCCGCCGGCATCGATGTCCCGGAGCGGGGGGCGGGGCGGTCGTCCCGCGGCACCGCTGGACCGCCGTGGTGGCCGGCCTCCTCCGTGCCATGCGCGAGCCGGCTGGTGCCGCCGTCGAGCCCCAGGTGGCGCGCTTCGATCGCGATCCAGCGCGCGCCGCGGCGCGATTCGGCCAGCGCGCGCAGGGCCGCCCGGCTGATCAGATGTTCGAGTTCGCGGACATTGCCCGGCCACGAATACGCCATCAGCGCCAGCGCCGCGTCCGGCGCCAGCCGCAGGTTGCGTGCACCGAGACGGTGCTGGTTTTCCTCGAGAAAGCCGCCGGCCAGCGCGAGCACGTCGCGGCCGCGCTCGCGCAGCGGCGGCACGCGCAACGGATAGACCGACAACCGGTGGTACAGGTCGGCGCGAAAGCGCCCCTCGGCCACCGCCTTGCCGAGGTCGCGGTTGGTCGCCGCGAGCACGCGGACATCGACGCGCAGCAGCCGGTCGCTGCCGGGCCGCTGCACTTCCCCGCTCTGCAGCACGCGCAGCAGCTTGGCCTGCACCGGCAACGGCAGCTCGCCAACCTCGTCCAGAAACAGCGTGCCGCCGTCGGCCAGCTCGAATTTGCCGACACGGTCCTGCACCGCGCCGGTGAAGGCGCCGCGCTTGTGGCCGAACAGCTCGCTGTCGGCCAGGGTCTCGGGCAACGCCGCGCAGTTGATCTGCACCAGCGGCCGCTCGCGGCGGGTGGAACGGTCGTGCAGCCGCTGCGCGACCAGCTCCTTGCCGACGCCGGTCTCGCCCAGGATCAGCACGCTCAGATCCGAGCCGGCCACGGTGTCGATTTCCTGCTTCAGCCGCTTCATTGCCGCGCTCTTGCCGAGCAGCTCGCGCGGCTGGCCGTGCGCCTGCAGCGCCCGGCTCATCTCGCGCTCGCGCGCGGCCCGTTCGGCCAGCGTCCGGATCGTCTCGTCGGCCTCGATGCCCGATTCGAGCATCGTCACCACGGCCTGCATCTGGGCCGCCGAGATGTCGGCGAATGCCCCGGGCTGCAGCGCGTCCAGCGTTACCAGGCCCCACAGCCGGCCGCCGCAATGCAGCGGCGCACCCATGCAGTCGTGGATCGGCAGGATGTCGGGCTGGCCCTCGATCAGGCCGTCGTACGGGTCCGGCAGGCCGCAATCGGCGGCGAAACGCACGCCGTCCTCGCTGTCGAGCAGCTGCGCCAGCCGCGGGTGGGCGGACACCGGGAAGCGGCGCCCCAGCGCATCGTCGCTCAGGCCGTGCACCGCGACCGGAACCAGCACCTCGCCTTGCAACCGCAGCAGCGCCGCGGCATCGCAATGGACGATGCCCCGGACGGCGGCCAGCAACTGACGAAAGCGGCCGTCGTCGGCGAGCGTGGGGAAATCGGAGTTTGTGGTCATGTGGACAACGTTGTGGTCTTTGTGACCTCGCGGTTAGTGTGGTCGTTTGGACAACCGCCCGCCATGGTGCCATAGAAATCAAGGGCTTGCGCCGGCCATCGTCGCTGGCACGCCGCTTGATATGGGTATGGCACCCATCGACGTCCAACCACAGGAGCGTTTTCATGCTGTCCCCGAATACCATCGCGCTGGTCAAGGCCACGGTGCCCGTGCTGACGCAGCACGGCGAAGCGATCACCCAACATTTCTATCGGCTGTTGCTGACCCAGCATCCGGAGCTGAAGGCCTTCTTCAACGAGGCCCACCAGGTCCACGGCACGCAGGCCCGGGCGCTGGCCGGCGCGGTGCTCGCCTTCGCCAGCCATGTCGATGAGCTCGAGGCGCTGGCCGGCGCGCTGCCGCGCATCGTGCAGAAGCACGCCGCGCTGGGCGTCCAGCCCGAGCACTATCCGATCGTCGGCGGCTGCCTGCTGCAGGCGATCCGCGACGTGCTGGGCGAAGCGGCGACCGACGAGATCATCGGCGCGTGGGGCGAGGCCTATGGCGTGCTGGCGAAGATCCTGATCGATGCCGAGGAGGCGGTCTACCGCGACAACGCGGCCCAGCCGGGGGGCTGGCGTGGCACGCGCGGCCTGCGCATTGCGCGCAAGGTGCAGGAGAGCGAAATCATTACCTCGTTCTATTTGGAGCCGGCCGACGGCGGCGTGCTGCCCGCCTTCCGGCCCGGACAGTACCTGACGCTGCTGCTGACCATCGATGGGGCGCCGACCCGTCGCCACTACTCGCTGTCCGATGCGCCGGGCAAGCCGTGGTACCGGATCAGCGTCAAGCGCGAGCCTGGCGGTCGCGCGTCGAACTGGCTGCACGACCATGCCGCGGTCGGCGATGTGCTGCAGGCGCTGCAGCCATGCGGCGACTTCGTGCTGGAGCCGGCGGCCGACGAGCGGCCGCTGGTGCTGGTGACCGGCGGGGTCGGCATCACGCCCGCGATCAGCATGCTCGAAGCCGCCGCGCCCGGCGGCCGCCCGATCCAGTTCATCCATGCCGCGCGGCACGGCGGCGTCCATGCGTTCCGCGAGCGCGTCGATGCAATCGCCGCCAATTACGACAATGTGAGCGTTTGCTACGTCTACGACACGCCACGGGACGGGGACAATCCGCACGCGGTCGGCTTCGTCACGCGCGAGCTGCTGGCGAGCCGGCTGCCCGCCGATCGCGACGTCGACTTCTATCTGCTGGGGCCGAAGGCCTTCATGCGCGCGGTCCATGCCGACGGACGGGCCTTGGGCATCGCGCCCGAGCGGCTGCGCTTCGAGTTCTTCGGACCGCTGGAGGACCTGCAGGCGGCCTGAGCCCCGCGGCGGCAAGGCTGTAGCGGGGCGGGCGCGGCGCGCGCTAGCGCCCGCTGTCCGGCATGCCGATCGCCGTGGTTTCGATGACCTGCTGCTGGTCGCCCTGGCGGATCTCGGTACGCAGCACGAAGGCTTCGCTGGGGCAGTACCAGTCGGTCACGGTCATGCTGTAGGGCTCGGGCCGCTCGATGTCGTCGCCGATATGCACCTCGCCCAGCGAGGCCTGCTTGTCGTAGCGGATCGGCAGGCATTCGCGCCGGCCGAGCGGCGTGTCGATGTGCTGGCGGCGGCCGACCCGCCGCTCGCCGATGTGGATCGATGCGCGCGGTACCCGGATCGTCGTCACCGCCTCGCCCGAATGCAGGCTGTTGATCTGCAGGCTGGCGCTTGAGTGCAGTGATTCGCCGGGCAGCGTGACGCCTTCGCGGATGTCGTGGCCGGCATAGGACAACAGGCCGGTGCCTTCGAACGACGCCTCGCCGAACAGCCGGGCATAGCGTGCCTGCGCATTGATGGTGGCGTGCTGGCTGCTGATCCGGCCATTGGCGGCGCCGGCATCGCCGAGCAGCGTCAGCCGGTGCATCTGGTCCATCACTACCGGCGGGCCCATCATCGCCGCCAGCGCGGACTTGGAATGGATGTCGAGCCAGGCCGCGCAGCCACCCGGCACTGGCCCGGGATGGCGCACCGTCATCGTGATCGACATCGGCATCTGGCCATCGGCCTCCAACTGCGCGCGGGCACCGCTGCGAAACCAGGGCGCCTGGCACACGGGCGGAGCCGTGCCGGCCTGCGCGGCCGGGGCGACCGCAGCGGCGGAGGGGGCCGCGGCGTCCGGCGTGCCGGCGGGCTGGGCGTGCGAGCCGAGCGTCCAGGCCGCGGCCAGGACTGCCGGCAGAAATCGCGGCCAGCCGCGTCGCCAGTGAATGCCGCGTCGGTCAGCCAGCGCGGCTGCTGTCATCTCCGCCCCCTTGGTTCATGCGCCGCATTATGCAGACGCGGGGGCGGACTTGCCTATGCGGGCCGATCCCGACACAGGCGGACGTCGGGCGGGAGGCGCGTGTCAGGCGTGCGCGGGCTCGGCCACGGGCGACGGCGCCAGCCCGGGCAGGGCGCCATGGCGCGCGGCGCGCCGCAGCTGCTGCAGGCGAGCCTGCAGGCGCGGGTCGGGCTGCGTCGGCGGGTACAAGCCGTTGGGGCAGGCAACGCCCAGCAGGTCCAGCGCCTGCTTGAAGTCGTCCAGCGTCAGGCCGTTGGCCGGATCGAGCGCGATCAGCCGCGACTGCAGCGACGGGTCGACGGAGGCCGAGTCGGCGGTGAGCACCACGAAGTTTTGCGGGGTCGGCTGGGCCGACGCCAGATAGGCGGCTACCTCGGCGCCGAAGCCGCCGGGGGCGGCCGGCGCGAACGCATGCACCTGCAGGTCCAGCTGCTGTACCAGGGTGGAGCGCGCGCCGACGCCCCAGGCATGCGGCAGCACCACGCGCGCGCCAGCCAGCCCGAACAGCCGCCGTACGAAGCCCAGTGCGACGGGATCGAACAGGCGCAGCTCGCGCACCGCGCCGGTCTCCGGTTTGCCGCCCAGCCGCGCGGCGGAGCGCTCGGAGAACAGCACCCCGGGCACGTCCAGCATGATCAATCGTTCAGACATGAGATTCCTCTGCATCCATCGGAGCGCTAGGGAGCGTTCAGGTTACGACGCACGATCGGGCCTGCGGCCGGCCTCGGCGGCGACAACATGAAACAGTTCTGTAACTTGTGGTTCGGTGACGTAAAAACCGCCTGCCACTGCCGACTTTTGTTTCCCGTCGACACAATTTCAGGCGCTTGCGGCCCCGCCGATCATGCCCGCTCGTGGTGCACGATCCTGCATCCCACAACGCGCCAGCCCCCGTTTCGGACGACGAATTCGGGTTGTCCCTAGGTGGGAAAACGTGCTGTTGCGGTATGGTTACGCCTTTTTCCAGGGGAGCGGTCTTGCCTCGACCCCGGGGCGACTCGACCGCCGACATGACGGGCACCATCTCGCCCGAACCCGACTCGGAGATTCGCCATGAACGAAATTGTCGATGCCATCAACGGCATCATCTGGAGCTCGGCACTGATCTACCTGTGCCTGGGCGTCGGCCTGTATTTCTCGATTCGCACCCGATTCGCCCAGGTGCGCCACTTCTTCGGCATGATCCGGCTGATGCTGGACGGCAAGTCGTCGGCGCAAGGCGTCAGCTCCTTCCAGGCGCTGGCGATGTCGTTGTCGGGCCGGGTCGGCACCGGCAATATCGCCGGCGTGGCGACCGCCATTACCTTCGGCGGTCCGGGCGCGGTGTTCTGGATGTGGGTGATGGCCTTCCTCGGCGCCAGCACGGCGTTCGTGGAATCGACGCTGGCGCAGATCTACAAGGAAGAGGTCGACGGCCAGTACCGCGGCGGTCCGGCGTACTACATCGAGAAGGGGCTGGGCACCAAGTGGTACGCGTGGATCTTCGCGCTGGCGACGATCCTGGCCTGCGGCGTGCTGATGCCCGGCGTGCAGTCGAACAGCATCGCGGCCGGCATGGCCAATTCGTTCGGCGTCGAACCCGCAGTGACCGGCGCGGTGCTGGTGATCCTGCTGGGGCTGATCATCCTTGGCGGCGTCAAGCGCATCGCCAAGTTCGCCGAGATCGTGGTGCCGTTCATGGCGCTGGGCTACATCCTCGTCGCCTGCGTGATCATCGCGCTCAATATCGGCAAGCTGCCCGACGTCATGAGCCTGATCCTGCGTAGCGCCTTCGGCCTGGAGTCGGCCTTCGGCGCAGTGCTTGGCCTGGCGATCCAGTGGGGCGTCAAGCGCGGCGTCTACTCGAACGAAGCCGGCCAGGGCACCGGTCCTCACCCTTCGGCCGCGGCAGAGGTTTCGCATCCGGCCAAGCAGGGTCTGGTGCAGGCGTTCTCGATCTATGTCGACACGCTGTTCGTCTGCTCGGCGACGGCCTTCATGATCCTGATCACCGGCGCCTACAACGTGGTCGGTCCCGCCAAGGAAGCGTTGCACACGGGCCTGGCAGGCGTGGAAGCGGGCCCGGGCTTCACCCAGCATGCGGTCGAAAGCGTGCTGCCGGGCTTCGGCGCCGCCTTCGTCGCGATCGCGCTGTTCTTCTTCGCGTTCACGACGATCGTCGCCTACTACTACATCGCCGAAACCAATGTCGCGTACATCAACCGGAAGATTCACCGCCCGTGGATGGTGTTCCTGCTGAAGATCGCGATCCTGGCCGCCACGTTGTACGGCTGCGTGCGCACCGCGACGCTGGCCTGGGCGCTGGGTGACATCGGCGTGGGCCTGATGGCGTGGCTCAACATCGTCGCGATCGTGATCCTGCAGAAGCCCGCGCTGAAGGCATTGCGCGACTACGAGGCGCAAAAGCGCCAGGGCATCGACCCGAACTTCGTGCCCGGACCGCTGGGCATCGATAACGCGGTCTTCTGGGAGCAGCGTGCGGCCGGCGCCAAGCAGCGCCGCCCGGGCGACGATCAGGATGGCGGCGAGGCCGCCGTGTCGCCGGTCATCGCGGCGCCGCGCTCCGCCGAATAAGCGCGCATCCCGGCCGTACGCCGTCGGCTAACCCGCCGACGGCTGCGGCAGCATCAAATCCTGGCGGGCGGCGAAGTCGAACAGTTCCCTGTCGTTGCTCGCCCCCAGCTTCTGCATTGCGCAGTTCTTCTGCCGGCTGATCGTCTTGACGCTGCGGCTCAGCGCGGTGGCGATCTGCGTCACCGACTTGCCGCTCAGATAGAGCCGCAGCACCTCCGTCTCTCGCACCGACAAGCTGCCGATGCCCGCCCGCTCCTCCGGGCAGGGATAGCGCGCGCTCGATTCCGCCAGGATCCGCGCCGCCGATCTGCCGATATAGGTCCGGCCGCGCTCGACCTGGACCAGCGTATGGACCAGCTCGTCGAGCGGCGAATCCTTCAGCAGGATGCCTTGCACCGGCACCTCCGCGATCGCGCGCAGGATCAGAGGATTGGTCATCATCGTCAACACCACCACGCGCATCTGCGGATGCTGCCGCCGCATCTGGCCGAGCATCCGCAATCCATCCTTGGCCTCGCCGCCGGGCATATGGTAGTCGGTGACCACGACGTCGGGCGTACACGCCGCAATGGCGCGAAACAACGCCTCGGGCGTCGTCACGTCAGCACAGACTTGCCAGCCGGCGTGCCCCTGCAGAACGCTACGGATCGCCAGGGAGATCGCGGGATGGTCGTCCGCGACGACGATGTTCAGTGCCATGCCATTGCTCCTGCGCCGCTTGCCGAGCAGCATCGCGCAGCGCGGCGGGTGCCTCGGGGCGTGCGGTCCGTCGGAAAAGAAGCGCCGCGCGGCAAATGCCGCGCGGCGCAAGGCGCGTCGGATCGGTATCGGGCGCCCGGTGGCACGTTGCAGGTGCGGACAGGACGACGCCTCGGCCCGATACAGCGACAGCGCGCATGCCTGCCTCCAGACCAAAAACGGGAAATGGCCGGAAGCGCTGCAATGCCCCGCCAGATTAGCGGGGAAGGGAGCGCGAAAGGATAAGACCAATCTCAAAACGCCAACCTCGAGCGCAATCGCTGGCGTAGCCGGGCGCGGCGGCGCGCCCGCGTCAACTCGACAGCGTCCTGGCCCACCGCGCCAGCGCCGGCACCAGGCGCGTCATCGCGGCCGCGACGCCGGCCGCATCGCCGTCGCGGCAGGCCGCCTCCAGGGCCTCGCAGGCTTGCGCGACGCCATCGGCCGATACCAGCCGGGCGGCGCCCTTGATACGGTGTGCGACCGCGTGGGCCGCCTGCCAGTCGGCACGCGCGACCGCCACGCGGAGCGCGGCCAGGTCCGCGGTGTTGCCGGCCAGCAAGGCCGCCCGTATGGCGGCATCGGAGGCGGCATCGGAGGCCGATGCGAGGGGCGCCGCGGTGAACGCTGCCGCCGCACGACGCCCATTCGGCGGATCGGCGAGCCACTGTTGCAAGGCGCGATCGAGCGTGTCGAGATCGATCGGCTTGAACAGGCAATCGTCCATGCCGGCCGCCAGTGCCTGCTGACGGTTATGCGGCCGCGCGTCGGCGCTGTAGCCGAACACGGGCACGCGCCGTCGCGCCAGGGCCCGCTCCTGTGCGCGCAGCCTGCGCGCCAGCGTGAAGCCGTCCATGCCCGGCATATTGCAGTCGAGGATCACCAGGTCGAACGCGGCGTCCGGCGCTGCGAACCGTACCAGCGCCTCGTGCGCGTTGCCGGTACCGACGGCTTCCACGCCCAGATGCCGCAACTGGCGGGCCAGCAGCATCCTGCCGGCAGGATGGTCATCGACGATCAGCGCGCAATAGTCCTTGCGCAGCGGCGCGATGGCGGGCTGGCCGCAAGGGGTCGGGCGGCCGTGGCCGTGCAGCGCGCGTCCGCCGCACGACTCCGCGGCCAGCGTCAGCGTCAGCAGCGCGGTGGTGCCGTGGCCCGGCCGGCTGATCAGTTCGAGCTCGCCCCCCATCTGCCGGGCGAGCTGCCGCGAGATCGACAGGCCCAGGCCGGTGCCACCGGGCCCGCCTGCCTCCGCAGCCCGGTAGAACGGTTCGAACAGCCGCGGCATCTGCTCCGCGGCGATGCCCGGGCCACGGTCGCGCACCACGATCCGCACGGTTTCCCGATCGACGTGCTCGCCCGCGCTCTCGAGCTTCACCGTGATGTCGCGATGACCGCCGAACTTGATCGCATTGCTGAGCAGATTGCCGACGACCTGCCGCAGCCGCTGCGGATCGGCGCGATGGCGCCGGGCCCGCAGCGCGTCCAGTTGCAGCCGGATGCGCAGGCCGCGCGATGACGCCAGCGGACGGAACGCATGGACCCATTGCTGCAGCAGCGTATCGAGCTGCACCGGCTCCGGCCGGATTTCCATCCGGCCCGCCTCCAGCCTGGCCATGTCGAGCAGATCGCCGACCAGCGCGACCAGCGACTTGGCGCAGTCGTGCGCGGTGTCGATGTAATGGCGGGCCTCGCCATGGATCGCGGCCTTGTGCTTCAGCAGGTCGAGGATGCCGATCACTGCGTGCATCGGCGTACGGATCTCATGGCAGATCGTTGCCAGGAAGCCCAGACGGTCCGCGCCCGACCATGCGCCGGACGATGCGGCCACGTCCGGCAACGTCGCGCGGCGGCCGGCCGGTCGCTCGCCGCCAAGGCTCCGGTGCAGCGTGGTGGCGGCACGAGCGATGCGCCGGCCGTGGCGATGCAGGGCGACCGCGCATGCCCCCATTGCGGTCATCCACAGCAGGGTGCCGAGCGAGCCGGTCAACAGCCATGGGCGATGCCGTTGCCGCGCCGACACGGGCACCGGCACCGCGGCCGGCATCGATGCCGACGCCCAGCCGGCCTGCAGCGTGTCCCAGTGCGTGGGCGGGATGGCGGCCAGCGCCTTGTTCAGGATCATGCGCAGCTGCGGCGCGGCGGGCGAGACGCCGAAGCCGATCGCCGCCGGCTGCGGGCCCAAAGGCGCGGCCACGCGCAGCCGTGGCGCGAACGCGTATCGGACCATGTAGTGCGCGCAGGTCAAGGTATCGATCGCGGCGTCGGCCTGGCCGTGCGCGACCATGCGATAGGCCTCGCTCGTGGAAGTGGTGTGGATGATGGTGGCGTTGGGCACCTGCGCAAGGCGCGCCGTCAGGCCGGGGTTGCTGCGACGCACCGCGATGCGCATGCCGGCCAGGGCGGTGGCGTCGCGGATCGCGACGTTCGTGGCGTGCGTGGTGATGACCCAAGGCGTGATCAGGTAGGGCAGCGATGGTTGCAGCCGGTGCGGCCGGCGTCCCGATTCGCGCATCGCGGCGGCTTCGGGCGGCGCGGATTGCGGTACGGACGGCGGTGCGGACGAGTCGGCCGCCACCGCGGGCACCAGCAGCACCGTGCCGTCGCGCAGCGCCGCTTCGCGGGCTGCCGGGTCCTGCTGCCAGACCGGCTCGAAACGCAGGCCGGTGATACGGCCGACCTGCTCCAGGGCCTGCACCGCGATGCCGGCCGCGTGTCCGCCGGCGCCGACGAAGGCCATCGGCCCACCGATCGGCGACGCGCTGTAGCGCACCACCGGATGGGCGGCGAGCCAGCGTCGTTCGGCGCCGGTCAGCGTGCCGGCGAGCCGCTCGCGCACGGCTCCGGTATCGTCGCGCGGCGTCTGCGTGCGGCCGAGCTCCGCTGCCACCAGCGCCGCCCACAGCAGGCAGCCGCACGACATCAGCCCGTACAGCCGGCGCTCAGAGCGCTGCATCGGCAGGCCGGCGCAGCGTCGCCGCCCTGCACGGCGTGCGATTGTCAAAGGGGGATGGCATCGAGGCGACCTCCGGACGGACACGGTGAAGCGGAGGAATCTAGCCAATGCGCCATGCTGCGACTATCGCAGTTCGACGCGGACGGTGTTCTATCGGACGCGTTGCCCGCAGTCCGATGCCGCGATCATTCCTGGTCGCAGCGGCCCGGCGCGATGGCGATTTCGCCGACCGGACGGTCACCGATGCCGGTGTAGCGAAACACCAGCGCGATGCCCAGGCGCCCCAGCACCGGGACATCGGGATTGCGGCAGATGCCGCGGACCAGAGCGGGCGTCGCGCTGGCCATGAAGGCGGCGGTACCCTCGCGGGACGCGTCGAAGCGAACCAGGTTCAGATGGAAGACGACGCGCTTGCCGGTTTCGCCGCGGCAGCCCTCCAGGCGCGTGGCGTTATCGAGCGGGATCGGGCCGAAGCGGGTCAGCTCGCGGCAGGCGGTGCCCAGCGCCACGTCGGTACTGCTGCCCGAACCGGTCAGCCGGGTGACGCCGTTCATGCCGGTGGGCCGGCCGTCGGCCACGCCGACCAGCAGCCGGGCCAGGGCCGACATGCTCGGCGCGGAGGTGGTCGAGGCTGCGGCGTTGCCATGCTGGGCCACGGCGGGCCACGATGCGCAGGCGATCAGCGCGGCGGCGCGCCACGGGTGGGGCAACGAAATCAAGAGCGAGTTCCGCATGAAGATACCGGTATCGAGTCGCCTCGAATGGCGGCTGCGGGGCGGGCTGCCCGTTCGCCATGGCGAAACCATAGCGAGCCGATTGCCGGTGTGCTGTCAGTCACTGTCCTACATTGGTAAGCGAATTGCGTTCAACACCATGTGCTATGCTGCAACGCAGCAAAAATGAACCGGAGCGTTCGCGCGCTCCGTACACGCGCATGGCAAGAAGCTTGATGGGTAATTGGCAGCGGCCGTGGCGGCAGATGGGCACGCTGCCCCGCCAGTCGGCCCG
Organism: Cupriavidus sp. UGS-1; assembly: GCF_021213615.1. Lineage (NCBI taxonomy): Bacteria > Pseudomonadati > Pseudomonadota > Betaproteobacteria > Burkholderiales > Burkholderiaceae > Cupriavidus > Cupriavidus sp. UGS-1. The sequence goes on along the minus strand of NZ_JAJQJF010000004.1, from coordinate 310,284 downwards.
TCACCTTGGCAGCTGGTTCGACCGGCTGCATGGACGGGGCACCGCGGCACCGGCCGCGCGCCTGCGCGTGGCGCCGCCGCTGGCGCTGCCCGCCGGTCCGCTGCCGGGCCAGTGGTCGCAGCGTCGCCTGAAATTGCCGGCCATGCCGGGCGAACTGGTTTCGCAGCTGAACTACTGGCTTTACGAGCCGTCGCGCCGGCACGCCGGACCGCTGCCGCTGGTCGTGATGTTGCATGGGTGCCGGCAGACCGCCGAGGACTTCGCCGCCGGCACGCGCATGAATGCGCTGGCCGAGCGCGAGGGTTTCCTCGTTGCCTATGCCGAACAGCCGCTGCGCCGGCAATTGCAGCGGTGCTGGCAATGGTTCGACCTTGCCGCCAGCGAGGGCGCGCGCGAAGCGCAGGCGATCGCGGCGCTGATCGACGCGCTGGCGTTGCGGCGCGATGTCTGTCCGCAGCGGGTCTACCTGGCCGGCCTGTCCGCCGGAGCCGCGATGGGCGCCGTGGTGGCCCTGCGCTATCCGGACAAGGTCGCCGCGGTCGGGCTGCATTCCGGCGTGGTGGTCGGTGCCGCCGATTCGGCGCGCTCGGGTTTGCGGGCGATGCAGCACGGCTCGCGGGCCGAGCCGGCGACCCTGCTCGATGCGGCGGGCGTCGCGCTGGCCGGCAAGCCGATGCCGGCGCTGATCCTGCATGGCATGGACGACCAGGTGGTGCACCCCGTCAATGCGCGCTTGCTGGCGCGGCAATTCCTGGCCTACAACCGCTTGCCGGATCGCATCGACGGCGAGCGCCGCAACGGCGCGCCTCTGCCAGCGGCCGACGCGTCGGCGAGCCAGCAGCACGGCCGCGCCAATGGCGAAGTCGATGCCGCCGACGTTCCCGCCGGCCACTACCTCGAGTCCCGCTTCGGCCATGCGCGCCGGGAGCTGGTGCAGCTATGCGAGGTGGCCGGGCTCGGCCATGCGTGGAGCGGCGGCGATCCGGCCTATCGCTACCACAGCGATACCGGGCCGGCCGCCAGCATGCTGATGTGGGAGTTCTTCCGCGAGCATCGCCGCTAAGGGCCGGCCCGCCCGCGGCGACTGGCCGCTTCGCTTACAGCCTGGCGGACTTGCGCGCGAACAGCGCGGTCACCATGCCCAGCGCGCACAGCGCGACGACATAGTGCGCGGGCGCCAGCGGATCGTTCTTCAGCATCAGCGTCACCGCCATCGGCGTCAGCCCGCCGAAGATCGCGTACGACAGGTTGTACGAGAACGACAGCCCCGAGAAGCGGACATGCGCCGGGAAGGCGTTGACCAGCACGAACGGCACCGCGCCGATCGTGCCCACCGCGAAGCCGGCCAGCGCATAGAGCGGCAGCAGCAGGTCGGGGCGCTGGTGGATCACCGTGTAGAACAGATAGCTGCTGACCGCCAGGAACAGGCCGCCGAAGAACAGCGTGCGGCGCGCGCCGATGCGGTCGGCCAGCGCCCCGGCCACCACGCAGCCGATCGACAGGCACAGCGTGGCCACGCTGTTGGCGACCAGCGCCGTGCGCGCGTCGAAGCCATAGAGCTTCTGCAGGAAGGTCGGCGTCATCAGGATCACGACGACGATGCCGGCCGACAGCATCCACGTCAGCAGCATCGACACCGCGACCGCGCCGCGATGGTCGCGCACCACGGCCTTCAGCGGCATTTCCGCGGCCAGCGCCTTCTTGCGCTGCAGCTCGGCGAACACCGGCGTTTCATGCAGCCAGCGGCGCAGATACATCGAGGCGATGCCGAACACGCCGCCGAGCAGGAACGGCACGCGCCAGCCCCAGTCGGTCAGCTGCTCCGGCGTGAAGATCGTGTTGATGCCGGTCGCCACCAGCGAGCCGAGCAGGATGCCGGCGGTCAGGCCCGCCGTCAGCGTGCCGCAGGCATAGCCGACGTGGCGGGTCGGCACATGTTCCGAGACGAAGACCCAGGCGCCCGGCACCTCGCCGCCGACCGCCGCGCCCTGCAGCACCCGCAGCAGCAGCAGCGCGACCGGCGCCAGCAGGCCGATCGCGTGATAGGTCGGCAGCAGGCCCATCAGCAGCGTGGGCACCGACATCAGCAGGATCGACAGCGTGAACATCTTCTTGCGCCCGAGCAGGTCGCCGAAGTGGGCCATGATGATGCCGCCCAGCGGACGCGCCAGGTAGCCGGCCGCGAAGATGCCGAAGGTCTGCAGCTGCCGCAGCCAGTCCGGGATCGACGGCGGGAAGAACAGCTGCCCGATCACGGTGGCGAAGAAGACGAAGATGATGAAGTCGTAGAACTCGAGGGCGCCGCCGAGGGCGGCGAGGGACAGGGTCTTGTAATCCTGGCCGGTCAGCGGGCGCGCGGCGCGTTCGAGCGACGCGCCGCCGGCGCCAACAGTACTGCTGGTGGTGGACATTGAAGAGACTCGCATGGGAAGAGATCGCATGCGAAGCGCACGAACACGGGTAAGTGTGAGGGTACGGCCGGCGGGTACAGCGCGGGAGAGAGGCAGGGCCAGAGGCGGGTGGGCCTTTGGCATGCGACGGGACGCTTCGCAAAGGCGAAACGATACCAGATCGGATGCCCCGCCGCCGGCGGCCGGTCGCAATAATCCCCCGCGCACTGTCATGAAGCATTACCATAATGCCCAAAAAAGTGGGATCCAGAGCACAACTGGAGCCAAGGACGTGTATCGGGAGGGCGCGAGGCCGCGACGACGGCATGGCGAAACCGCCCGGCGCGTGCGGTTGTGGGGGTCAATTTCTTCGGGACGACATGGCATTCAAGATTTCGATGCAGGCCGCCACCGCGACGCCGCGCCGGCGTACGGGCCTGCGCGTGGCGGCCGGCATTGCGGCGGCAGTGGCGATTTTCGGTCTGGCCGGCTACTTCGGCGGACCGCCGCTGATTCGGTCGCTGGCCGCGAGCCAGGCCAGCGAGGCGCTGGGACGCAAGGTGACGATCGGCACGGCACACGTGCGGCCGTTCTCGCTGGCCGCGACGGTCGGCGATGTCACGATCTTCGAACCGGATGGCACCACGCCGATGCTGACGCTGGGGTCGGCCGACATCGACGCGTCGATCGCGTCGCTGTGGCGCCTGGCTCCGGTGGTCGACGCGGTCCATATCGACCGGCTCGCCGTCCATGTCGTCCGTGAAGCGGACGGCCGGCTCAGCTTCGACGATATCCGCGACCGGCTGGAAGCCAGGCCCAAGAGTCCGGACGATGGCGAACCGGCCCGCTTTTCGATCAACAACATCGCGCTGACCGAGAGTTCGCTGCGCTTCGACGACAAGATGCTGGGCGAAACGCAGCGCGTCGACCATCTGACGGTCACGCTGCCCTTCCTGTCGAACCTGCCGCACGACGTCAATATCGTCACGCAGCCGACCATCAGCGCCCATATCAACGGCTCGCCGCTGGCCGTCAGCGGCACCATGCTGCCGTTCGCCGATGCGCGCGAAGCGAAGCTGAACCTCGATCTGAATGGTCTCGATCTGGTCCGCTTCATGCCGTTCGCCCCGCGGCTGACCGACGCCGAGGTCAAGGCGGGCAAGCTCGATACGCGGCTGGTGGTGGGCTTTCGCCAGCAGCAGGACCAGCAGCAGATCGAGGTCTCCGGCACCGCCTCGCTGCGCGAGGCCGATGTGCGCAAGCGCGACGGCACGCCGCTGCTGCAGGCCGGCAATCTGACGGTCGATATCGCGCGGCTGGCGCCGGCCGACAACCTGATTCATCTGCGCGGCGTGACGCTCGAGGGCCTGGACCTGCGCGCGCTGCGGCGCGCCGATGGCACGCTCGACCTGGCGACGGCGTTCCTGCCGCGGGCAACGCCGGCGACTCCGGCAGCGGCGAAGCCCGCCGCGCCTGCCGCGGCCGCTCCGGCATCGGCCCCCGCGACCGCATCGGCAAACGCGACCGCATCGGCAGCCGCGACCGCATCGGCAACCGCGACCGCATCCGCTCCGCTGGCTTCCGCCTCCGCACCGGCCGCCTCGGCGCCGGTTGCAGCACAGGCGGCCCAGCCCGCCGCCGACGCCAAGCCCTGGCGCTACACCATCGATCGCGTCGCGCTGAAGCAGGCCCGCGTCGCGCTGCGCGACGAGGCGGCGTTCTCCGGCCCGGGCACGCTGGCGCTCGGGCCGATCGACGTGCAGATCGATGGGCTGTCCGGCGACAGCGACAAGCCGGCCAGGCTCGACGCCACGCTGGTGGTGGCCGACGGCCAGACCATCGCGCACCAGGGCGCACTGTCGCTGCGGGACGCCTCGCTGGCCGGCACGCTGCGTGCCAATGGATTGCAGCCGCAGACCTTCGCCGCCTGGTTCCCGGGCGAATTGCGCATCCAGTTGGGCCAGTCGGCGCTCGATGCCGAGCTGAACTACCGGATGTCGTGGGCCGCGCCGGCCTTCGCGCTGTCGCTGGAGAATTCGCGCGTCGCGATGAGCAACGTCCATGTGGCGCTGCGCGATCCGGCCGCCGCGCCGCGCGTTGCCGCTGCGCCGTCCGACGATGCCGCGGCAAAGCGGCGCGAGCAGCGTGCCCGCCAGCGCGGCGATCTGGTCGGCGACAAGCTGCCGCTGGTCAGCGCCGACAAGCTGACGCTGGACGGCCTGCGTTTCGACCTGGCCGCGCAGTCGCTGCAGGTCGCGCAGATCGGCCTGAGCCACCCGCAATTTGCCGCGGTGCGCGACCATCGCGGCGAGCTGGTCGAGGCCTCGCGCATCTGGGTGGCGCAGTCGCGCGCCGCCAGCGCGAAGCGCGCGCAGCCCGGGCCGAAGACGAGCACCCCCGCGGCACCCGCCAAACCGTGGCAGGTCGAAGTCGGCAGCCTCGCGATCGATGGCGGCAAGTTGCGCCTGACTGACTACCAGCCTGCCGCGGCCAACGGCAATCGCCCGGTGGTCCATCAGTTGCGCGGTATCGACGTCAAGACCGGCGCCGTTCGCTGGCCGCTGCCTGCCACGCCGATCGCGCTGAAGGCGAAGGTCGAGTCGGGCCGCCGCGGCGTGCTGTCGCTGGACGGCACCGTGCAGCCCACGCTGCCGGCGCTGCAGATGCGCGTCGATGCGAAGCAGCTGGACCTGACGCCGTTCCAGCCTTATCTCGCCGATCGTTTCAACGCGGCGCTGCGCGCCGGCAACGCCACCGTCAACGGCAATCTCGCGGTGGCCGTGCCGAGCGGCAAGCCGGTGGCCGCCACCTTCGCCGGCACCGCGCAGCTGAGCAATGTGCGTACGGTCGACCGCGTCAACGGCGAGGACTTCATCCGCTGGCGCTCGCTGGGACTCAGTGGCATCGACTTCCGCATGGACGACAGCAAGGGCCCGTTGCGGCTGGCGCTGGGCCAGATCGCGCTGAACGACTTCTATGCGCGCGTGATCCTGAACGCGAACGGCCGGCTGAATCTGCAGGACGTGGTCTCCGGCGGCGCCCAGCAGGGCCAGCCGGCGCCGACCACCAGCCTGACGCAGGCCAGCACCGCACCGGCACCGGCCAGCGCGCCGCAGGCCCAGTCCGCCTCGGCCACTGTTGCTGCCAGCGCCGCCGCGCCGGCCGCGCCTTCGACCAAGGGCACCGCGGCCGGTCCGCAGATCCGCATCGGCGGCGTCAAGATCGACAAGGGCAACATCAACTTCTCGGACTTCTTCGTCAAGCCGAACTACACCGCCAACCTGACCGGCATGCACGGCTCGATCTCGAAGGTGTCGACCGGCGATCCGGCACCGGCCGATCTGGTGCTCGAAGGCCGGCTCGACGACGATGCGCCCGTGACGATCGGCGGCAAGCTGAACCCGCTCGGCGAGCAGCTCTACCTCGATATCGCCGCGAAGGCTGCCGGCGTCGAGCTGACGCGCCTGACGCCGTACGCCACCAAGTACGCCGGCTATCCGATCACCAAGGGCAAGATGACGGTCGACGTCGCCTACAAGATCGAGAACGGCCAACTGAACGCCAGCAACCATCTGTTCCTGGACCAGCTGACGTTCGGCGACAAGGTCGACAGCCCGACCGCGACCAAGCTGCCTGTGCTGCTGGCGGTCTCGCTGCTGAAGGACCGCAATGGCGTGATCGACGTCAACCTGCCGGTATCGGGTTCGTTGTCGGACCCCGAGTTCAGCATCGGCGGCGTGATCATGCGCGTGATCGTCAACCTGCTGACCAAGGCCATCACCTCGCCGTTCTCGCTGATCGCCTCGGCCTTCGGCGGCGGCGACGAACTCGGCTATGTCGAGTTCGCACCCGGTTCGGCGAATCTGACCGACGCCGGGCGCAGGAAGGTCGAGACGCTGGGCAAGGCGCTGAACGATCGGCCGGGCCTGCGGCTGGAGATCACCGGCCGCATCGATCCGGCCACCGACGCTGCCGGCGCGCGCCGCGCCTGGCTCGACGAGCAGGTGGCCGAGCAGAAGGTGCGCGAACTGCGGCAATCGGCGCGCGAGCAGCGCGCGGCCGACGACGAGGACGGCGAGCAGGGCGCCAAGGTCACCGTCAGCCCGCAGGAGTACCCGAAGTACCTGGAAGCGGTCTACCGCCGCTCGTCGATCAAGAAGCCGCGCAACCTGATCGGCATGGCCAAGTCGCTGCCAACCGCGGAGATGGAAGCGCTGCTGCTGCAGAACGCGCCGGTCACCGACTCGGGCCTGCGGCAGCTGGCCGAGCGGCGAGCGCTGACGGTCAAGCAGGCGCTCGAGCGCGAGGGCAAGGTGCCCGAAGCGCGCCTGTTCCTGACCGCGCCGAAGCTCGATACCGACGGCATCAAGGACAAGGGCTCGCCGAATCGCGTGGACTTCACGATCCGGCAGTAGTGGCGCCGGCGCGCCGGTGCACCAGCCGCACGTCGCGAATCACCATGCGATCGCGCGGCAGCGCCGGCAGCCGGCCGAAGTCCAGCGTCAGGTCCTGCTCCGGCACGGTATAGCGCAGCCCGCGCAGCAGGAACAGGACCGCCTGCTTCATCAGCGCGACGGTGATGCCCTCGCCGGGACAGCGATGATGATCGGCGGCCTGCGCGCCGCCCTGCGGGATGAAGTCGAACGGCGTCGGCGCGCGGGCCAGGAAGCGCTCCGGCGCGAACGTCTCCGGGTCGTCCCAGCTGCGGGGATCGCGGTTGGTGCCATACAGGTCCAGCATTGCGCGCCGGCCGCGCGTAAAGCGATAGCCCTTCCATTCGAAATCGTCCCGCACCCGCGCCACCACCGCCGGAAAGAACGGATACCAGCGGCGCACCTCCTGCACGAAGGCATCGAGATAGGCCGGATCGCCCTGCTGCAGGCGCTCGCGGCATGCCGGATACAGGTGCAGCGCGTGCGCGACGAACACGATGAAGACCGAGACGGCCACGGTCGGCCGCAGCAGGTTCGCCAGTTCCACGGCGGCGATGCGCGGCGGCAGCAGCTGGCCGTCTGCATCGTGGTGCCACGCCACCGTATGCATCGGCGTGTGCTCGAGAATCTCGAACTGACCGGCCCGTGTCTGGTCGATCAGCCGCGACAGCCAGGCCTCGACCCGGTCGCGCGCGCGCCGCGAGCGGAAATGGCCAAGGCCCGGCGCGGCGGCCTGGTCGAACAGCGCGGTCAGCTGCCGGCAGCGCGGCTCGACCTCATGCTCGCGCAACGGCACGCTGGCCCAACTGCAGACAGCCCGGGTCAGCAGCGGATGCAGCGCGTCGTATAGCGCCACTGGCTGGCCATCGGACCACGACCGCGCGGACAGCAGCCATTGCTGCGCGACCGCGTCGCACAACGAGGCAATGCGCTCGGGCGCGGTCGCATGCATGAACAACGCCTTGCGCATCCGGTGCGCGTCGCCGTCGAGCGTCTGCACGCCGCCCTTGCCGAACAGCGTCGCGCGCACCGGCTCGGGCGCCGCCCCGCCACGCTGGAACCGCTGCGGATCGTAGAACAGTGCGGCCGCCTCGGGCCCGGTCATGCACAGCGTGCGGCGCAGCAGCACGCGGGTTTCGAAGACGTCGGATTGCAGCGCGCGGCAGCGTTTGGCGATGAAGCGATAGGGGTCGGCCAGCATGGCCAGGCTATGGTCCCCGGGTGCGTCGCGTGGAATGGCGGGCATCGGCGGTGCTCGGATCGGAAGCGGGATCGCCAATCCGCTGCAACCTGCATGCCAGCGCAACGCCCTGTGCGCCAAGTGAAGCGCAGCGGCATTCGACCGCGCGGCGCGCGGGAGCATCATCGTGGCGCCGCAGCAAAAACGCGTATGATTCGCTCCGGATTGAATAAAGGAGTGTGTTTTGCAGCAGGAAGCCGTCGCCTACAAGACCTGGGTGTGCCTGATTTGCGGTTGGGTCTATGAAGAGGAGCAGGGCTGGCCGGACGACGGCATCGCGCCCGGCACGCGCTGGGAAGAGATTCCCGAGGATTGGCGCTGCCCGGAATGCGATGTGGCGAAGGCCGATTTCGCGATGATCGAAATCTGACGCACGGCATCGGCACGCGACGCGAGCGTTCCTTTCGCGTTTGGAGTGATGCGCCGCGGGAAGCCTTGCTAGCCGTGGTGCAGGCGGTTTTGCTGGACCCCATGCGAGCCGGCGTGCGGCCGGTTGCGCGGCGTCGGCATGGCGCGCCGCCGCATCCGCCGGCAACGGCGCCAGCGCATCCGCGCGGGCCGCATGCTGCGCCACAGCGCGCGTCCGACCGTCAGCATGAGCGCCGCAGCTAGCAGGGCGGCGATCCAGAACAGCGACATGTCAGCCTCCCCGCCGGTCGCGATGCAGATCGCACCGGCAAGTGCCGAGCCGGCTGGGAAGCGGCTCGGAGCCCGTGGCCAGCTGATCCCTTCAGATCAGCAGCGGGATCGCCTCGAGAACGGCCAGGCCCAGCAGCGCGCCGGCGATTGCGCCGAGCGTGCGGCAACTGATCTGCAGTGGCCGCGCTGCAACGGGCACCATGCCCATCACGATAATCCCAACCAGCGCCATCGGAATCAGGAACACGAGGTCGTGCATGTCCAGGGTCGGCATGGCGGTCTCCTTTCCTCTCTCTCTGTGGGGAATGCTGTTATGCCTGCAGTATAGGCAGCGGGGCGCACTATCCAAGGGCTTTGCCGCTCGGGGTTGACCCGAGGCATGCGTACCGCCGCGCCGATCGCCGCCGCGTGTCCTATGCTGTGCAAATGAACGAGACCCGGTCTCGTCACAGCGTACGGAGGTGGCAATGGAACTTCACATGCATTCGCACCACTATGTGCGCCGCGTGCCTGACTGGAGCGCGGCCGCGGTGTCCGGCCTGGCTGCCGGCGCGTTGCTGCTGGTGCTCGAGCTGTTCTGGTCGACGATGATCGCGGACACCAACCCGTGGCCCACCACGCGGATGATCGCCGCCATCGTCATGGGGCCCGACGTGCTGCAGAGCGGCATGTTCAGCCTGGCGACGGTCACGGCCGCACTGGTGATCCACTTCGTGCTGGGCGCCGTGCTCGGCATGATCCTGGCGGCGATCATGGCACCGTTCCAGCTCGATTCCAGCCTCGGCATGGCGCTGCTGGTCGGCGCGGTGTTCGGCCTGGTGATCTACCTGATCAACTTCTATGGCATGACGCGTTTCTTCCCGTGGTTTGCGGATGCGCGCGGCTGGCACACGCTGTTTGGCAATATCGTGTTCGGCATGTGCGCGGCAGCGGCGTACTGGAAGCTGGAAAGCAAGGACGTCACGCACTGAGCCGCGACGGCCAATGCGCGGCGGTCGGCGGTTCGCCCCCGGCCGCCGTTTTTCATGGGCACGCCGGCGCCGGTGCGTCGCCCATGCATCGAGGGCGCATGGCTTGTGCGATGCGGCACGGCCCGCGCGCCGCCTCGCCTTGAATCGGGCTGATCGGATGCACTAGTCTTATCCTACCTGCGTGACTTGGGCAGCCCTCGTGCCGGCGGCACAGAAGGAGGGGTCGATATGGCGCTCGCCATCGCACTCGTGGTCATGGTTGTCGCTTCGGTGCTCTTCCACTTCCTGAGCCCGTGGTGGGCGACGCCGCTCGCGTCCAACTGGAAGCAGATGGACGACACGCTGACCATCACGATCGTCATCACCGGCGCCTTCTTCATCGGCATCAACCTGTTCGTCGGCTACATGGTCTGGCGTTATCGCCATCGCGACGGCAGCCGTGCCGCCTACCAGCCGGTCAATCACAAGCTCGAACTCTGGCTGATCGGCGGCACCACGCTGGGCATCATGGCGCTGCTGGCGCCGGGCCTGTTCGTCTATGCGGACTATGTGCGCCCGCCGCGCGATGCGATGCTGGTCGAGGTGGTCGGGCAGCAATGGTCGTGGGGCTTTCGCTTCCCGGGCGCGGGCGGGCAGTTCGGCACCACCGATCCGCGCTTTGTCGGACCGGGCAATCCGCTGGGGCTGAACCCCGACGATCCGAACGGGCAGGACGACATCATCGTCGCCGGCCCCGAACTGCATCTGCCGCTGGGGCGGCCCGTCAAGATCCTGGCGCGCTCCAAGGACGTGCTGCACGATTTCTATGTGCCGGAGTTCCGCGCCCGCATGAACATGGTGCCCGGCATGGTGACCTCGTTCTGGTTCACCCCGACGCGCGCCGGCACCTTCGACGTGCTGTGCGCGCAGCTGTGCGGCGTCGGCCATCACAACATGCGCGGCAAGGTGGTCGTCGACGAGCCCGCGGCCTTCACCGCCTGGCTGCAGAAGCAGCAGACCTTCGTCGCGATGCGCGCCGGCCAGCCGGCCGCCGCGGCGACGGTGCCGGCGCAGCCGATCGGCACACGTGGGCCCGGGCCCGCTGCCGCCGATCTCGCCGAACAGGGCAGGACGCTGGCGCAGAGCAAGGGCTGCGTCGCGTGCCACAGCACCGATGGCTCGCCGAGCGTCGGGCCGACCTGGAAAGGCCTGTACGGGCATACGACGACCTTCACCGACGGCAGCAGCGCCAAGGTCGACGACGACTATCTGCGTACCGAGATTCGCGAGCCGCAGCAGCGCGTGGTCAAGGGCTTCGCGCCGATCATGCCGAAGATGCCGCTCACCGAGGACGAGGTCAACGCGCTGATCGCCTATATCCGGTCCACCGCGGGCGCGCCGCGCGAGGCGGCGGGCAAATAGGCAAGGACGGCGCAACCGCACGCAACCGCAGCGCAACGAGTACAAGGGGCAGCGCCGCGTCCGCAGCCGGACGCGGCCCGCCACGACAGGTCACCGACCGCAGGAGAGATCACCATGGCCTACGCCGACGATGCCGTCCACCACGGGCCCACCAGCTTCTGGACGCGTTATGTCTGGAGCCAGGACCACAAGGTGATTGCGGTGCAGTACACGATCGTCGCCATCGTCGTGGGGCTGGTCGGCGTCGTGCTGTCGAACCTGATGCGGATGCAGCTGGGCTTTCCCGGCCGCTTCGATTTCATCGACGCGAACGCGTACTACCAGTACGTGACCATGCACGGCATGATCATGGTGATCTATCTGCTGACCGCGCTGTTTCTCGGCGGCTTCGGCAACTACCTGATCCCGCTGATGGTCGGCGCGCGCGACATGGTGTTCCCGTTCCTGAACATGCTGAGCTTCTGGGTCTACCTGCTGTCGGTGATCGTGCTGCTGGCCAGCTTCTTCGTGCCGGGCGGGCCGACCGGCGCGGGCTGGACGCTGTATCCGCCCCAGGCGATCCTGCCCGGCACGCCCGGCTACGACTGGGGCATCATCCTGATGCTGGTGTCGCTGCTGATCTTCATCGTCGCCGCCACGATGGGCGGTCTGAACTACGTGACCACGGTGCTGCAGGCGCGCACCGAGGGCATGACGCTGATGCGGATGCCGCTGGCCGTCTGGGGCATCTTCATGGCCACGATCCTCGCGCTGCTGGCGTTCCCCGCGCTGTTCGTCTCCGGCGTGATGATGCTGCTCGACAAGACCATCGGCACCAGCTTCTTCATGCCGTCGATGGTGTCGATGGGCCAGCAGCTGGACTACAAGGGCGGCAGTCCGCTGCTGTTCCAGCACCTGTTCTGGTTCTTCGGCCATCCCGAGGTCTATATCGTCGCGCTGCCGGCGTTCGGCATCGTGTCGGACCTGATCAGCGTGCATGCGCGCAAGAGCATCTTCGGCTATCGCACGATGGTGTGGGCGATCCTGGCGATCGGCGTGCTGTCGGTGGTGGTGTGGGCCCACCATATGTTCGTCAGCGGCATGAACCCGTATTTCGGCTTCTTCTTCGCGACCACCACGCTGATCATCGCGATTCCGACCGCGATCAAGGTCTACAACTGGGTGCTGACGTTGTGGCGCGGCGACATCCACTTCTCGGTGCCCATGCTGTTCGCGATCGGCTTCATCAGCACCTTCCTGATCGGCGGGCTGACCGGACTGTTCCTCGGCAACGTCAGCGTCGATATCCCGCTGTCGAATACCTATTTCGTCGTCGCGCACTTCCACATGGTGATGGGCGTGTCGCCGATCCTCGTCGTGTTCGGCGGCCTCTATCACTGGTACCCGAAGGTGACCGGGCGAATGCTGAACGACACGCTGGGCCGCGTGCACTTCTGGGTCACCTTCGTCGGTACCTACGCGATCTTCTTCCCGATGCATTACCTTGGCATCCTCGGCATGCCCCGCCGCTATTACGCCTTCGAGAACTACGCGTTCATCCCCGAGTCGGCGCATGTACTGAACGCCTATATCTCGGTGGCGGCTTTTGTGGTGGCCGCGGCGCAGTTGCTGTTTGTCTGGAACCTGATCTGGAGCGCGCGCCGCGGCGAGCCGGCCGGCGCCAATCCGTGGCGCGCTGCCTCGCTCGAATGGCAGACGCCGCAGACGCCGCCGGAACACGGCAACTGGGGACCGCATCTGCCCGTGGTGTATCGCTGGGCCTATGCCTACAGCGTGCCCGGCGCGCGCGAGGACTTCATCGCGCAGAACGCGCCGCCGGAGGCCGGCGGCGCCGAACCCGAACCGCACGCCAGCCAGGGAGCCGTCGCATGAATGCCGGAGCACTGTACCGAGTCTCGCGCGGCGACGACGGCCCGGCCCCGCGCGGCGGCGACGCAATGCGTCAGCACGCGTCCGGCGCGACGCCCGCCAGTGTCGCGCTGTGGGTCTTCATGGGCGTGATCACCTCGCTGTTCTCGCTGTTCGTCGTCGCGTTCGGCCTGCGCATGGACTCGGCGGACTGGCATCGGATCGCGTTACCGTGGCAGGTGTGGCTGTCGACGGCGCTGCTGGTCTTCGGCAGCGTGGCGATGTGGCGGGCCGCCCGTGCGGCGCGGGCCGGCGAGCAGCCGAACGCGCGGCGCGCACTGATGCTGGGCGGCATCGGCGCGCTCGGCTTCGTCGCCAGCCAGTTGTGGGCATGGCAGGCGCTGGGCGCCGCCGAGATCCTGCCGGCCAACAATCCGGCCGGCAGCTTCTTCTACATGCTGACCGGGATGCATGGCCTGCATATGGTCGGCGGCCTGGTGGCGTGGATTGCCGCCTGGCAGGGCATTCGCGCGGGTGCGCGAGCCGGGGCGGCGCTGCGCGTGCGGCTGCTGGCGCGCTACTGGCACTTCATGCTGGCGGTATGGCTGGTGCTGCTGGCCGCGCTCGGCTGGCTGACCCCGGAAATCGTGCGCTACATCTGCGGCACCGCCTGATTGCGTAACAAGCCCGCGTAACAAGTACGCGCAGCAAGTACGCGCAACAAGTAAGCGCAGCAAGTAAGCGCAACAAGCGGCCAGGCAAGCGAAGGAGGCGATATGGCGACCCAACTGCATCCCGGCGATCGCGTCACCGATTCCGTGGCGCACACCGCCTCGCATACCGCGGCCTCCGCGCACGGCGGCTGGCGCGGCATGCTGGCCGACTGGGGTTCGGACCGGCACGCCTTCCAGGTGTCGTGGGGCAAGGCCATGATGTGGATCTTCCTGTTGTCCGACACCTTCGTCTTCAGTTGCTTCCTGATCAGCTACATGACGGTGCGGATGACGACCACGGTGCCGTGGCCCAATCCCAGCGAGGTCTTCGCGCTGACGATCGGCGGCGAATCGATTCCGCTGATCCTGATCGCGATCATGACCTTCGTGCTGATCACCAGCAGCGGCACCATGGCGATGGCCGTCAACTTCGCCTACCGGCGCGACCGGGCACGCTGCGCGATGCTGATGTTCGGCACCGCCGCGCTGGGCGCCACCTTCGTCGGCATGCAGGCGTTCGAATGGACCAAGCTGATCGAGGAGGGCGTGCGTCCGTGGGGCAACCCGATGGGCGCGGCGCAGTTCGGTTCGTCGTTCTTCATGATCACCGGCTTCCACGGCCTGCACGTGTCGTGCGGCGTCATCTACCTGCTGGTCGTCGCCACGCGCGTGCTGCGCGGGCGCTACGAGCGCACCGGCAACTACCAGATCGTCGAAATCGCCGGCCTGTACTGGCACTTCGTCGACCTGGTCTGGGTCTTCATCTTCGCTTTCTTCTACCTGTGGTGAGGTCCGCCATGTCCGAGCCCATGCTGCACGATTCCCCGATGCCGCCGCACGGCGGCGCGCCCGCGGCCGACCAGGGGCACGGCGCCACCGGCCAGGCCCATCCGATCGGCCTCTACCTGAAGATCTGGGGACTGCTGTTCGTGCTGTCCGCGATGTCGTACGCGGTCGACTACTTCCACGTGCAGGGCGCGCTGCGCTGGACGCTGATCCTGATCTTCATGGTCGCCAAGGCCGGCCTGATCGTCGCCGTGTTCATGCACATGGCGTGGGAGCGCCTGGCGCTGGTCTACGCGATCCTGCTGCCGCCGCTGTGCCTGCTGGTGCTGGTGTGGCTGATGGCGGTCGAGGCCGACTACACGTTCGTGATGCGGGGCGAGTTCTTCCGATAGCCCTTCCGATAGCCCTGCCGATAGCCCTGCCGATAGCGGCCCGGCGTGCCTGGGTTGCCGCCGGCGCGCTTACACGGTTTCCGTCTCGCCCGCCGGCTTCAACGCATCCCCCGCCGGCTTCAACGCATCCTCCGCCGGCGTCCCCATGCTGGTATCCGGCGCCTGGCCGACCACTTCACAGGCGGGTGGCGCGGCTGGCAGTATCTGGCTGGCGCGCCAGTTGCCGAAGCGGTAGTACGCGGCCGCCAGCGCGATCGACACCACCGAGCCAAGCGGAAAGCTCCACCACACCGCGTCAGCGCCCATCGTGCGGCCGAGCCACCAGGCGAACGGCAGGCGCACCACCCACATCGACACGAACAGCACCGCCAGCGGCGCCATCACCGCGCCGGTAGCGCGGACCGTGCCGAACAGCACGATGGTGAAGCCGAACAGGATGAACGACCACAGCACGATCGCATTGATGTGCTGGGCAATCTCGATCGCGCCGCCGTCGTCCGGCAGGAACAGGCCCAGCGAATGCCGGTTGAACAGATAGACCAATCCCACCAACGCTCCCGTCATCGTCAGATTGAACGCCAGTCCCATGCCGGTGATGCGGGAGACGCGGTCCCAGCGGCCGGCGCCGACGTTCTGCGCGACCATCGACGAGACGCTGGCGCCCACGGCCAGCGCGGGCATCTGCACGTAGGTCCATAGCTGCGAGGCGACGCCATACGCGGCCGCGGTCTGCGAGCCGTACTGGTTGACCAGCGCCATCATCACGAGCGCGGACGACGAGATCACGACCATCTGCAGGCCCATCGGCAGTCCCTTGGCCACCAGCGCGCGCAGGATGCCGAGGTCGGGGCGTAGATAGCGCAACTGGCCCCGATGCAGCGTCAGGAAATGCTTGCGGCGATAGAGCAGCCACATCATTGCCGCCAGGCTGACCAGCTGCGCGATCAGCGTCGCCAGCGCGGAGCCGGCGATGTCCATGCGCGGGATCGGGCCCGGGCCGAAGATCAGCAGCGGGTTCAGCGCGACGTCGAGCACCACCGACAACAGCATGAAATAGAACGGCGTGCGCGAGTCGCCGGCCCCACGCAGCGTCATCATCACGAAGTTGTAGAAGTACATGAAGGGCAGCGCCAGGAAGATGATCCGCAGATAGCGGATCGCCAGCGGCCGCGCGTCCGCAGGCGTGCCCATCGCGCCGAGGATGCCCGGCGTGAACAGATAGCCCAGCGCCGCGGCGATGACCGACAGCAACACGAAGAACGTCGTGCTGGTGCCCACCACGCGCCGGGCCTCGTCGAGGTCGCGCGCGCCGACCGCCTGGCCGATCATGATGGTGTTGGCCATGCTGATGCCGAACACCACGCCGAGCAGGAAGAACAGCACGATGTTGGCGTTCGACGTCGCCGTCAGCGCCGCCTCGCCGAGATAGTGGCCGACCCAGATCGAATTGATCGAGGCGTTCAGCGATTGCAGGATGTTGCTGCCGAGCACCGGCAGCGAGAACAGCAGCAGGGTGCGGCCGATCGGGCCGGTCACGAGTCTGGCGTCGGGCTTCATTGTTATTGGTCGGTGAGCCGCAGGGGCGGGAGCCGGGGAGCGAGTTCGTATAGTATTCCCGCTGGACCGAAACGGTAGTCGGCGGCAGACCGACACCGGCCCGCCCTCGACCGACATCCCGTCCCTCCATGATCCCGCCGACCCGCTCCGCAAGCGCCGTCCCCGCATGGCTGAAGGCCGCGCCTGCGCTGTTCCTGCTGCTGTGGTCGAGCGGCTTCGTCTTCCTCAAGCTCGGCCTGGCCTACGCCGATCCGCTGACCTTCCTCGCCTTGCGCTACGCCTGCGTGGTCGCGCTGCTGGTGCTGCCGTGGCTGTGGGTGCGGCCCGCCCTGCCGGCCACGTGGGCGGCATGGGGCCATCTGGCGATGGTCGGCCTGCTGCTGCAGGCCGGCTATTTCTCGTTCACCTATCTGAGCCTGAAGTACGGCTTGTCTTCGGGCGCGGTGGCGCTGATCACCTCGCAGCAGCCCATTCTCGTCGGGCTGCTTGCCCCGGCGATTGCCGGCGAACGGGTCGGGCGTGTGCGGTGGATCGGCCTGCTGCTGGGCGCGAGCGGCGCCGCGATGGTGATTCTGGCGACCTCGTCGATCGACCTGTCGTCGCGGCTGGCGCTGCTGTTCGCCGTGCTGGCCTTGCTGGTGATGACCGCCGGCACGCTGTGGGAGAAGCGCTTCGGCCGGGACACCCATCCGCTGACGGCCAATCTGGTGCAATACGGCGTCGGGCTGGCGGTGACCGCGCCGCTGGCGTGGTGGCTCGAACCGATGCGGGTGCAATGGACGCCGGCGCTGTTCGGATCGCTGACCTATCTGGTCGTCGCCAACTCGATCGTCGCGATGACGCTGCTGCTGGCGATGGTCCGCCACGGCGAGGCTTCGCGCGTCTCGGCGCTGTTCTTCCTGGTGCCGCCCACCACCGCGCTGATCGCCTGGGCGGTGCTGGGCGAGACCATCCCGCTGGCGGCATGGCCCGGCATGGCGATCGCCGCCGCCGGGTTGTATCTGGTGATGCGGCGACGGAGCTGACGCGTCCGCGCCCACTGCAAGGAGTCCCCTTTGTCGAAGCCATCGATGCGTACCGTCCTTCCGCTGGCCACCATCACGGCGGCCAGCATGCTGACGATGGACCTGTACCTGCCCGCCGTGCCGGCGATGCAGCGCGACCTCGGCATCACGGTGGCGCAAGGGCAGTTGACCATCGCGATCTTCCTGCTGGGCCTGGCCGCCTCGCAATTGGTCTGGGGCGAGATGCTGCACCGGATCGGCCCACGGCGCTGCGTGCAAACGGGACTGCTGGTCCTGATCCTGACCAGCTTCGGTTGTGCGCTGGCGCCCGATCTGACGATGCTGCTCGGCTTGCGCCTGGTCCAGGGCATCGCCGCGGGGGCCGCGACGGTGGTCGTGCCGACCGTCGTTCGCGCGACGCTGCCTGAACAGGACGGCGTGCGCGGCATCGCCGCGATCGCGATGATCGAGGCGATCGTGCCCGCTGCCGGGCCGGTCCTCGGCACGGCGCTGCTGCTGATCGCGGATTGGCGCACGACCTTCGCCATCATCGGCGTCATCGCGCTGGTGACCGCTCCGTTCGCACTGCGGGCTACGCCCCTGGCGCTGCCGGGAACGGAGGAGAAGGCGGGACGAGTCGGCTATCGCGCGCTGCTGCGCAATTGGCATTTCGTCGGACTGGCGCTGGCCCATTCGCTGTCGTTCGGCGCGTTGATCGCCTTCGTCGCCAGCGCGCCGCAAGTCCTTCCCGCGATCGCCGGCACCAGCCAGAGCGGCTTTGCGCTGGCGCAGGTCTGCGGCGTGGCGGGGTTCATCGTCGCGGCCAGCCAGGCCGGCCGGATCAGCAGCCGGTTGGGCCCGCGCCATGCGATCCAGCTGGGCGCGCTGCTGCACGGGCTGCTTTGCACCGCGCTGTGTATCGCATGGTGGAGCGCAAGCCTGTCGTTCCCGTTGGTGCTGGGCTTCTGGGCCGCCTTCTGCGCCGTGCTCGGGGTGCGTGGCCCGACCGCATTCAGCGAGGCGCTGGCCGTCCCGCAGGCGCAGCTCGGCCGTGCCTCCGCCGTGATGGTGCTGGCGCTGCTGGCAGCCGGTGCCGTCGCGACGCAGGCAACGGCGCCGTTCCTGCCGACCGGCCAGCTTGGCGCCGTCGCGTTGACCATGACGGTGCTCAGCTGGGCCAGCTATGCGCTGGTGGCGCGCTATCCGGTGAAGCAGGCATCGGTTCGCCAGACCGCCGGCTAGAGGACGAGGTCGGCGTCAGCGGGGCGGGGCGACGCGCGGGCGCTGCAGCGCGACCACGCTCCAGTGCACGTCGGCGCGCCCTTGCGCGTCGTCGCGCCGGGCGCAGTGGCATTGGACCAGTCCATGCTCACGTCCCAGCGCAATGGTTTCTTCGGCGGACACCTCGAACATGCGGCGCCCCGCCGGCACCGGCCCGTGCCGCAACGACAGGATGGCGATGCCGCCTGGCGCAAGGAGCGCCGCCAACGCGGCCATGCCTTCGGCGCGCTCGGCTTCATCCAGATGCATCCATACCGCGCTGAGCAAAATCAGGTCATGGCGGCCGCCCTCGGCGCGCAGGATCCGCAGCGCCGGCAGCGAGTCGTCGACCCAGCGGATCGGCAGCCCGGCGTGCAGGCGCTCGCCCTCCTTGCGCAGCGCGTCGGTGGGCTCGACCGCGACCACGCGATAGCCCCGCCGTGCCAGCGCGGCGGCATCGCGCCCCGATCCCGCGCCGATATCGACGACGTTGGCTGGCACTGCCGGCAGCAGATGCAGCACGTCGTGATGGACCTGTTCGAATTGCAGGCGCTCGTACCGCTGCGCCAGCTCGCCGGCCTCCTCTTCGTAGCCGGCGCTTCCCGGCACGGCATTGGCCATCTCGTCTCCTTGTTGTCGAAGGCGCCGCGTTCGCCGCGGCGACACGGCGAACGATACCAAACCAGAACGAGGGAGGGCCAGGCATCGAGGCGGACCGGGCGGGCCCAGCGATCACGCGGATCGGAGCGTCATGCTGCCGGCACCCCGATCTCCAGCGCGACGCCGTCGCGGCCCGGATCGGCGCCGCCTTCCAGCCGCCCGTCGACGATCCGCACCGCATGCACCCAGCCGATCGTGTAGTTGTACGGGTTGCGGATCACTTGGTAGCCGTCCTGCTCCAGTTCGCGGGTGACGTAGCGCGGGATGCGGTTGCAGACGTCGATCGCATTGCTGGTCGAGGAGAAGCGCGGCGCGGACACGGCGGCCTGCATCGGCATGTCGAAGTCGACCACATTGACGATGCTCTGCAGCACGCCCATCGCGATCTGCGTGCCGCCCGGCGCGCCCAGCACGATCTCGGGCTTGTCGTCCTTGAAGACGATGGTTGGGCACGACGAGGTGAAGCGGCGCTTGCCGGGCGCGATGCTGCCCGCGCGTCCCGGGCGCGGGTCGAATACACCCATGCAGCCGTTGTACATGAAGCCCAGGCCCGGCGTGATCACCCCCGACGGCATCGCCAGCGAGTGTGTCAGAGACACGCAATTGCCCTCGCCGTCGACGACCGACAGATGCGTGGTGTCGCGCGGCACCGCATGGCCCGGATTGACGCGCGGCACTTCGGCGCGCTGGCCATCGCGGATGCGCTGGGCGACCTCGCGGGCGTAGTCGGGCGACAGCAGCCGGTCCAGCGGCACGTCGACAAAGGCGGGATCGCCGATGAAGCGGTCCTTGTCGATGGTCGCCTGCTTCATCGCCTCGCAGACCACGCGGATGTAGTCGGGGCTGTTGTGCCGCAGCGCGCGCAGATCGAACTGCTCGAGGATGGCCAGCATCTGCAGCAGCATCGCGCCGCCGCCGGGCGGCCGATTGGTGGTGACGCGGCGGCCGCGGTAGCCGCCGACCAGCGGCGCGGTACGTACGGCCCGGTAGCCGGCCAGGTCCTCGCGGGACAGCAGCGCGCCGTGTTCGCGCATGTCGGCGACGATCTGCTCCGCGATCTCGCCCAGATAGAACGCATCGACGCCGCCGGACGCGATCCGCTCCAGCGTATCGGCGTAGTCGCGATTCTTCAGCGGGGTGCCGATGGTATGCGGCGATCCGTCGGGCCGGCAATACAGTTGGCGGCCGCTTTCGCTGAAGGCCAGGCGCTCGCGGTTGCTGGCGCGGCCCAGCGTCGCCTCGTCGATCCAGAACGCGTACATGCCGGGGCGGACGAAGTAGCCGTCGCGCGCCCACTGGATCGCCGGCTGCACCACCTCTTTCCACGGCAGCCTGCCGTGGCTGCGATGCAGCGCCTCGAGGCCGCGCAGCGTGCCCGGCGTCGCGATCGACTGATAGCCGATGTCGTTCAGCCGGTCCTTGATGAAAAAGCCGAAGCCGTCGCGCGCTTCGCCTTCCAGCAGATCGGCCCACATGTCGGGGCGCGCCGCCGCCGGCGCGGTCGCATGAAAGTCGATGTACTCGTGCGCGCCGCTGCCGGGCATATAGACGGCAGCGGTGCCGAAACCCGCGATGCCGCACATCAGCGGGTCGACGACGGTTTGCGCCAGGGCGCAGGCGACCGCGGCATCGGCCGCATTGCCGCCGGCGCGCAGGATCTCGATGCCGGACTCCGCCGCCTCCGGCTGCGGGCAGGACACCATTCCACTACGGGTCATTGCTTGTCTCGATAGGTTTGCGCCGGGATGCGCCGGCGGCGATGCCGATGGCGCATCCCGGCGCGGGATTGCGTGGATGACGGGAGGGGCGAGGCTTACTTCGCGCTCAGGTCCAGGTCGCCGATCGCGCCCTGCCACTTGGCGGTGTCGCGCACGGTCAGTTCCATCAGCTGGTCCGACGGGCCCGGCATCGGCAGCACCTGCATCGACTTGAGCCTGTCGACCACGGCCGGCTCGGCCAGGAAGGTCTGCGTCGCGGCGTGCAGCCGCGCGATGACGTTGGCCGGCGTGCCAGCCTTCGCCGCGATGCCGCTCCAGCCGATGTTCTCGAAGCCCTTCAGGCCCAGCTCGGCGGCGGTCGGCACATCCGGCAGCTCGGGCACGCGTTTGGACGCGAACAGCATCAGCGGCGTCAGCTTGCCGGCCTTGATCTGCGGCAGCGCGGTGCTCAGCACCGGCGCCATCACCTGCGTCGCGCCGGACACAGTCGACACCACGCCATCCGGCTCGCCGCGATACGGCACGTGCAGCAGCTTGATGCCCTGCTGCTTCTGCATCAGCTCGACCACCAGATGGGTCGAGTTGCCGTTGCCCGACGAGGCGAAGCTGATGCTGCCGGGCTTGGCCTTGGCGGCATCGACCAGCTCGCGATAGTTGCGCAGGCCCGATTGCGGATTGGCGACCAGCACGAACGGCACGGTGGCCAGCATCGACACCGGCGCGAAATCGGATTCCGGCTTGTAGGCCAGCGGCGCATAGACGAACTTGTTCAGCACCATCTGCGAGACGCCCGCCAGGAACAGCGTGCAGCCGTCGGCTGGCTGGCTCAGCACGTACTTGGCGGCGATGATGCCGCCCGCGCCGGCGCGGTTCTCGACCACGATCGGCGTCTGCAGCGTCTTGCCGACGCGCTCGGCCCACATGCGGGCCAGGGTATCCGTGCTGCCACCGGCCTGCTGCGAAACGACCAGCCGGATCGGGCGCGACGACGCGCCAGGCTCACCGCAACCGTAGCTCGGTGCGGCTACGCCGAAGGCGAGCGCCAGGGGAACAGCGAAGTGGAAGAAGGCAGTTTTTCTCATAGATGGTGGCAGTGTCCAGGTCCGTCGAAGTCCAGGTCTGGCGCCTGGATGCCGGGAAATTATTGGGCCGATCGGCAAACACACCTAGTGAATTGTTTCGAACCATCTATTAGTATTCGCTCATGGATCCATCCGATCACAGCATCGCCTGGGCGCGCCGACTGCGGGTGCGGCACCTCGAGTCCTTCCTGATTCTTCACGAGGCGGGCACGCTGTCGGCCGCCGCGACGCGGCTGCATATGACGCAGTCCGCGGTGTCGCACTGGCTCAGCGAAATGGAGGATCTGGCCGGCGTCAGGCTGGCGATCCGCGGCCGCCGCCTGCAACTGACGCCGGCCGGCGAGGCCGTGCGCCGTCTCGCCGTGCGCGTGCTCGGCGAGGTATCGCGCGCCCACGACGAACTGGGCGCGATCGCCAAGGGCGCTGTCGCGCGCCTGCATGTGGGCAGCGTGCTGGCCGGCGTCGCGCACCTGATTCCGTGGGCCATCGTCGCGTTTCAGCGGACGCAGCCCAATGTGTCGATCCAGGTCACCGAGGGCGCGTTCAACACGCTGCTCGATCGCCTGGAAAAGCGCGAGTTCGATCTGGTGGTCGGCTCGATCGATGCGCGCGCCTACGGTCCGCATCTGGCGCACGAGGTGCTGTTCGAGGACGCGATGGCGGTGGTGGTCGGTCCGCACCATCCGCTGGCGCACGCCAGACGCCTGCGCTGGGACCAGCTGTTTTCGTATCCTTGGGCGATGCCGCAGCGCGAGACGCTGATGCGCACGCGGCTCGATACCGTGCTGCTCGAGCACGGCGCCGCCGGCCTGCGGCCGGCGGTCGAGACCGGCTCGATCGTCACCATGCAGGCGGTGCTGCGCGAGACGGACTATGTCGGCGTCTGCTCCGCGGCGATGGCCGAGCATCTGGCCTCGCTGGGGCTGCTGCATATCCTGCCGCTCGGGGACCGGGAATCGTTCGGCCCGGTCGGGGCGGTATGGCGCAAGGGCGGCGACGACGAGGTGCTGCACGCCTTCATGCAGGCGCTGCGCGAACAGGCGGACAGGATCCGCGCCGCCGAAGCGGGGACGGCCGCGCGCTGACGCACGCCGTCCCTGCTGCCTCGCCGAGCGCTGGCGCAGGTCGTGCCGTCAGCGCGGCACGCGGATATTGTTCCTGACCTCGTCGACGCCCATCACTTCCTCGGCGATATCCTCGACGCGGTACTTGGCGCGCCGGTCCGATACGGTGCCGCTCAGCGTGACGATGCCCGAGCCGACCTCCACGGTGACCTCGGACACGTCCAGTTCGCGCGCTTCGGCAAGCCGTTCGCAGACCTCGTCACAGATGCGCTCGTCGGTGCGCCGATAGCCCTTGGGCAAGGTGCGCGGGCGCCGCGTGCCCGTACTGCCGCCCATGCCCGCGCCGCTGCTCGTGCCACGCTCGCCGAATTCGTTGAAGCCGACGCTGCCGCCGCCGGAGCCCATCGCGCCGGTGTCGCCGCGCCGATAGTGGTAGGCGTCACGCATGCCGCGCGAGCCGCCATAGCCGCGATGGCGCCAGGTTTCCGCGACCTCGCCGGTGCGCGGATCCTCGGGGAACCACTCCATGCCGCCGGTCACGGTGCCGCGTCCCCGGCGGTCCTCGCCGGTTTCCCTGGGCGCCATCCGACGGGTATTGCCGTTGTCTCGGTTGCCGTTCATTTCGGTCTCCATCGATCATGGACGTACCGGGCAAAGGCCGCAAAAACCGTACCGCCGCCTGTTGCCGCCTGTTGCCGCCACGCGCGGCCGCCGCGGCCGCGTCACGCGCCGCGGGCCGCGAGGGTGCAATCTTTGCCGGGATGGCTTGTAAATAAGCACGGTGGAAGGCCTGCCGCTTACAGCAGCTTGTCGGGCGTGATCGGCAGGTGCCGTATCCGCTTGCCGGTCGCATGGAACACCGCATTGGCGATCGCCGCGCCGGCGCCGACGATCCCGATTTCGCCGATGCCCTTGGCGCCGAGCGGATTGATATGCGGGTCGAACTCGTCGACGACCATGACGCCGATCTTGCCGACATCGGCGTTCACCGGCACGTGGTACTCCGCCAGATTGCCGTTGGCGATGCGTCCGCTGCGCGGATCGAGCAACGAGGCCTCGTGCAGCGCCAGGCCGATGCCCCACACCATGCCGCCCATCAGCTGGCTGTGGCCGGTCTTGCGGTTCAGCAAGCGGCCGACGCCGAAGGTGCCGAGCATCCGGTGCACGCGCACTTCCCCGAGATCGGGGTCGACATGGACCTCCGCGAAGATCGCGCCGAACGAATGCATCGAATGGCGCTGCGTCTCGTCGCCCGGCTCGGCCGTGCGCGTGGCCTCGATCCGTTGACCGCCATTGCGCGCCATCGTCGCCGCGATGGATTCGCGGCAGGCGGGATCGGATGCCCGGGCCAGCCAGCCGTCGGCTACCGTGACATCCTCGGGCGGCGCGCCGAACAGCGGCGAGGCACGGTCGGCCACGGCGCGGTCGATCAGCACCTGCCGTGCCGCGCTGGCTGCCGCCTGCACGGCCGGCGCCACGCTGGCCACCGTCTGCGAGCCGCCGGCGATCGGCGCGTCGGGGAAGGCGGTGTCGCCAAGCTCGAAGCGGATCTGCGCAGGCGGCATTCCCAGCGCTTCGGCCGCGACCTGCGTCATCACGGTATAGGTGCCGGTGCCCAGGTCGTGCGTCGCGCAGCGGATGCAGGCGCTGCCGTCCGGCTCGATGATGGCGGTGGCGGTGGCCGCCTGCCGCATCGCCGGATAGGTCGCGGTGGCCACGCCCATGCCGGCCAGCTTGCCGTCGGCGCGCATGCTGCGCGGGGTCGGGTCGCGTTGCCACCAGCCAAATTCTTCCGCGCCGAGACGAAAGCACTCGCTCATCCGCCGGCTGGAGAATGGCAGGTTCTGGCTCAGGTCGGTCTCGGTATCATTGCGCAGCCGCAGCTCGACCGGATCCACCTTCAGCGCATGGGCCAGCTCGTCCAGCGCCGATTCGAGCGCGAAGCTGCCGCTGGCATCGCCGGGCGCGCGCATGAAGGTCGGCGTGCCGATATGCAGCTTGACGAGGCGATGGCTGGTATGGACGGTCGGGCAGCCATAGAGCAGCCGCGTCATCATCGCGGCGGGCTCGACCCAGTCTTCCAGATACGAGGTCGCCGTCACCACGTCGTGGCGCAGGCCGGTCAGTGTGCCGTCCTCGCGCGCGGCGGCCAGTACGCGCTGTTCGGTCGGCGGCCGCTCGCCGGCGAGGCCAAACAGCTGCGGGCGCTCGACCGCCAGCTTGACGGGACGGCCCACCGCGCGCGCCGCCATCGCGGCCAGCACCACATGCGACCAGACCGAGCCCTTGCCGCCGAAGCCGCCGCCGACGAAGGGGCAGATCACGCGGACCTTGCCGGCCGGGATGCCGAAGGTCTTGGCCACGGCCTTGCGCACGCCGGCCACGTACTGCGTCGCGTCGTACAGCGTCAGCGTGTCGCCGTCCCACGCGGCGATGGTGGCGTGCGGCTCCATCGCGTTGTGGTGCTGCATCGGCGTGGTGTAGGTCGCGTCGATCGTGGTCGTGGCCTCGCGCATCGCCGCATCGAGGTCGCCGCGCGCGGTGTCCGCCGACTCGTTCTTGACCTTGCGCGGTTCGTAGGCCCGCGCCTTGGCCTTGGCGAAGTCCAGCGTCGCCGGCTGCCGGCGATACGCGATGCGCAGATGGCGCGCCGCCTCGCGGGCCTGGTCCAGCGTATCGGCCACCACCAGCGCGATCGGCTGGTTGTTGTAGTGCACGCTGGTGTCCTGCAGCAGGTTCAGCACGCGGCCGGCAGGCATCTGGCCCGCGGCCGCCTTGCCGTTCATAGGCAGCCGCGGCGCGTTGAACGGCGTCATCACCAGGCGCACGCCGGGCATCCGCTCGGCCGTGCCGGTGTCGATCGATGCCACCTCGCCGGCGGCGATGGTGCTGGTGACGATGATGGCCTGCAGTACGTTCGGCAACCGGTGGTCGGCGGTGTAGTGCGCGCGGCCGGTGACCTTCAGCACACCGTCGATACGGTCGAGATGGTCGACACGGTCGAGATGGTCGTCGTGCGAGTTCATCGGATGTCTCCCGCGGTCGACAGCGCACGGATTACCGCGCGCTGGGCCAGTTCGACCTTGAACGCATTGCCCGGGTAGGGCCGCGCGCCTTGCACGGCCAGCGCGGCGGTCCGGCGCAGCGCGGCTTCGTCGAGCGGGCGATCGAGCAGCGCTTGCTCGGCCGCCTGCGCGCGCCACGGCTTGTGCGCGACCCCACCCAGCACGATGCGCGCCGCGCGCACGATGCCGCCATCCAGTTGCAGCGCGGCGGCGACCGAGACCAGCGCGAATGCATAGCTGGCGCGGTCGCGCACCTTCAGGTAGTGGCAATGGTCGCCCCAGCGCGATGGCGGCAATTCCACCGCAACGATCAGCTCGCCGGGTTCGAGGTTGGTATCGCGCTCGGGCGTGTCGCCGGGCAGCCGGTGAAAGTCCTGCAGCGGCATGCGGCGCTCGCCGTCAGCGCTGCGCACGACCACCGTTGCGTCCAGCGCCAGCAAGGCCACGCACATGTCCGACGGATGCGTGGCGATGCAATGCTCGCTGGCGCCGAGGATCGCATGCTGGCGCTGCACGCCGTCGCGCGCGGCGCAGCCCGAGCCGGGGTCGCGCTTGTTGCAGGCGTCGAAGCCGATGTCGTAGAAGTAATGGCAGCGCGTGCGCTGCATCAGATTGCCGCCGATCGTCGCCATATTGCGCAGCTGCGGCGAGGCGCCGGCCAGCAGGGCGGCCCGCAGCAGCGGATAGTGCGCGCGCACCAGCGGATGATCGGCGGCATCGGCATTGCCGACCATCGCGCCAATGCGGATGCCGCCATCGGGCGTTGCATCGATGCTTGCCAGCGGCAGCCGGCCGACATCGACCAGTCGCTGTGGCCGTTCGACGCCGGCCTTGATCAGATCGAGCAGATTGGTGCCGCCCGCGACGAAGCGCGCGCCGGGCTGCTTGCCCAGCTGCAGCGCCGTGTCGAGGCTGTCGGCGCGGTCGTAGTCGAATGAATGCATGGCGGCGGTCCCGGGCTCAGCGGGAATCGATATGCCCATCGCCGGCGCGCTGCGTGTCGCCGCGGCCGTCGTGCGCCGCGACCGACCGGATCGCTGCAACGATATTGGGATAGGCCCCGCAGCGGCACAGGTTGCCGCTCATCCGCTCGCGGATCTCGTCGTCGGTCAGCGCCGCCGCCGAGTGCGCCCCGTGCGCCGATTGCCCCGGCGGCGTTACCGCGCTGGCCCGGCCGTCGCGCGCCTCGGCCAGCATCGCCACCGCCGAGCAGATCTGGCCCGGCGTGCAGTAGCCGCATTGCAGCGCGTCATGCGCGACGAAGGCGGCCTGCATCGGATGCAGGCGGTCGCCATCGGCGAGCCCTTCTATCGTGGTGATGTCGCGGTCTACCTGCATCACGGCCAGCGTCAGGCAGGCATTGATGCGGCGGCCATCGACCAGCACCGTGCACGCCCCGCACTGGCCACGGTCGCATCCCTTCTTGGTGCCGGTCAGACCCAACTGCTCCCGCAGCGCGTCGAGCAGCGAGGTACGGGGTTCGACCGTCAGCACATGCAGCACGCCGTTGACGCGCAGTTCGATGGTCCGGGGCGGCGGTGCCGAGGCGGGGGCCGAGGGAGCGTTTGCGGCCGGCGGTGAGGATGGGGCCAGGGTCCTGGCCGGTTCCGAATGCGTCAGGGACATGGGGCGAATCCGCTTCGACGGGGTTTGCCGCGCCATGCGGCGGCAATACCGGGTTCCCGGCTTCGAGCAAATTCGGTGCCCAATGGGGAAGCGTGCGGCGCGATGCGCCTGGCGGGCGTAGCGAGCGTCAGTGTCGACGCTGGGGGAGGGGACGCTTGTAAGAATTGCGCGTCCGGCAACGCGGCGATGTCAATTGCCGCCAGCACGTCGTCCCCGCTTGTGCGGGGACGACGGTGCTACTGCGGCGTGGCCGTCTTCACACCTGGGTGATGAACTTGGTCACCAGGTAGCCGTCGAAGGTCTCCATGCCGCCTTCGCTGCCGATGCCGGAGTCCTTGATGCCGCCGAACGGCGTCTCGGCCAGTGCCATGCCGAAATGGTTGATATTGACCATGCCGGCCTCGAGCCCGTTGGAGACCAGCGTCGCGGTCTTCAGCGAGTTGGTGAACACATACGAGGCCAGGCCGTACGGCAGGCTGTTGGCGCGCCGCAGCGCTTCCTCGGCGTCCTTGAAGCGCGTCACCGGCGCCACCGGGCCGAACGGCTCGTCGACCATCAGCCTGGCGTCGTCGGGAAGGTCGGTGACCACGGTCGGCGCGAAGAAATAGCCCTTGCTGCCGATCCGAGCGCCGCCGGCGACGACCTTGCCGCCGCGATGGCTGGCATCGTCGAGGAACTGCTCCATCGAGGCGATGCGGCGCTCGTGCGCGAGCGGACCCATCTGCGTGCCGTCCTCCAGGCCGTCGCCGACCTTGATCGAACCCATCACCTCGGTGAAGCGGGCCAGGAAGCGGTCGTAGGCCTTTTCCTGGACGTAGAAACGGGTCGGCGATACGCAGACCTGGCCGGCATTGCGGATCTTGAAGCGGGCCAGCATCTCGGCGGCCGGTTCGATATCGGCGTCGTCGAACACCAGCACCGGCGAATGGCCGCCGAGCTCCATCGTCACGCGCTTCATGTGTGCGCCGGCCAGCGCGGCCAGCTGCTTGCCCACCGGCACCGAGCCGGTGAACGAGATCTTGCGCACGATCGGCGATTCGATCAGATAGGTCGAGACCTCGCTCGGCACGCCCCAGACGATGTTCAGCACGCCCGGCGGCAGGCCGGCGTCGTGGAACAGCTGGGCCAGCGCCACCACGGCGCTGGGCGAATCCTCCGGACCCTTCAGGATCAGCGTGCAGCCCGCGCCGAGCGCCGACACGATCTTGCGGATCGCCTGGTTGAAGGGGAAGTTCCACGGCGTGAAGGCGGCGCAGACGCCGATCGGCTCGCGCACGACGATCTGCCGCACGTTCGGATTGCGCGGCGGAATCACGCGGCCATAGATGCGGCGGCACTCCTCGGCATGCCAGTCGGCATGCTCGGCGCAGATCATCACCTCGGCGACCGCCTCGGCCAGCGGCTTGCCCTGGTCCAGCGTGATATTGCGGCCGATTTCCTTCGCGCGTTCGCGGGTCAACTCACCGACGCGGCGCAGGATCTTCGCGCGCTCCAGCGGCGAGGTCTTCTTCCAGCTGTCGAAGGCCCGCTGCGCGGCGGCCAGGGCGCGGTCCAGATCCGCGGTGCTGGCGTGCGGCAGTTTGCCCAGCACTTCCTGCGTGGCGGGATTGATCACGTCCTGCT
This sequence comes from Cupriavidus sp. UGS-1, assembly GCF_021213615.1. NCBI lineage: Bacteria > Pseudomonadati > Pseudomonadota > Betaproteobacteria > Burkholderiales > Burkholderiaceae > Cupriavidus > Cupriavidus sp. UGS-1. The sequence goes on along the minus strand of NZ_JAJQJF010000004.1, from coordinate 280,812 downwards.
CGCGGCGGCCGCCGCCTTTGACGAACTCCCCATCGATATAAAGGGCGAGGTCCTGGTACATGGCTTCTCCTGTGTCCTGTGTCGTGAGTCCTGGGTCCGCTGGCTGGAACCGGGGTTGGCCGTGCGGGCGCCCACAGCTCCGAACCCGTTAGCTTACCGCGTCGGGCCTGGCGGCGTGGCTGGCGCGGCGGATGCGTTCGATGGCCGTTCCTTTCAACGAGCCTACATCTCGCTTTCACGTCCCTTTCAAAAAGCATCACGTCATGATGCAAGCGTGGATTTGTTGCCGTGGTTAACCCTGAAACCAGACAACTGAAAGGGCGCTGAAAGCACGCTTCTCTAACGTTGCATCCGCTTTCGGCACAGGGCTTGTGCCGTGCGGCTTTGCATTTAACGAGGAGAATCATGTTGCGCATACGCAGCCAAAAGGACTTCGCCTCCGGCCTGATGTTCGTGCTGGTCGGCCTAGGCTTTTCCTTTGTCGCTCGCGGCTATTCGATGGGGACGGCCGCGAAGATGGGTCCCGGATATTTCCCCTTCCTGCTCGGCCTGGTATTGGCCGGACTCGGCGCGCTGGTGCTGCTGAGCTCGCTGTCGAGCAAGGGCGAGGAAGACCGGATGGAGCGCTGGGACATCAAGATCCTGCTGTGGATCCTGGGTTCGGTGGTGCTGTTCGGCCTGTTGCTCAAGCCGCTCGGCATGGTGCTGTCGGTGTTCGTACTGGTGGTCGTGTCCTCGATGGCCAGCCATGAATTCAGCTGGAAGGGCGCGCTGCTCAACAGCGTGGTGCTGGTGCTGATCAGCATGGGCGCCTTCGTCTACGGCATCAACCTGCAGATGCCGGTGTGGCCGGCGTTCATCACGGGCTAAGGAGCGCGCAGATGGAATTGCTTGAACATTTGACGCTCGGCTTCTCGACCGCGCTGTCGTTCCAGAACCTGGCCTACGCGTTTCTCGGCTGCCTGCTCGGCACGCTGATCGGCGTGCTGCCGGGCCTCGGCCCGCTCGCGACGATCGCGATGCTGCTGCCGATCACCTACACGCTGCCGCCGGTGGCCGCGCTGATCATGCTGGCCGGCATCTACTACGGCGCGCAGTACGGCGGCTCGACCACCGCGATCCTGGTCAACCTGCCGGGCGAATCGTCGTCGGTGGTGACCACGATCGACGGCTATCAGATGGCGCGGCGCGGACGTGCGGGCGTGGCGCTGGCCACCGCCGGCCTCGGCTCGTTCTTCGCCGGCTGCGTGGCCACGCTGATCCTGGCGGCCTTCGCCGGTCCGCTGTCGGAGCTGGCCTTCAAGTTCGGCCCGGCCGAATACTTCTCGCTGATGGTGCTGGGCCTGATCGGCGCCGTGGTGCTGGCTTCGGGCTCGCTGGTCAAGGCAATCTCGATGATCGTGCTGGGCCTGCTGCTGGGTCTGGTCGGTACCGACGTCAACTCCGGCGCGGCACGCTTCTCGTTCGACATCCCGGAGCTGACCGACGGCATCGACTTCGTTGCGCTGGCCATGGGCATGTTCGGCTTCGCCGAGATCATCGCCAACCTGGAGCAGAAGGAAAACCGCGAGACCTTCACCGATCGGGTGACCAACCTGTTCCCGACCAAGGCCGACTTCAAGCGGATGATCCCGGCGGTGCTGCGCGGTACCGCGCTGGGTTCGGCGCTGGGCATCCTGCCGGGCGGTGGCGCCTCGCTGGCTTCGTTCGCGGCGTACACGCTGGAGAAGAAGTCGTCGAAGTACTCGCACGAGTTCGGCAAAGGCGCGATCGAAGGCGTGGCGGGTCCGGAATCGGCCAACAACGCGGCGGCACAGACCTCGTTCATCCCGCTGCTGACGCTGGGCATTCCACCCAACGCGGTGATGGCGCTGATGGTCGGTGCGATGACGATCCACAACATCCAGCCGGGTCCGCAGGTGATGACCAGCAACCCGCAGCTGTTCTGGGGCCTGATCGCCTCGATGTGGATCGGCAACCTGATGCTGATCATCCTGAACCTGCCGCTGATCGGCATCTGGGTCAAGCTGCTGACGGTGCCGTATCGCTTCCTGTACCCGGCGATCCTGGTGTTCTGCGGTATCGGCGTCTACTCGGTCAACAACCAGACCTTCGACGTCTTCATGGCCGCGGGCTTCGGCGTGGTGGGCTATCTGTTCCTGAAGCTCAAGTGCGAACCCGCGCCGCTGCTGCTCGGCTTCGTGCTCGGACCGATGATGGAAGAGAACTTCCGCCGCACGCTGCTGCTGTCGCGTGGCGAGTTCTCGGTGTTCTTCACCCGTCCGCTGTCGATGGGCCTGCTGATTGCCGCCGCGGCGCTGGTGGCGGTGGTGGCGCTGCCCTCGATCAAGGCCAAGCGCGAAATCGCCTTCCAGGAGGAGTAGAGAAAAACCGGGCCGGCCGGCGCCGCGGAGCCATTCCGGGCGCCGACCGGTCCGGTCGTTTGCGCATGTCTATCGTTGCATGAAAAGACCAACCATCGATAGTCTCGTTTCCCGGCTCTATATCCTGAAGTTCGTGCAGTCCAGTCCGGCCACGGTGCTCGCTCTCGTCGAGCGGCTGCGCGAACATGGCATCGAGAAGAACATCCGCTCGCTGCGCCCGATCCTGCGCAGCCTGCTGATCGCACGGGCGATCACCGCGGAACTGGTCGAAGGCAACGGCCGGGTCTACTCGATCACCGACAGCGGCCGCGAAGAGCTGGACGCCTACCTGTCCCATCTCGATGTGCTGCAAAACGAAATCGGCGGCGACCGTTGAGGCCGCCGCCGATTGTCGTTTGGGCTACCGGTTTTCTTCTGCCCTCTCCCCCTGAGGGGAAGAGGGAGAGCACAGTCGGGTCGAGCTACCGTTGGATCGCCTGACTTACTGGCTGACCAGCTCGATCGCCGTCTGCGAGTCGTCGTTGGCCTTGGCCACCAGCACCTTGATGTTGTTCGGCACGGCGGATGCGATGCCATCGACCGGGATCGGCATGATCAGCCAGTCGGCGTTGTTGTCGATCGTGATCGCGCCCGAGCTGAAGATCACCTGCTTGGTACCCGCGGTGGTAATGCGGATCTGGTAGTTGTTGCCGCCGTCGAACTCGTTCGAGTCCTGGCCCGAGGCCGGCACCGCCGACTTGTAGGCCACGTTGGCAAACGTCGGGTTGACCGTATTCAGATCCACCGACGGGGCGGTCACGTAGATATCGACGTTCTGCGCATTGAACGCCGCGTTGACCGCGCGCACCCGGGCCTTGTTCGACAGCAGCCCCTTCTCGTACGGATCGTCGATCACCAGCGTATCGGCGCGGTCGTCGCCCGGCAGCGCCACGATCGTGTACTTGTGGCCCGTGGCTGCGTCGACCTGGGCGCGGCCCACTTCGGTCTGCGTGCCGGCGGCGTTGAACGTGAACAGGTGGTTGCCATCATCGACGTCCGAATAGCGGGCGACGAACTTGTACGGAATGTTCTGCAGGGACGTCCGGGCGCCGTTCTGATAGACGTCGAGATTGAGTTGGGTCGGGATCGGAGGCACGGCGTGGATTACGCGCGTCTGTGGTTCGTTCAGGCCGAGACGGTCGTCGATGCCATCATCGCCGCCGCCGCATGCCGCCAGCATGGCGCTGGCCGCCACCATCAGTCCCAGTGCAATCCCGGATTTCGAGAACAGCTTCATGGATTTCCCCTTGCAGGTGAAATGAAATCGAAGAAGTTACGGGGCCAACCGCGCAGTGCCACCTGATGGCCAAGGGCTGGCGAATCCGTTGGCATCGGGTGCCAACGGATCGCAGCAATCCTGGTGGTGGTCCGGGTCCGGCCGCGTGCCGTGATGGAACGATAGTGGGGGGGCCGATGAGCCGAAACGCTGCGCTCTCCGATATAGGTGTCGGAGAAATCCGACAGCCTGTTGCGTCACACCCGCCGCCCTAGACGTAGCAACGGATCGCCCGTGTTGTTCCGCATAGCGGAAGCGATTCACTCGTAAAGCGCTGGTTGTCTACCATCGTTTGCCATTGTTTTAACTAGCGAGGCCCCTCATCCTTCACCCCGCTTGCTTTTTTCCAATTTTTCGTCACACTTGCCGGGATAGCTGACCGAGCACGATGTCGACAATCACAAACGGGGCGGGGATAGTGGCCAGGTCGGAGGCGATGGCGGCTGGCGCGGTTCCGGCGGCGGACACCGATCCGTTGACCGGGGTAGCAAGCCGCCCATTCTTCTTGAGCAAGCTCGAGGCGCGCCTGCAGACCGAGGCCGTGCCGCGCTGCGCGCTGGTGCTGATCGGCATCGACGACTTCCGCGCCTTCAATGACATGCATGGCCATCGCGAGGGTGACCGCATCCTCCAGCAGATGGCCCGCCGCTTGCGCGACGCCTCGCCGCGCGATGCCGTGATCGGCCGCACCGGCGGCGACGAGTTCGCGGTGCTGCTTCCCTCGATCTACGACCCCACGCTGGTGCGCCACGTCAGCGCGGCGATCCTGTCGCTGCTGTCCGAGCCGTATGACTGCAATGGCCACCGCCACTATGTGCTGGCGAGCCTGGGCGCCTGCGTGATGCCGGCCGGCGGGGACAATGCCTCGGATGCGCTGGCGTCGGCCAGCCTCGCGCTGGCACGCGCCAAGCGCGACGGCGGCCGCACGATCCGTTTCTTCAAGGCGCAGATGCGCGCCGACGTGACCAGTCGGCTGTCGCTGGTGCAGGCCCTGCGCGAAGCCTATGCGCAGCGGCAATTCGAGCTGCTGTACCAGCCGCAGGTCGATCTGCGCGATGGCCGCATCGTCGGCGCCGAGGCGCTGATGCGCTGGCGCCATCCGACCCAGGGCCTGCTCGCTCCCGCCGCCTTTATCGATGCGCTGGCCGCGAGCAGCGTCGCGGTCGACGTGGGCATGTGGCTGCTGCAGACGGCGTGCGCGCAGGCGCGGGCCTGGTCGCTGCAGTTCGAGCAGGCGCCGCGCGTGGCGATCAATCTGTTCGCCGCGCAACTGGCCGAAAGCCGCCTGCTGACCGAGGTCCGGCACGTGCTGCGAGAACTCGCGCTGGAGCCCAACCGGCTGGAACTGGAAATCACCGAGACGATTGCGCTGCAACAGGGCGACGAGGTCTCCGGCCAGCTGCAGACGCTGCGCCGCGACGGCGTGACGCTGACCTGCGACGACTTTGGCACCGGCTATGCGTCGCTGAGCTTCCTGAAGACCTTTCCGGTCGACCGCATCAAGATCGACCAGTCGTTCATCCGCAACGTGACGCAGGACCCGGTCGACGCGGCCATCGTTCGCTCGGTGATCAACGTCGGTGCGAGCCTGCGCATCGGCGTGATCGCCGAAGGCGTCGAGACGGTGGAGCAGCGCGATTTCCTGCTGGCGAACGGCTGCCACGAGGTCCAGGGTTATCTGTATGGCAAGCCGATGCCGGCGGACCAATTGACCGATCGCTTGTACGAACAGCAGCGGCTGGCCAAGGACTGAAGAAAAAAGCGCCGATCGGTTCTTCCTGTCGTTCCCGCGCACGCGGGAACCCAGTGACTGCCCTGGCGGATTGAAGACACTGGGCCCCCGCTTTCGCGGGGGCGACCAGCACTACCGCACTTCCGATTCTCTTACTTCGCCAGCTCCGACAGCCGCACCTGGCTGATCTTGCCGCCCTGGACCCAGCCGACCACGGTATCGGCCATCGAGCCGCCCTTGGCGTCGATGCCATCGATCTCGTTCGGGTTCAGCTCCTTCGGCAGCGTCTTCATCGCGTCGGGCATCTTGGCGCGGATCGCCGTGGCGTCGGTAGTGGTGCCGGCCAGCTTCATCGCGTTGGCCAGCGTATGGACCATCGTGTAGTTCAGCGACATCTCGGTGGTCGCATCCTTGCCGTCGTGCAGCTTCTTGTACTTGTTGTTGAAGGCCTGCGTGGCCGGGCGGCTGTCGCTGTTCAGCGGCAGCACGCCGATGGCGCCTTCCAGCATGCCCAGGCCGTTGGTCACGCGCGCCATCTCGTCGAGCTTGGCCTGGTCCATCACGATGAAGCCGCCCTTGAAGCCGAGCTCGCGCGCCTGCTTGACGACCAGCGCGGTCGGCTCCGACGGACCGCCGACGAACAGCACGTCCGGCTTGTCGGCGATCACGCGCGAGACGCCGCTATAGAAGTCGGTCGCCTTGGTATAGGACATCGGGTTGTTGCCGACGACCTTGCCGCCCGCCTTCTCCCAGGCCGGCACGAAGGCCTGCACCCAGGCCTTGGCGTAGTCGTGGTCGGCCGGCACCAGCGCGACGTTCTTGCCGAAGCGCTTCATCTGCGCCTTGACGAACGGTTCGATATAGCCGGTGTACGCCGGCGGGATGCGGATCGTCAGCTTGTTGCCGGCGTCGGTGATGCGCGGCACGCTCGAGTACGCCATCACCATGAACTTCTCCTGTTCGTTGAAGGCCTGCAGCGCGAAGATGCCGCCCGAGTGCGGCACGAACACGGCCGGCGTCTTGTGCTGCTGCACCAGCCGGCGCGCGTTGATCGCCGATTCGGCCGGCGCGTACTTGTCATCGAGCGCGACCACTTCGAACTTGACCTTCTTGCCGCCGACCTCGACGCCGCTGGCATTGAGCTCGTCGACCGCCATCTGGATGCCCGACAGCACGTTCTTGCCGTACAGCGCGGCGCCGCCTGACAGCGGGCCGGTGTAGCCGAGCTTGACCACTTCCTGCGCGAAGGCCGCGCCGGAGGCCAGCAATGCGGCCAGCGCGGTGGCGGCCAGCGGCAACAGCTTGCGGCGGGGTTTGGTGGCGTTCTGCATGTTCCGTCTCCTTAAACGATGAAAGTGCCATCGGGTCGTGGCCCGGATGGTCTTGGTTGAATGCAAATTTCCGCTTGGGTCAATTGCGATCGCAGGACGAAGCCGCTGGGTCCCCGCTTTCGCGGGGACGACACCAGGAGGTCCGTCGTCCCCGCGCAGGCGGGGACCCAGCGTCTTTCAGCAAGCCATTACCCGCCGATATAAGCCCGCCGCACACCCTCGTCATTGAGCAGCGAATCGCGATCGCCCTCCATCACGATGCGTCCGCCCTCGATCACGTAGCCGCGATGGGCGATGCCCAGCGCCGCATAGGCGTTCTGTTCGGCCAGCAGCACGGTGGTGCCCGCGCGGTTGATCCGCTGGATCACCTCGAACATCTGCTTGACCACCAGCGGCGCCAGCCCCAGCGATGGTTCGTCGAGCAGCAGCGCGCGCGGCCGGCCCATCAGCGCGCGGCCGAGTGCGACCATCTGCTGCTGGCCGCCCGACAGCGAGCCGGCCGGATCGTCCTTCTTCTGCTGCAGGATCGGGAACAGCTCGTAGACCTCGTCGAGCGAGCGCTTGATGCCGGCGCTGTCGCGGCGATGCACATAGGCGCCCAGCGTCAGGTTCTTCTGCACGCTCATCGCCGGGAACAGCTTGCGGCCCTCGGGGCAGTGCACCAACCCGGCCTGCACGATCTGCGACGGCTTCATGCCGGACAGCTCGCGGCCGTCGAAGCGCATGCTGCCGCCGCTGGTCCGGTGGATGCCGCTCATCGCCAGGAAGATCGAACTCTTGCCGGCGCCGTTCGCGCCGAGCAGCACCACCAGTTCGCCCGCCTTGGCGTGCAGCGTGATGTTGTCGAGCGCGCGGAAGCTGCCGTAGGAAAGCGATACGCGTTCAAGCTGCAACATGGTCGGCTCCCAGATAGGCTTCGATGACCTGCGGATTGCGCTGGATTTCCGCCGGCGTGCCCTCGGCGATCTTCTCGCCGTAGTTCAGCACCATGATCTTGTCGGCGAGCCGCATGATCATGTCCATCTTGTGTTCGATCAGGCAGACCGTCTTGCCGTGCCGGACCATCTTGCGGATCAGCTCGGCCAGGCCAACGGTCTCCTCGGGATTGACGCCGCCGGCCGGCTCGTCGAGCAGCAGCAGCTCGGGCCCGGTGGCCAGCGCCAGCGCAAAGGCGACGCGCTTGCGCTCCTCCTGCGTGATGTCCGACGCCACCTCATGCGCGAGATGCGACAGCCCGACGAAGTCCAGCGCCTCCTCGGCCTTGTCGCGGCACAGCCGTTCTTCCTCGCGCAGCCGCTTCGTGTTGAACAGCACGTCGCGCAGGCCCGCATGGGTGCGCAGCCGATGCCCGACGATCAGGTTGTCGAGCACGGTGGCGCGATCGAACAGCGCGGTGGCCTGGAAGGTCCGCGCGATGCCCATCCGCGCGATGCGGTCGGCCCGCATGCCCGCCACGTTGCTGCCCTTGAACAGCACCTCGCCCGAGGTCGGCGCATGGGTGCCGGCGACCAGGTTGAAGAAGGTCGTCTTGCCGGCGCCGTTGGGGCCGATGATGGCGTTGATATGGCCGGCCTCGAAGGTCACCGAGACATCGTTGACCGCGGTCAGCCCGCCGAATTTCTTGGTCAGGTTGCGGATCTCAAGCATGGTCGGCTCCGGCGGAAGCGGGGGCGGGGGCAGCGGCCTTGCCGTCGGCCGCACCGGCGGCGGCATGACCACCATCGGCGCGGCGGGCCGGCTGACGCTGGCCGCGGCGCGCGGCGGCGGCACGGCGCGCCTGGCGCTTCAGGTAGGACCCGACGATGCCGTCGGGCAGGAAGATGATCAGCAGGATCAGCACCGGGCCGAACACCAGCATCCGGTAGTCCTGCAGGAACTGCAGCGTCTGCGTGACCCAGGGCACCAGCAGCGCACCGAGCAGCGGTCCGAGCAGCGTGCCGATGCCGCCGACCAGCATCGCCATCACCATGTCGAAGGTCAGGTCGGTGCGCGCGATGTCCGGGCCGAGGAAGCGCACGTGGCCCGCATACAGCGCGCCGGCGAAGCCCGCATAGGCGACCGACAGCACGAACGACAGCACCTTGGTGCGCATCAGGTCGATGCCCAGCGCCTCGGCCAGCGCGTCGCTGTTGCGTACGGCCATGAAGCTGCGGCCCAGCAGCGAGCTGACGATCCGGTGCATCAGGAAGGTGCCGATCACCAGGAAGAACAGCACCAGGTAGTACTGCGCCTGCACGCTGTCGAACGTGACCGGACCGATCGCCGCCGGCACCGGGATGCCGATCAGGCCCACCGTGCCGTGCGTCAAGCTTTCCCACTTCTCGATCAGCAGATAGATGATGTAGCCGATGCAAAGCGTGAAGATCGAGAAGTAATGGCCCTTGAGCCGCAGCGATACCACGCCGACCACATAGCCGACGATCATGCAGACCACGCCGGACAGCACGAAGGCGGCCCAGAACGGCATCTGGTGATCGACGGTCAGGATGCCCAGCGTATAGGCGCCGATGGCCATGAAGCCGCCGTGCGCGAGATTGAGCTGGCCGGTGTAGCCGGTGATCAGGTTCAGGCCCAGCGTCGCGATCGCGTAGATGAAGGCCAGCGTCATCACCGTCAGGTAATAGCTGTTGGTCGTCAGCAGCGGAAACGCGATGGCCAGCGCCAGCAGCAACGCCCAGCCGGTCTTGCCTTGCAATGCGTTCATGTCGAGATGTCTCCTACCTTGTGCCTGTCTTGTGCGCATGGATGGGGCGGGACCGTCAGGCGGCCTTGCTGGCGAACAGGCCCTGCGGCCGGATCGACAGGATGATCACCAGCAGCACGAAGGCGATGATGTCCTTGTAGTCGGTCGACACGTAGAAGCCGCCGAAGCTCTCGGCCATGCCGATGATCAGGCCGCCCAGGATCGCGCCGGGGATGCTGCCCATGCCGCCGAGGATGATGATGACGAAGGCCTTGGTGATGACCAGGTGCCCCATCGCCGGATAGACCAGGTTGATCGGCGCATACAGCGTCGCCGCGATCGCGGCCAGCGCGCCGGAGATCGCGAACACCAGCAGCGTGACGCGTGTCGCGTCGATGCCGACCAGCGCCGCGCCCTCGCGGTTCTGCGCCATCGCGACGATGGTCGAGCCGGTCACCGTGCGGGTCAGGAACAGATGCAGCACCACCATCAGCGTGAAGGCGGCGGCGATGATCAAGAGCCGCTGCAGCGGCGCGGTCAGGCCGAACACCTCGACCAGCTGGCCGTACGGCGTCGGCATCCGATGGAAGTCGGCGCCCCACAGCGCCTGCGCGCCGGCTTCGAGAAACAGCAGGATGCCGATCGCCGCGATCATGTCGTGCAGCTCCGGCGCGTTGCGCAGCGGATGGAAGACCAGCCGCTCGGCCAGCATCGACAGCACCGCCACGGCCAGCGCCGCGGCGACCATCGCCAGCCAGTAGTTCACGCCCAGCGACGTCATCATGTTGTACGAGACGTAGGCGCCCGCCATGTAGAAGGCGCCGTGGGCGAAGTTGGGTACGTGCAGGATGCCGTAGACCAGCGTCAGGCCCAGCGCGACGAGGCTGTAGACCCCGCCGAGCGTCAGCCCGTTCAGAAACTGTTGGAAGAACATTGACACCGACTCACCTCATGCAGATCGAAATCGCAAACGGGGACGCGCTCCGGTGACCGGCGCGCGTGGCAGGACAGCACCGCGAGGAACGCGGACTGTCGTTCAACCAATGTGGGGGTCAACTGCGCGGCGTGGCGCGCGTCGAAAAGGGTTGCATGGCGGTCTCCTGAAACGGTCGATCCGGGCCGCAAAATGCCCAGCTTTCATACCGGTTATTCGTGTCGTAATTGGCCGCCGCTTGTCTGTCGCGGCGTCTCCGCACGATCGTTCGTTTTCGTTGACTGTTGCATAGGGCTTGAGGCACAGTCAAGGAATACGGAATAGTCTTTCGCACAGCGAAATAGGGCTTTCCGGCCCGGTGCCGCCGCGGTTTTTACTGCCGCCGCCGGATCGAATTTCGCGCGGGTTTTCCCTGTTTTTTCGCCGCCGCCGCAGTTATCTCCGCTGCGCCGATGCCGCAGTCGTCGCCGCCTGACTCTCCGCCTGGACCGATCATGAAGCGTACCGCCACCGTGATTCCCGTTAGCGCCGAGCCGCCTTCGCCGGTGCCGGCAAGGGCATTGCGCGATGTCGACGACCTGGGTCCGGGAAATCCCGCGGAGGTAGAGGATCGCAGCTTCGTCACGGCGCTCGCGCGCGGCCTCGATCTGCTGCGCGCGTTCGGCCCGCACGATGATTACCTCGGCAATGCCGAGCTGTCGCGGCGCACCGGCATTCCGCGGCCGACGGTATCGCGGCTGACCTATACGCTGACGCGGCTCGGCTATCTGGTCTACGTCGAGTCGCTGGAGAAATACCGGCTGGGGCAGGGCGCCATGGTGCTGGGCCATCGCTACCTGGCGACCTCGGGCATTCGCGAAGTTGCGCAGCCGTTGATGCAATCGCTCGCCTTCGCCACCGGCTGCACCGTTGCCCTGGCCACGCCCGATCGCCACGAGATGGTCTATCTCGAAGTGTGCCAACCGCGCGGCGCGCTGGTGATGCGGCTGACGCCGGGTTCCCGGCTGCCGATCGCGACCTCGGCGATCGGCCGCGCGTGGCTCGCGGGTTTGCCGGCGGCGCGGCGCGCGAGCGTGATCGCCGATCTGGAGCGCCACTATCAGACCCGCTGGCCCACGGTCCGCAGCAAGCTCGAACGCGCATTGCGCGACTACGGGCGGCGCGGCTTCTGTGTCGCGCATGCCGAATGGGACCGCACCGTCAGCGGCGCTGCCGCGCCGGTCGTGCTGGAGGGCGGCACCGAGGTGCTGTCGATCAATATCGGCGGCGCGGCCTCGCGGCTGACGCCGGAGATTCTCGAAGCCAATCTCGGGCCGCGCGTGCGCCAGCTTGCCGAGGCGCTGCAGGGACGGCTGTGGCGCGTCCACGGTTGAGCGGACCTGGCCATCGGGACCATCACCAATACCCACGACATCTCGACCACCACAATCATCAAGACAAGGAGACAGGCATGGAGATCAGCAACAAGACCGTCGTCGTCACGGGCGGCGCCACCGGCATCGGCCGTGCGTTGGTACTGGCGTTTGCCAAGGCCGGCGCGCGCGGCATCGCGGTTGCCGATCTGGACGAGCGCGGCGCGCAGCAGGTCGCCGCGGAGGCGGCCGAACTCGCGCCGTCGTGCCAGACCTTCGGCTGCCGCACCGACGTCGCCGACGCGGCCGCGGTGCAGGCGCTGGCCGACGAGGCCACGCGCCGCTTCGGCCAGGTCGACGTGTTCTGCTCGAACGCCGGCATCATCCTGCGCAAGGGCCTCGATGCGACCGCCGACGAATGGCAGCGCATCTGGGAGATCAACGTGATGGCCCACATCCACGCCGCCAATGCGGTGCTGCCGCAGATGCTCGAGCGCGGCGACGGCTATTTCGTCAATACGGTGTCGGCGGCCGGCCTGCTGTCGCAGATCGGCTCGGCGCCGTATGCGGTGACCAAGCACGCGGCGATCGGCTTTGCCGAATGGCTGGAAATCACCTACGGCGATCGCGGCATCAAGGTCAGCTGCATCTGCCCTCAGGGCGTGCAGACGAAGATGCTGTTCGGCGAGAACGGCGAGCGCAAGGGCTTTCTGCAGGAAGGCTCGGTCACCGCCGAACATGTCGCAGCCGTGACGCTGGAAGGGATCCGCGACGAGCGCTTCCTGATCCTGCCGCATCCCGAAGTGCTCGAGTACTACCGCCGCAAGGGCCAGGACTACGATCGCTGGCTCAAGGGCATGCGGCGGCTGCAGGAGAAGGTGTTCAGCGAATTCGGCGCCATCGGCAAGCCATGATCTTCCCGTACGCGCCGATAACCGATGCTGATTGACCGATAGAGACCGAACAAGCGTCCAACACACAGGAGACAAAGACCATGCGGATTACCCGATTCACCGGCGCGCTGTCGGCGCTCGCCACGGTGCTTGCCACCGCGTTCGCCGCGCCGGCGGCGCAGGCCGAAACCTTCCCGGCCCGGCCGATCCGTATCGTGGTGGGCTTCCCGACCGGTGGGGCGCCCGACACGCTGGCCCGCATCGTCTCCGAGAAGATCTCGCCGTCGTGGGGCCAGCCGGTGGTGGTCGACAACAAGCCCGGCGCGGGCGGCAATATCGGCGCCGAAGCGGTGGCGCGCGCGCCGGGCGACGGCTACACGCTCGCGCTCGGCACGGTCGGCACCCACTCGATCAACGGGGCGGTCTACAGCAAGCTGCCGTACGACATGGTCAAGGACTTCGCGCCGGTGATCCTGCTGGCAACGACGCCCAATGTGCTGGTGGTCCATCCGGGCGTGCCGGCCAAGACCACCGCGGAACTGATCGCGCTGGCCAAGACGAAGCCAGGGGCGCTGACGTTCGGCACGCCGGGCATCGGCACCTCGCCGCACGTGGCCGGCGAGCTGTTCAATACGGTGGCCGGGGTCAAGATCACGCATGTGCCGTACAAGGGCCGGGCGATGGCGATTCCCGACCTGCTGGGCGGCCATATCACGATGATGTTCGACAACCTGCCGTCGGCGCTGCCGGTGATCAAGGAGGGCAAGCTGCGCGCGCTGGGCGTGACCAGCCTGAAGCGCTCCGCCTCGGCGCCGGATATTCCGACGCTGGCCGAGCAGGGCCTGAACGGCTTCCAGGCCGACTCGTGGTTCGCGATCTTCGTGCCGGCCACCACGCCGAAGGATGTCGTCGCCAAGCTCAACACCGAGCTGAACCGGATCTTCACGTTGCCGGACGTGCAGGCCAAGCTGAAGACGCTGGGCCTGGACCCGGTGCTCGGCACGCCTGAAGCGCTGGCCTCGTTCCAGAAGGCCGAGATCGCCAAGTGGGCGAAGGTGGTCAAGGATTCGGGGACGACGCCGCAGTAAGGAACGGGGCACGGGCGCGAGAAGGAATCTTCAGAACGCTCGAATCCACCTCATCGCGATGTCTTTCTCCCCTCTCCCGCCTGCGGGAGAGGGAGTATGCAGCGGTGAGGTGAGTGCCTCCCCTACTCCTCCAGCGGCGTCGTAGCCCGTTCCGCCAGCCGATCCGGCTCACCGCGCAGCCGCGCCAGACTGACTGCCGCACCGACCGCCGCGACGCAGGCTGCCACGCCCAGCGCCGTGCGCGATGCCGACGTTCCCACCAGCGCAAACAGCAGGGCCACCACCGCCGTGCCCGTGGTCTGCCCCAGCAGCCGCGTGGTCGCCTGCGCGCCGCTGGCGCCGCCGCTGCGATGCGGTGGCGTGGCGCCGATCATCGCGCGGTTGTTCGGCGACTGGAACAGGCCGAAGCCCAGCCCGCACATCGCCATGCGCCACAGCACGTCGATGCTGCTGCTGCCGCGATCGAGCATCGCCAGCAGGACCAGTCCGGTGCACAGCAGCGCGAGCCCCAGGCCGGCGAGCACGCTGGCGGGGAAACGATCCGACAGCCGGCCAGACAGCGGCGCCATCACGGCCACCATCAGCGGCCACGGCGTGATCAGCAGCCCGGTCTCCTGCAGCGATCGTCCGAGCTGGTATTCGAGATAGAAGGGCAGCGCGACGAAGGCCAGCATCTGCGTCATGAACGAGCAGAACGACGTGCCGACCGCCAGCGAGAAGGCGCGGCTCGCGAACAGGTCCACCGGCACCAGCGGCGCCGCCTTGCCGCGCTCCATCCGCGCCAGCCACCAGCCGAGCAGCAGCGCCGCGATCAGCCCGCCGACCGCGGTCTGGCGCAGGCTGTCATGGCCGAGGCCATCGACGCCGAGCACGAACAGGCCGATCACCACCGCCGACAGCAGCGCGCTCGGATAGTCGAACGCGCGCGGTTGCGGCGGCGTGACCGGCAGCGCCCAGCGGCTCAGGCTCAGCGCGATGATCGCCACCGGCACGTTGATCGCGAACAGCCATTGCCAACTGGCGAACGACAGGATCAGCGCGCCCACCGATGGCGCGATGCCGGTCGTGATGCCGACGACCAGCGCATTGAGGCCGATGCCGCGGCCGAGCTTGGTGGGCGGATAGATGTAGCGCACCAGCGCCGTGTTGACGCTCATGATGCCCGCGCCGCCGATGCCCTGCAGCACGCGCGCGGCCACCAGCATCGGCAGATTGACCGACAGCGCGCACAGCAGCGAGCCGGCCAGGAAGGTGGCCAGGCCGATCCGGTAGACACGCTTGTAGCCGAGGATGTCGCCAAGCGAGGACAACGGCAGCAGGCAGACGGTGACGGTCAGCTGATAGGCGTTGACGACCCAGATCGTGTGGCCGGGATCGGTGCCGAGCTGGCGGGAAATCGATGGCAGCGCGATATTGGCGATCGAGCCGTCGAGCACGGCCATGATCAGCCCGCAGAATACGGTCAGGATCGCCCACTGGCGTTGCGGATAGGGAAGACCTTGCTCTGAATGCATCGACGGTACGGCGGGGAAGGCGAGGGTGGCGGCTGGCCGGCCGGTGCGATCGCGCATCGACGACGCCGCGGCGAGCGGACCGACGGCCCGGCCCGATGCTGGCCGGCGCCGGGCGGCGACATTATCGGCGCAGCGCCGCGCGCCCGCAAATCGCCGCGTTGTGGTATATCGCGCGCGCCGGAATTGCGCGCGCATGCAGCGTTTGGGGCAAGACAATGCAGACATGGCGGCGCTAGTCGACGCCCCCGGCGCCGCAACCGGCGCCGTGGCGGTGTTCCCGATCAGCGCGCCAGCTGGCCGAGCACGCTCTCGAGCGACGACAGCCCCGTCTCGATCAGATGCGACATGTAGACGTTCATCTGCGGCATCACCAGCATCAGCAACAGCAGGCCACCGGCCAGCGTGACCGGGAAGCCGACCGCGAAGATCGACAGCTGCGGCGAGGCACGGTTCAGGATGCCCAGCAGCAGGTTCAGCGTCAGCAGCGCGGCCACCAGCGGCAGCGCCAGCAGCAGGCCCGACGAGAATACCGTGCCGCCGGCACGCGCCACCGCCGCCCAGCCATCGGCCGACAGCGGCGTGCCGCCGATCGGCAGCGCCGAGAAGCTGTCGACCAGCGTGGCCAGCATCAGCAGGTGGCCGTCCATCGCCAGGAACAGCAGCATGGCGACGATGCCGAGAAAGCGCCCCAGCACCATGGTCTGGCCGCCGGCGCTCGGATCGAAGAACGAGGCGAACGACAGGCCCATCTGCAGCCCGATGATTTCGCCGGCGTATTCGACCGCGGCGAACACCAGCCGCATCGTGAAGCCGAGCGCGATGCCGACGCCGATCTCGTTCAGGATCAGCAGGAAGCCGTCGAAGGAATAGACCGGCACCACCGGCAGGTTCTCGATGGTCGGCGAGACCGCGATCGCGATCAGTGCGGCCAGGCCAATCTTGGCCTGCCGCGGAATGGTGCCCTCGCCGAACAGCGGCGCGGTGGCAATCAACGCCAGCAGCCGGAACAGCGGCCACAGGAAGGCGGCGATCCATTCGTAGAGCTGGGCCGTCGTCACCGAAACCATCGCGTCGTCTCCGCCGTCGTCCTAGTCGTGGTCATGCGAATGCAGCGAATGCACTGGGCAGGCGCCTCAGCGCACCAGCCCAGGAATGCCCTCGAACACCTCGCGCATGTAGTCGACGAAGGTGTTGATCATCCACGGGCCCACCAGCACCAGCGTGATGAACAGCGCCAGCAGCTTCGGAATGAACGACAGCGTCATCTCGTTGATCTGCGTGGCGGCCTGGAACAGGCTGATCGCCAGGCCGGCAACCAGCGCGACCAGCAGCAGTGGACCAGCCAGCAGCAGCGTCATCTTCATCGCCTGGGTGGCGATGGTCATTACGGTTTCCGGCGTCATTTGGTCTCCGATGCGCTGGCAGGGTCGGCGAGGAACATCAGGGGAACATCAGGTCAGGAAGCTCTGCGCCAGCGAGCCCAGCAGCAGCTGCCAGCCATCGACCAGCACGAACAGCATCAGCTTGAATGGCAGCGAGATCGTCGCGGGCGGCACCATCATCATGCCCATCGCCATCAGCACGCTGGCCACCACCAGGTCGATGATCAGGAACGGAATGAAGATCGTGAAGCCGATCTGGAACGCGGTCTTCAGCTCGCTGGTGACGAAGGCCGGCACCAGCACGCGCAGCGGCACGTCCTCGGGGCCCTGCATCTCCGGCGTCTTGGCCATTTGCGCGAACAGCGCCAGGTCCTTCTCGCGGGTCTGCTTCAGCATGAACGCCTTCATCGGCGCGGCGGCGCGCTCGGCCGCCTGCTCCAGGCTGATGCGGTTTTCCGACAACGGCTTGTAGGCCTCGGTGTAGACACGGTCGAGCACCGGCGACATCACGAAGAACGTCAGGAACAGCGACAGGCCGATCAGCACCTGGTTCGGCGGCGAGGTGGCCGTGCCGAGCGCGGTGCGCAGCAGGCCGAGCACGATCACCACGCGGGTGAAGCCCGTCATCATCAGCAGCGCGGCCGGCAGGAACGACAGCGAGGTCAGCAGCACCAGCGTCTGGACCGACAGGGACCAGGTCTGGCTGCCGCCCGGCCCAGGGCGGCTGACGATGCCCGGCAAGGCCTGCGCGGCCGCGGAATCGGTACCGAGTGCGAGGGCGGCGGCCAGCAGCAGGCCGAGCGCCAGCGTCAGCGGCGCTCCGGACCGACGCCGGCTGGCGGCGTACATGGTGTTCATGACTTCAGGGTCTGTTGCAGGTTCTGTTGCATCGAGCGCAGCAGCTTCTGCGCGAAGGTGGTCTTGTCGCCGAACGGGGCCTGGGGCGACATGGGCGTCGAGCCCTTGCTGCTCATGCCACCCATGCCGGCGATTGCCTCGCCGGGCGCGGCGGAGCCGGCCGGCAGCGTATGCAGCGTGCGGATTTCGCCGGCGCTGACCCCGAGCACCAGCCAGGTATCGCCGACCTCGACCAGCAACAGGCGCTGGCGTGCGCCCAGGCTGGTGCTCCCGACGACTTTCATCACGCCGCCTTGTACATGCCGCACCAGGCCGGCGCGGCGCGCCAGCCAGGCAAGGCCGAGGATCAGCGCGATGATCGCGAACAGGCCGAGACCGGCCTGGGCCAGCGCGCCGGCGCCGGTCGCGCCGGTCACGGCATCGGCCGCGTGCGCGAGCACCGGCAGTCCGGCCGCCGCTGCGCAGAACGAGCGGGCCGCGTACGAGCGCGTGCCCGGCGCGGGCCGCAAGGCGCGGCCCCGAGCGGGTTTCATTTGTTCAGCTTCCGGATGCGTTCGGACGGCGTGATGATGTCGGTCAGGCGGATGCCGAACTTGTCGTTGACCACCACCACCTCGCCTTGCGCGATCAGATAGCCGTTGACCAGCACGTCCATCGGCTCGCCGGCCAGGCCGTCGAGCTCGACCACCGAACCTTGCGCCAGTTGCAGCAGGCTCTTGATCGGTACCTTGGTGCGGCCCAGTTCGACCGTCAGTTGCACCGGGATATCGAGAATCATCTCGATATCGTTGTGGAAGCCGCTCGACGCTTCGCGCTCCAGCGGCTGGAAGACCGTCGCGGCCGCGGGCGTGGCCGTCGCCACCGTGGCGGCGGGCTCAGGCGCAGCGGTCGCGCTGGTTTGCTCGGCCAGGGCGCTCGCCCAGTCGTCCATCGGATCGGCCGGCTTGTCCTCTTTGCCGTCAGTCATGGTCGGTTTCCTTGTTGGAATCGCTGTCTTGATGATTGAACATGCGCTGCACTCGCAGCGCGTACTGGCCGTTCATCGTGCCGTAGCTGCACTGCATGACCGGCACGCCGTCGACCTTGCCGATCACGTTCTCGGGCAGCTCGATCGGCAGCACGTCGCCGGCGCGCAGCGCCAGCACTTCTGCCACGGTGCTGCGCAGATGCGCGAATTCGGCCACCAGTTCCACCTCGGCGGCGCGCAGCTGTTGCGACAGCTGCTGCAGCCAGCGCTTGTCGACCTCGACTTCATCCTGCAGCGGATTCATCAGCAGATCGCGCACCGGCTCGATCATCGAGTACGGGAAGCAGACGTGCAGCTGCCCGCCGACCGCGCCCAGTTCGATATGGAAGGCGGTGGTCACCACGACCTCGTTGGGGATCGCGATGTTGGCGAACTTGGTGTGCATCTCCGAGCGGACGTATTCGAACTCGATCGGATGGACCGCCTGCCAGGCGTGGCCATAGCTGGCCAGCGCCAGATCCAGCATGCGGCGGATGATGCGTTGCTCGGTCTGCGTGAAGTCGCGGCCTTCGACGCGGGTATGGAAGCGTCCGTCGCCGCCGAACAGGTTGTCGACGACCAGGAACACCAGATTCGGGTCGAACACGAACAGCGCGGTGCCCCGCAGCGGCTTCATGTGGACCAGGTTCAGGTTGGTCGGCACCGGCAGGTTGCGGACGAACTCGCCGTACTTCTCGATGCGGATCGAACCGACCGAGATATCCGCGCCGCGGCGGATGAAGTTGAACAGCGCGGTGCGCAGCTGGCGCGCAAAACGCTCGTTGATGATCTCCAGCGTATGCAGCCGGCCGCGGACGATGCGCTCCTGGGTCGCCAGGTTGTAGGGCCGCACGCCATCTTCGGAGACCGGCGCGGCGGCCTCGGGCGTTTCGGCTTCGCCGGATACGCCCTTGAGGAGCTCGTCTACTTCATCCTGCGAGAGGAACTTGTCGTAAGCCATTTAGTGTCCTGCCCCAATGAACGACTGGATTAGAGAAGCGCCGCGCGCACGCCGGCCTGGGCGCGCGCGAGGTGCGCATCGGCGGGCGAGAGTCGGGTGGTCGGCTTCATATCGGGTTGGCAAGCGGGGCAGGGCACGGGCTTACTGCACCACGAAGGAAGTGAACAGGACATCCACGATCTGTTGGCTCGGCAGCGCCGGTGCGAATGGCTTTGCCAGCGCCTGCTTGATTTCTTCGGCTAGCTTCTGCTTGCCCTCGACGGTCGACAGCTCCGGCGGCTGCTTGGCCGACAGCAGCAGCAGAATGCGGCTGCGCGCCTCGGGCAGGTATTCGGCGATGCGCGCCTGCGTCTGCGTGTCAGCCACCTTGACGGACAGGCCGGTGTGCAGGAAGCGGTCGCCGTCCTCGCCCTTCAGATTGACGGTGAAGGCGTCGAGCGCGACGAAGATCGGCGCCGGAACCACGGGGGCGGCCGGCGCGGCGGGTGCGCGGTTGTTCAGCAGGCTGCCGAGGAAGAAACTTCCCGCGCCCAGCACGGCCGCGACCGCGACACCGGCGAGAATCAGCACCCCGCGCTTGCTGGAGCTGGGTGCCTGGGGAGTCGTGAGCGTTTTCGCCATGAGATGCCTGTATCGGAATGCCCCGCCATTCTGGGTGAATCGGTGGCGGGCAATGGGCCGAAAAAAAGGGGGAAACCCGCTCAGCTTGGCCGTTTGAGTCGAGCGGGAGCGACCGTCGGCGGCAGCGGACGGTCATCTCACGGGTTAACGTTGGCGGGCGGCGGAACTTGAGCGGGCGGCGGCCGGCTTGTCATCGGCGGGTCATTGCGAGGCGCCAGACTCGCGGGATTTCCTTCCCTGGAGAGCCTGCGCATGCGTCGTTCCGCTGTCCCTTCCGCCTTCCGTTCCTCCGCCGTGCCCGCTGCCCGTACCGGATTCCGCCTGTTGGGCCTGGCCGCGCTGGTGATGTCGACCGCGCTGCTCGCCGCCTGCGGAGGCGACGACGGCAATGACGACAGCCCGCGGCGCTCGGTCGGATCGGTCCGCCTGATCGGCGAGCAGACGCTTGCCAACGACCTGCAGGTCGGCGGCACCACGGTCGGCGGCCTGTCGGGCATCGACTACGATCCCGCGTCCCAGCTCTGGTATCTGGTCTCGGACGACCGCTCGGACAAGCAGGCGGCGCGCTTCTATACCGCGCGGCTCAGCTATGACCTGGCCCGCCTGCAGCCGGTGCAGATCGCCGGCGTCGTCACGCTGCGCCAAGCCGATGGCAGCGCCTTTCCCAATCGCACCGCCGGCGGCGTCGTGCCCGATCCCGAGGCGATCCGCTTCGATCCGTCGACCCGCAGCCTGTGGTGGACCAGCGAGGGCGACCGCGCGCTCGGCCTCGACCCATTCGTGGCCCGGGCCAACCTCGACGGTCTGCTGACCGGCACCCTGCCGCTGCCGGCGGCGTTCCGGATGTCGCCCACGCAGGAAACCGGCTCGCGCAATAACGCGACGTTCGAAGGCCTGTCGCTGTCCGCCGACGGCAAGTCGCTGTGGGTCAGCATGGAAGGCCCGCTGTACCAGGACGGTGCGCTGCCGACGCCGTCGTCCGGCTCGGTGTCCCGGCTGCTGCGCTACGACCGCAACGGCAATGTGCTGGCGCAGTATGTCTATCCGCTCGACGCCATTCCGGCGGCCCCGGCCCCCGGACGCAGCGCCGACAACGGCGTGACCGAGATCCTGGCGATCGACGACAACCGGCTGCTGACGCTGGAGCGCGCCGGCGTGCAGGGAGCCGACGGCACCTTCACGACCTATGTGCGGCTGTACCAGATCGATATCCGCGGCGCGACCGACGTGCGCGGCCTGGACCGGCTGGCAGGCGCCAGCTATGTGCCGGTGCAGAAACGGTTGGTGCAGAACCTGAACACGCTGGGACTGAAGACGGTCGACAACATCGAGGGCATGGCCTGGGGCCCGAAGCTGCCGAATGGCCGCGACAGCCTGGTGCTGGTGTCCGACAACAACTTCAACGCGACGCAGATCACCCAGGTGCTGGCGTTCGAGGTGTTGCCGGAGTAGGGCGGCGCCCGGGCGCTTCGGCGCGTACTGATTCACTTCGTCGTCCCCGCGAAGGCGGGGACCCAGCGGCTCTCAAAGATGCTGGATTCCCGCCTCCGCGGGAACGACGTGATGGGTGCTCAGGCGTTTTCAGCGCCCGTAGCCGTACCCGTCATAGCCCCGCCCGTCGTAGGGCTGGTCCGGATAGCCCTGCTGGTACGGCGGCGGATAACCGCGGCGGTCCTCGCCGTATTGGCGCTGCCGCGCCGGCCCGTCGGCACGGATCCGAGCGGCACGGATCGGCCCGGCGGCTTCCAGCGGCCCATTGACGATCAGGTCACCCTGGACGCGCAACGGCCCATGCACGGTCAGCGGACCGTTGAAGGTACGCTGGGGCGCCCCGCGCATCGACGGACCGTCGTCCGTTTCGAACCACTGCCCGGTCACCGGCCCGCGTACCCGTACGCGGCCGTCAACCTCGACCGGCCCCTGCACCGTCACCGGTCCGTTGACCACCAGCGTGCCGGCCACCGTCATCGGGCCGGATTCGACCGGCTGCGCCTGGACCTGGCCGGCCACCATCGTTACGCCGCACATCGCCATCACGGCCAGCCCTCGGCGCAGGGCAAAAATTCCTGCATTCACACCGTTCTCCCCATGATTCGGCAGCCTCCGTTGTACCGCGCGGCGGGGCCGCCGGGGCGCGCCGTTTCCCTTTGTTGCCAACGACTTACGGCGGTTACACCGGGTAACGGCGGCGCACCGTGGCACGGCGGTCAGTCCTAAGTCTTATATAAGATATAAGACGTTTGACCGAGGACCGACGTTGAGCGTACAATCGCAGCCACAACGGTGTTGTTTAATCCTCATTCCTCTATCACCCCGCAGGTTCCCATGCTCGAAAACTATCGCGCCCATGTCGCCGAACGCGCCGCGCTTGGCATCCCTCCGCTGCCGCTGTCCGCGCAGCAGACCGCCGAACTGATCGAACTGCTGAAGAACCCGCCCGCGGGTGAAGAACAGACGCTGCTGGAGCTGATCACCTACCGCGTGCCGGCCGGCGTCGACGATGCGGCCAAGGTCAAGGCCTCGTACCTGGCGGCCGTCGCCCTCGGCAAGGAAGCCTGCCCGCTGATCAACCGTGCCCGCGCCACCGAACTGCTCGGCACGATGCTCGGCGGCTACAACATCTCGCCGCTGATCGAACTGCTGGACGACGCCGAAGTCGGCACCGTCGCCGCCGACGCGCTGAAGAAGACGCTGCTGATGTTCGACGCCTTCCACGACGTCAAGGAAAAGGCCGACAAGGGCAACGCCAACGCGCGCGCGGTGCTGCAAAGCTGGGCCGACGCCGAATGGTTCACCAGCCGTCCGGAAGTCCCGCAAAGCCTGACCGTGACCGTGTTCAAGGTCCCGGGAGAAACCAACACCGACGACCTGTCGCCGGCGCCGGACGCCACCACCCGCCCCGACATCCCGCTGCACGCGCTCGCGATGCTGAAGAACAAGCGCGAAGGCGCCGCGTTCCAGCCCGAGGAAGACGGCAAGCGCGGTCCGGTCAAGTTCATCGAAACGCTGAAGGAAAAAGGCCACCTGGTCGCCTACGTCGGCGACGTGGTCGGTACCGGCTCGAGCCGCAAGTCCGCCACCAACTCGGTGCTGTGGTTCACCGGCGAAGATATCCCGTTCGTGCCGAACAAGCGCTTCGGCGGCGTGTGCCTGGGCGGCAAGATCGCCCCGATCTTCTACAACACGATGGAAGACGCCGGCGCGCTGCCGATCGAGCTCGACGTGTCGAAGATGGAAATGGGCGACGTGATCGAGCTGCGCCCGTATGAAGGCAAGGCACTGAAGAATGGCGAAGTCATCGCCGAATTCCAGGTCAAGTCCGACGTGCTGTTCGACGAAGTGCGCGCCGGCGGCCGCATTCCGCTGATCATCGGCCGCGGCCTGACCGCCAAGGCGCGCGAAGCGCTGGGCCTGGCCCCGTCGACGCTGTTCCGCCTGCCGCAGAACCCGGCCGACACCGGCAAGGGTTACACGCTGGCGCAGAAGATGGTCGGCCGCGCCTGCGGCCTGCCGGAAGGCAAGGGCATCCGCCCGGGCACCTACTGCGAACCGAAGATGACCTCGGTCGGCTCGCAGGACACCACCGGCCCGATGACCCGCGACGAGCTGAAGGACCTGGCATGCCTCGGCTTCTCGGCCGACCTGGTGATGCAGTCGTTCTGCCACACCGCCGCCTATCCGAAGCCGGTCGACGTCAAGACGCACCACACGCTGCCGCAATTCATCAGCACCCGCGGCGGCATCTCGCTGCGCCCGGGCGACGGCGTCATCCACTCGTGGCTGAACCGCATGCTGCTGCCCGACACCGTCGGCACCGGCGGCGACTCGCACACCCGCTTCCCGATCGGCATCAGCTTCCCGGCCGGCTCGGGTCTGGTGGCGTTTGCCGCCGCCACCGGCGTGATGCCGCTGGACATGCCAGAATCGGTGCTGGTCCGCTTCAAGGGCAAGATGCAGCCGGGCGTCACGCTGCGTGACCTGGTCAACGCGATTCCGCTGTACGCGATCAAGCAGGGCCTGCTGACCGTCGCCAAGCAGGGCAAGAAGAACATCTTCTCCGGCCGCATCCTGGAAATCGAAGGCCTGCCCGACCTGAAGGTCGAGCAAGCGTTCGAACTGTCCGACGCCTCGGCCGAGCGCTCGGCCGCCGGCTGCACGGTGCGCCTGAACAAGGAACCGATCATCGAATACATCAACAGCAACATCACGCTGCTGAAGTGGATGATCGCCGAGGGCTACCAGGATGCCCGCAGCCTGTCGCGCCGTATCAAGGCGATGGAAGCATGGCTGGCCGATCCGAAGCTGCTCGAGCCGGACGTCGACGCTGAGTACGCCGCCGTGATCGAAATCGATCTGGCCGACGTGCACGAGCCGATCGTCGCCTGCCCGAACGACCCGGATGACGTGAAGACGCTGTCGGATGTCGCCGGCGCCAAGATCGACGAAGTGTTCATCGGCAGCTGCATGACCAACATCGGCCACTTCCGTGCCGCGTCGAAGCTGCTGGAAGGCAAGCGCGACATCCCGGTCAAGCTGTGGGTCGCCCCGCCGACCAAGATGGACCAGAAGCAGCTGACCGAGGAAGGCCACTACGGCGTGTTCGGCACCGCTGGTGCCCGTACCGAAATGCCGGGCTGCTCGCTGTGCATGGGCAACCAGGCCCAGGTCCGCGAAGGCGCGACCGTGATGTCGACCTCGACCCGCAACTTCCCGAACCGCCTGGGCAAGAACACCAACGTGTATCTGGGCTCGGCGGAACTGGCCGCGATCTGCTCGCGCCTCGGTCGTATTCCTAACAAGGAGGAATACATGGCCGACATGGGCGTGCTCAACGCCAATGGCGACAAGATCTACCGCTACATGAACTTCGACCAGATCGAGGATTTCAAGGGGGTGGCGGATACGGTGACGATTTGATGGCGGGGTTGGATTCGGTCTTTGAGGTTTGAGCCCTGAAGACTGAGTTGAACTGCTTTTGAATTGGTTGCTGCTGGAAAAGCCTCGGAGGCGGAAGTCTCCGGGGCTTTTTGTTTTGCTGGCTTGCGACGAAGGCGGCGCCGCGCCATAGGCGTACCGATTTGTCCTTCCTTGACCCTCTTAGGTTTACAAACAATACTATACAACCGATAGTTGTAAACTTGCCGGCCGAGGAGATGCGATGATTGGCAACCGACTGAAGAGGGCACGTGACGCGCTGGGCCTGTCCTTGCGCGACCTCGAAGCGACCATCGAGGGCCTCGTTTCTGCGCAGGCCATCGGCAAATACGAACGAGACGAGATGATGCCAAGTTCCACCGTACTGCTGGCCATGGCGAAGGCGCTGCGGGTCACGCCCGAGTTCTTGCTCAGCGAGCGGAGGATCGAGCTGACCGGTGTCGACTTCAGAAAGGCGCCCCACACCGGTGCCAAAGAAGAGCGCTTGGTCCAGGCGTCCGTCCTCGATCAGGTCGAACGCTATCTGGAACTGGAAGAGCTGCTGGCCGAAGGCGACGCGGCATGGTCCGCTCCGGGTGGAGCGGCATTCGCTGTCGGCCGGATCGGAGATGCGGAACTGGCGGCCGATGCGTTACGCCGGCTGTGGTCGCTCGGCACGGACCCTATCCCGGCAATGACCGAGCTGCTGGAGGACATTGGCATCAAGGTCATCGCGCTCGACTTACCCCAGTGCGTCTCAGGATCGAAGGCCTTCGTTCAGCAAACCGGGCAGCGGGATATTCCTGTCATCGTCGTGAACAAGAACCACAACGGCGAACGCCAACGCTTTACGCTGGCCCATGAGCTCGCGCATTTGGTACTTCAATTCGTTGAGTTGAGCGACTCAGAACAGGAGAAGGCAGCTGACCGCTTCGCCGGAGCTTTCCTGATGCCGAAGGACATGATGACTCGGCTATTGGGAAGCCATCGGACGTCCATCGCCATCGGGGAGTTGGTCGAGTTGAAGAAGGTATTCCAGGTCAGCGTCGCATCCTTGGCGGTACGCTGCTCACAGCTCGGCCTGCTATCCAAGGCGGCCTACGGGCGTCTATGGGGGCAGATCCGCGGGCTTGGATGGAATGGTCCCGGCTCCACCGAACCGCACAAGCTTCCGCCTGAAATTCCTCAACGCATGGAGCGGATGTGCCTGCGCGCCGTGGCCGAACAAGCGATCTCGGAAGCGAAGGGCGCCGAGTTGCTCAATATCAGCGTCCGCGAACTGGATCGGCGTTTGATGGGGCAGGTCCACTGATTCGCAATGATCATCCTTGTTTCGGATACGTCCGTCTTGATCGATTTGGAACGGGGAGGATTGCTTGAGGCGGCGTTTTCGTGCGGCTTGACGATGGTGGTGCCGGATCTGCTGTATGAGCGGGAACTTGAAGCCGCAAATGGACCGTTACTGCGGAAGCTGGGGCTGGGAGTGGTGGCCCTCACGCCAGATGAAGTGGCATTCGCTCAGCGGGTGAGAACGGAACGCCGAAAGCTCTCACTGCCCGATTGCTTTGCGCTCAGCTGTGCCACACGGCCAAACCATGTCCTTGTTACTGGCGATGGCGAACTGCGAGCCGAAGCTATAGCGAGGCTCGGAAAGGTGTACGGGCTTCTTTGGCTGCTCGACCAGATGGCGTCTTCAGGCGCGCTCGCGAATTCTCAGCTTCATGAAGGGTTGTCTCGGATAGCTGCCCATCCGCGGTGTCGGTTGCCTCAAGTGGAGGTGAGGAGCCGATTGAGCGCCTGGGCGTCGGCGTAGCCTGGTCGATGTGAAGCCGAGCGATGCGATGACAGATCCGGCCAGCTTGATAGCGAGACAAGCACCCAACGATGGAGGGGTGCAGAAATGAGGGTCTGTGTTCGATACCCAGGGGGCGTTCCAGTTGCGCGTGCAACGCCCTCACGTCGGCATCGGGCTGCACAAAGCGAGCCGCGAACGTATTTCCTGCGGTTATTCCCGTTCTAGCGTCCCGCCTTCTCTGTTTCCACAATCCATCAAATGAAGATCAATCACAGCATTATTGCCATTCTCGCCGTCTCTACCTTGGTCTTGACCGGCTGCGCGTCCGTCGAGATGGCGAGCAAGGAGCAGTCCGACCAGGCTAAACAGTTCAGCGCCCCGAGCGCAGGCAACTCTGGTCTTTATGTCTACCGCAATAGCTTCGTCGGCAAGGCGCAGAAGAAGGACATCTGGGTTGACGGCAAGTGCCTGGGCGAAAGCGCTGCGGACGTGTTCTTCTACACGCAGGTCGAAGGCGGCAAGAAGCACAAGATCGAGACGGAATCGGAGTTCTCGCCTAACGCCCTCGAAGTGGCCATGGAAGCCGGCAAGAACTACTTTGTCCGCCAGTTCATCAAGCTCGGCGCTTTCGTTGGCGGGGCCGATCTCGAATTGATCCCCGAGGAGCAAGGCAAGGCCGACGTCGCCAAACTCGAAATGGCAAAGCCGGGCACCTGCAGCCAGTAAAGTCGTCTGTTTTGGCGGTCGGTCACGCGCCTCGATCGCGTGTTCCAATTGCTCTTCCAGAAGCAATCGCCCGACCGTTACCCGATCCGTTTTCCAGATACAACGGAAACCGTACACCTACGGTGGTTGGGTGCAAATACTCCCCCCGCGGAAAATACAATCCATACGCCTTCTCACAAGGCAATAAATACAAAACGAATAAAAACAGACCTCGGGGGGTCATCTATGCGTCTTCTTGTTCCATTGCTGTTGGCCACCACGGTCGGCTTTGCCGGATGCGCGCAAACGCCTGAAGACCAGTTGGCGCCGCGTTCGTCCACGGTGCGCCTGTGCGACGGCAACGTCTGTAGCGAACAAGATCGACGCGTAGCGACGGCGCAGCTCGCCTCCAACGAAGCCGATCCGCGTATGGAGGCATTGGCGAAAGTCGCCGAGAAGAATCCGGACGCCGCCTACGATCTGGGCCTGCGTCTGCTGCGTGGCGACGGTGTCGAGCGCAACAGCTATCAAGCGCTGGAATGGCTGCGCAAGGCCGGCGACAACGGTCATATGCAGGCGCAACTGGCGCTTGGCCGAATTTATCTGATGGGCTTTGAGGAAATGGGTTCGGACCCTGCCGAAGCCGAGGCTTGGCTGATGCGAGCCGCAGCCAAGGGCAGCAAGGAGGCCAAGGATTTGATTCCGCAGGCTCAGGCTGCCAAGAAAGACGAACAGAGCGCGTACCGGGTCCGCGAGGCCTATCGCACGTCGTGGTTTGCCTGGTACAGCAGCTATCCGTATTACTGGGTTTGGGGCCCTTCGGGCTGGTATCACCGCTAAGTCTTCCCACCCGGATTTTTTTCGTCAATTTCCTCGACAGGAACGCCCTATCATGCCCAAGAATATTTCTTTGCGCGTGGCCGCACTGGCTGCGTCCGTGGTTCTCGCTGGCTGCGCGACCGCTGGCGGCGGTCTGATCAGCACCGGCACCGCGCCTACCGCGGCCACCGGCGCCGCGGGTGGTGCCACCAGCGTCAACGCCAATGCTTCGCTGGAGCGCTGCGACGCGCCGCTCGGCACGCTGGCAGTGGATGATGGCCGCGGCAAGGAGTGGTTTGCGGGCTTTGGCGCAGCGACCAAGGTCACGACCATCGAACCGCTGATCCGCTTGGCCGTGCAGCAGTCGAACTGCTTCGTGATCACGTCGATCGGCAACAATCGCACCGAAAGCAAGCTGTCGAATATCACCGACAAGCAGCGCAATTCTGGTGAATTCCGCGCAGGCTCCCGTCAGCAGAAAGGGCAGCGCGTTGCGGCCGACTACTACATGGAGCCGGCCATCATCATCGACAACGACTCCACGGGTCAGCTGGCTGCCGGTGTCGGCAGTCTGTTCGGTGGTGTCGGCGCACTTGTCGGCGGTGCCATGCAAAGCAAGGCATCGGTCGTGACGCTGACCATGTTCGACATCCGCTCGGGCGTGCAAGTCTCCATCTCCGAAGGCAATTCCACGGCAACGAACTTTGGCGCGGCGCTCGGCGCCTTTGGCGGCAATACGGCAGGCGGCCTCGGCGGCTTCTCTCGCACGCCGGAAGGCAAGGCCACTGTCGCCGCATTCATGGACGCCTACAACAACATGGTGATCTCGCTGCGCAACTACAAGGCGCAAGAGGTCAAGGGTGGACTGGGTCGTGGCGGGCGGCTGAAGGTCGGGTCGTAAATTCTTTGGGCGATCTCCCGCATTTGCGGCCATCTACTATTCGCCAGAAGCCAGTGGATGGATAGAGCGCGGGAGCGGACCTTCATTACTGCCGAGAGGACGTTATCCCGGGAGAGTCGGTTAGACTTTATGCACCCGGGATAAAACCCAACTCGTTCTCTCACTCCAGCGGCAGGACACCACCATGAGCATTCGCGTCGGCATTGTCGGAATCAGCGGTTTTGGCGGCGGCGAGGCGATGCGCCTGATCGCGAGCCACCCGTCTTTTGAGCTTGTCTACGCTGCAGGCGAGGGCAGCGCCGGCAGCCGATTGGTGGATCGCTTTCCCGGTGTGCCGGCCAAGCTTGCCGAGTTGGTGATCGAGAAGTGGGACCCTGCGACCCTGCCGAAGCTCGACGTCCTCTTCGCGTCGCTGCCCACCGGGTCGTCGGCCGATGCGCTGGCGCGCGTTCCCAACGACGTCAAGATTGTCGACATCGGCGGCGATCACCGCTACGTCGACGGTTGGGCGTACGGTCTCGCCGACGTCTGGCCGGCTCAGATCGAGGGTCAGACGCGCGTTGCCAACCCCGGCTGCTTCCCCGCGGCGACGCTGACCGCGCTGGCGCCGCTGTTGGCCAACGGGCTGATCGAAGCCGGCAACATTGTGATTGACGCCAAGACCGGCATCTCCGGCGCCGGCCGGGGCGGGGCGGACAGCAAGTTCGGCTACGCGGAGAGCAACGAAAACGTCGTGCCCTACGGCTTGCTCAAGCACGTCCACATGCCCGAGATTGCCAAGACGATCGAGCGTCTGAGTGGTGGCAGTGCGGCAGGGCTGGTGTTCACGCCTCACCTGGTGCCGATGACTCGCGGTGTGCTCGTCACCATCTACTGCCGCGGCCGTGCTACCACGGACCAGTGCCTGGAGGCGGCCCGGCGCTTCTACACCGGACGCGCGTTCGTCCGCGTCAGCGACAAGCCGCCGCAGACCAAATGGGCCACCGGCTCGAATCTCGCGTTCGTCAGTTATGCGGCCGATCCGGAGCGCAACCTGGTGATCGCGATGGGCGTCGTCGACAATCTCGGCAAGGGAGCGGCGGGTCAGGCGGTGCAGAATGCGAACCTGATTTGCGGTCTGCCAGAAACGGCGGGGCTGGATGGGGGACCTGTTTGGCCGTGATGGCTTTTGAGTGGCCGATTCCGTAGTTACCTTTGCTGCAGCACTGTCGTGCGCGGAGCGACGCGGCCGCCATGGCGGAAGGCTCGGACCAACAGCCAAGCTGAGCCGCGCGGGACGCTTGTTTTCGATCTCGAGCATAGGCAGCGCAAGCTCGCGTCTCTTCGCGTACATCTCGAGGCTGGTCGGCTCCTGATCGTGAGACCGTCCCCTTGTTCCGGGGTGTTATGATCGAACCAGCGTCAAGTCAAAGCCTGGAAGTACTCAAAATGGTCGATTGGTTCCCTATAGTCTTTATCGTGTTCAAGGTTCTCGTGCTCGGCACGGGCATGTTCTTCGCCATCAAGTGGCATTACGACAAAGGCAGGAAGAAAGACGGAGCCAGGTGACCCTAGCCAGGGCGGTCGCCCTGCCTATTGGCAGCGGCCACAAGATTGCCGATATATTCCTCCAGCGCCGTCCCACCCTTCAGCGGCTCCTCCGGCAAATCGAATCCACTGTCGACACTGACCGCAGTCATCCGGGCATAGGAATCGGCCGCAGCATCCGAGAACCCCAATCCCAGGAACGTCTCCTTCCACTTGTCCCGCGGTACGACTTCAAGTGCGACGGGCCGGCCAAGCGCCTGTGAGAAGGCGGTCGCAACGTCCTTGGAAGAATACCGACGCGGCCCTTCGACGTAACGGACGCCAACATCGTCGAGCGGGGACATCAGGCGGGCCGCTGCCGCCTCTCCGAGATCGCGTGGCGCGGCCATGGGTATCGGTAGATCGGCAGGGAACATCGTCGGCAACTTGCCCGTGCTGCGCACCGTATCGAGCAGCCAATCCCAATTGCTCATGTAGTAAGCGGCGCGATTGATCGCCGCGGGGATCGACTGGCGGCGCAGGCCTTCCTCAAGTTCCCACAGGACGCTCAGGTCGCCGATGCGCTCGCCGGGCTGGGCGCCGCCGGTGGATTCAGCGACGACTTTTTCAAGGCCCGAGTCCTGGAGCGCGGCAAGGATGTTGGCGACCGTGTGCCGCTCGATCGCATCGGTGTCCTTGCTCGTGTCGGCGGGCGGGTTGAGCAAGAACGCCCGGCGTCCGCGTCGAAACGCGGCGCGCAATGACGCCACGTATTCCACATCGGCTTCGACGATATCGGCGCCCTTGTCGCGCCATTTGTCTGCGCGGGCCGCCGAGCGGGTCACGATGGTGACCGCCTGGCCGCGGGCGAGCAGCGTTTCCGCCGTCGCCGATCCAACATGTCCGGTACCGCCCATGATCACGTACATGTGCTTGCCTCCGGCGTCCCCTGACCGGTCATCAGGAATGGACGCATTAGTCATCGCTGATGGCGAAACCATACCAAAGACGGAGGCGGTGTGGGTATTTCACCGGAGGGGTCCATTACTGTGAGGCGTCCTTCGGCACGGATTTCCACATGACGACGCCTGCGGCAACCAGCAGCCCCGCCAGCAGATAGAGCGCGTTGTCCATGCTGCCGGTCTGCACCTTGACTTGCCCAATGACCCAGGGGCTGACGATGCCGCTGGTAATGCCAACGCTGCTGATGAACGCGAGTCCGGTTGCGGCGGTATGCCCGGGCAAATAGCTGCGCGGCAGCGACCAGAAGATCGGCAGCGCGGCGAAGATCAACACCGCTGCCACGGACAGGATCGCCAGCATCGCGCCAAAATGCGGCAGCCGCAGCGTCAGCAGCGCAAGGGCCAGTGCTCCGCCGCAGCAGCACAGCAGGAAATGGCGATGGCGCTCGCCAGTGCGGTCCGAGTTTCGCGCAATGAGGATCAGGCCGACGGCGCCGACCGCATTGGGAATCACGCTATACAAGCTGATCGACACGACATCCGTAATGCCGAAATCCCGAATCATCAGCGGCATCCAGAAATTGAGCGTCAGCGAGCCGCACGTCAGCGCAAAATAGATGAACGCGAAGACGTACAGCTTCGGATTGCGCAGCGCCTCGCGCAGGGCGCCGAGCGTATGCGCGGCGTGGCTGCCTTGTTCGCCTTCGAGTTGCCGTGCCAGCAGCGCCTTTTCACCAGCGGTCAGCCATTTGGCATCGGCGGGGCTGTCGACCAGATACCAGGCGGCAATCAGCCCGAGCAGCACGGCGGGCGCACCTTCGATCGCGAACATCCATTGCCAGCCGAACAGCCCCATCACGCCAGCCATATCGCGCATGATCCAGCCGGAGACCAGGCCGCCGAGCACGCCGGCGACGGCGACGCCAGCGAAGAAGATCGCCATCACGGCAGCGCGGCGGCGGGCCGGGAACCAGTAGGTCATATACAGCACGATGCCGGGGAAGAAGCCGGCTTCGAACACGCCAAGCAGGAAACGCAGCGTATAGAACTGCGCCGGCGTGGAGACGAAGGCCATTCCCACCGAGACGGCGCCCCACAGCAGCATGATGCGCGTGAACGTACGCCGCGCGCCGAAGCGGGCGAGCAGCATATTGCTTGGCACTTCGCACAGCACATAGCCGACGTAGAACACCGCGGCACCAAGGCCGTACATCGCATCGCTGAAGCCGAGGTCGTGCTTCATCTGCAATTGCGCGAAGCCGATATTGATGCGGTCGAGGAAGGAGATGACGTAGCAGACGAACAGGAAGGGGACGATCCGCATCCAGATCTTCTGATGCAGCGCGTCTTCTTCGTGTGCGAGGGCGAGCGGCGGCGTCGCGGTGCCCGCGTGAAGTTGGGACATGCTTTGTCTCCGTAAAGCAGGAAGGAGGAAAAAGACGGGCGGATCGCGCCGCCCTTAACGGGCCGGTGTCTTGTGCACCGTGGGCCCGGAGTGGTCTTCGTCGTGTGTCGGTTGAATTGCGCGGGGTGGGGCTCGACCTGCCCATTCAGGCAGAGGCGGTTTCCGCCTCGCGTGCCAATCGCAATGCCGACAGCAGCGTCTCGTGGTCGCCGATATGGTTGGCGAGCAGCAGGATCAGGCGGGCGTTGGCGGCCTGGCTTTGGGCGTCATCCAGATCGCGGTGCATGTCGATCAGCGCTTCGTAGAAATCGTCGGGCTGGGCCAGGTTGGGTTCGGTGGTCAGGGGCATGGGGTCTCCGGGGTTTTGTTGTTGCGCTTTGGCCTGGCGTTGTCGTTTGGCGGGAGTGGGTTGCCCTCTCCCCCGCCCCTCTCCCGCAGGCGGGAGAGGGGAGAGAACAAGCGTGAGGCGGGGCGCAGTGCCGGTTGCTGACGCGTCAGGCAGCGACTGCTTCGGCTGGTGCCGATGATGCGGGCCGGACCATCGCAGATTCCGCCAGGTGCTTGCCCTGAGCCCGCGCCATGGCCTCCATCACGCGGTCCGCCTCGACGGCACGCCAGCGCGCGCAGACATGCTGGTCCGGCCGAATCAAATACGCGGTGCCCGGCACGGCGTCGTAGCGCTTGGCTACCATGCCTTCGGCATCGACTAGCACAGCGGTGTCAGCTGTGGATGCAGCGGAGTCGGTGGCTGGCGACACGAACAGCAGGCGTGGCGACCCTGACAGGGCGCGCAATGTGGCGATCTGCTTTGTGGTTTCCGCATCGAGCGTTTGCGGATTGCCGTAGACCAGCAAACAGAATCCACGATCGAGCCGCGACAGCAGCCATTCCGGCGCACCATCGACAAGCACCGGCGCATCGGCGCTCGGTGCGCCAGGCACCATCGCACCCGCGAAGGCATCGATATCGGGCGTATTCAACGCAGACGAGGCCAACACGCTGGGCACCGACAGCCGCCCGCTATTGACCAGCGCCCGCGCAAACGGATGCCTGGCCGCCAGCGTCAGCACGGCGTCGCGAAACACACGGCTTACCTGGCTCTTCGGGGTGATGAAGTCGGTGGAGCGCGTCGAATTGCGGATGTTCTCGTCCGCCGCGTATTCCCGTTCGCTGGCGTAGGTGTCGAGCAGCGCCTCCGGCGCCTCGCCGCGCAAGACATGGGCGAGCTTCCACGCCAGGTTGTCGGCGTCCTGCACGCCGCTATTGGCGCCGCGTGCGCCGAACGGCGACACGCCGTGCGCGGAATCGCCGGCGAACAGCACGTTGCCATGCCGGAAGCTGTCCATGCGCAGGCACGAAAACGTATAGACGCTGACCCATTCGAGTTCGAACTTTGCATCCGGGCCGAGCAGCGCCTGCACGCGGGGGATCACGCGCTCCGGCGATTTCTCCAGCACGGGATCGGCGTCCCAGCCCAGCTGGAAATCGATGCGCCAGACGTTGTCGGGCTGCCGATGCAGCAGCACCGATTGATTGGGATGGAAGGGCGGGTCGAACCAGAACCAGCGCTCGCTCGGAAAGCCGGCTTCCATGCGGATATCCGCGATCAGGAAGCGGTCCTTGAAGGTGCGGCCCTTGCTGTCGAGGCCGAGCAGGTTGCGCATCGGGCTGCGCGCGCCGTCGGCGGCAACGACATAGCGCGCCGTCACAGCGTACGGGCCGTCTGGCGTTTCCACCGTCAGCGTGACGGTGCCGTCCGCGCCCGCGTCATCGCGACGCTCGATGCCCACTACCTTGTTCTTCCAGCGGATTTCGATGTTAGGCAGTTCGAGCGCGCGCTCGAGCAGGAAGCCTTCGACGTAGTACTGCTGCAGGTTGATGAAGGCGGGCCGCCGATGTCCGGTCTCCGGCAGCAGGTCGAACGCATAGACCATCTGGTCGCGCAGGAAGACCTTGCCGAGATTCCAGCGCACGCCCTTGTCGGCCATGCGGTCGCCGCAGCCAAGCCGGTCGAAGATTTCCAGCGTGCGCTTGGCGAAGCAGATCGCGCGCGAGCCGGTCGACAGCGTGCAATCGTCATCGAGCAGCACCACGCGGATGCCTTGCTGCGCCAGATCGATCGCGGTGGCCAGGCCCACCGGTCCGGCGCCCACCACCACGACGGGATGCACCGCGCCGGCAGCTGACTGCTCGGCGCACGGCCGGTATTCGAAGGTCAATCGTTGATAGTCGACCGTCATCGTGTTGTCTCCTTCCACCATCTCGGATGCCGATCCTGCCCCGTCAGTCCTGCAGCGCGGCCCACATTTCCTTGTCGCGCTGGGCGGTCCAGATGCGCGGATGCGTGATGCCGGACGCCTCGTCATAGGCACGCGTCACGTCGAACGGCAGGCAGTGCTCGTAGATGAAGACATGGCCGAACTTCGGGTCCATGCTCTTGCGCGTATGCGCCATCGCGGCCTTCAGGTCCATGTTCTGCGCCACCGCTTCCTGGCCGGCGCGGTACAGCGTGGTGACGAAGTCCTTGGTGTAGGCGATGCCCTCGCGTACCTGCTGCGGCGTGGTCAGCGCCGGGCCGCGGCCGGGGACGAGCTTTTCGGCACCGAGCGCCTGCAGCGCGTCCAGCGTCGCGGGCCATTCGGCCAGCTGCGCGTCGCCGCAATAGCAGGCGGCCTCGTATTCGACCAGGTCTCCGGAGAACAGCACCTTCTGCGACGGCAGCCAGACCACGGTGTCGCCCTTGGTGTGGCCCGAGCCGAGATGTGCGATGCGGACTTCGAGCTTGCCCAGGAACAGCGTGATTTCCTTGTCGAACACCAGCGTCGGCCAGGTCAGGCCCGGCACCGTTTCGACGCCGGCGAACAGCCGCGGAAAACGCTCGATTTCCGACTTCATGTCGGCCTCGCCGCGCTCGACGATCATTTCGTAGGTGCCGCGGCTGGCGATGATCTGCTGCGCGCCTTCGGCGAAATACGCCGATGCGCCGAGCACGCGCACCGCGTGATAGTGCGACAGCACCACGTACTTGATCGGCTTGTCGGTGACCGTGCGGATCCGGGCGATCAGGTCTTGCGCCATCGCGGGCGTCGCGGTGGTGTCGACGATCAGCACGCCGTCGTCACCGATGATCACGCCCGAATTCGGGTCGCCTTCGGCCGTATAGGCGTAGGCGTTCTCGGACAGCTGGGTGAAGGTGACCTTTTTGGCTTCCAGGTCGGCCTGCGATGCGAATGCTTTGGCCATGCTTGCCTCGTCGTGGGTGCGGGGCGCGGCAGCGGGCGGCATTGCAGATGACAACGCACGAATACTGTCTCGCCCCTTCGTTATTGGATTGGCCGGGCGCGAACTGCGCACGGTGTTGTCGGGGTAGACGGATGGTAGGAGACGTTCTTGTGTTAGTCAATATCCAAATGGTTTGCTAGAAAATAAAAAGAGCGCAGAGGCAGTCCGGGGGCGGCCGCGCCGCCACGGGCCGCGTGAGGCCCCAGCAGGCCGCCGCCGCGGTCTCCATGCGGCGTTGGATTAATATCCAGCCTTTCGGAGGGTGACGATGGGCGAGGAAGGGCAGGCGGGACAGGAGAAGACACAGCGCGGCGTGCAGAGCGTCGATGTGGCCGGCCGCTTCCTGCAGGCGCTAGCGGAAGCGCGCGCGCCGCTATCGGCCGCGGAGCTCGCCACGGCCGTCGGCATTGCACCGGCTCAGGCCCATCCTTATCTCGTTTCGCTGACGCGCCAGGGCTGGATCAAGCGCGACCATCTCGACGATCGCTTCGAGCCGGGCCCACTGGCGCTGCAACTGGCCCGGATGCGGCTGGAGCTGGATCCCGGCCTGCATGCGGCGGTGCCCCTCGTCGCCGAACTGACGGCACGGACCGGCTGCAGCGTGGCCGTCAGCGTACCCGGTCCTCAGGGTCCGACCATCGTCCGCTACGAGCGCGGCAATGCGCCGCTGCACGTCAATCTGCATGTCGGCACCGTGATGTCGCTGGCCACCACCGCGACCGGCCGCATGTATTGCGCCTGCGTGGACCAAGCGCAATGGGTGCCGCTGTTCGACGCGCTGCCGGCGCGTCCCCCACGCGCTGCGTTTCTTGCCGAGCTCGACGAGGTGCGCAGCCGCGGCATCGCACGCAGCATCGATATCCCGAGCCCCGGCGTCAGCAGCCTGTGCGTGCCCGTGCGGGACGCTAGGGGCGCCCTTCGTCTGCTGCTCACCGCGATTGGGCCGACGGCCAATATCGACACCACCTGGCGCGGCGAACTGGCCCGTGCCCTGCTGGCGACGGCTGCGCAAGCTGCAAATTCGCTGCGCGGAGAAGACTGACTCATGACGAACGCGATCGGAACCAGCGACGAGGCCGCAGGCAAGCCGCAGCGCGGCATTCAGGCGCTCGATGCCAGCGCCCAGCTGATCGGAGCGCTGCTGCGTGCGGGCAGCCCGCTCGCGCTCAGTGAACTGGCACGCGGCGCCGGCATGGTTGCCGCCAAGGCCTTTCCGCATCTGGTCAGCCTGGTGCGAGCCGGTGTACTCGAGCGCGATGCCGATGGGCGTTTCCTGCCTGGACCGCTGGCGCTGCAATTGGGGCTGATCGCGCTGCAGCGGCTGTCGCCGGTGCGCGAGGCCGAGCCGGAAGTGCGCGGCCTGGCAGTCGATACCGGGCTCAGTGTCGCGATGGCGGTGCTCGGTCCGCTCGGGCCTACCGTAGTACGGCTCGAAGAATCGGCGCGGCCGCAGCACGTCAGCCTGCGCGTCGGTACGGTGCTGTCGCTGGTCAATACCGCGATCGGGCGCGTGTTCGCCGCCCATCAGCCCGCAGACGTCCTCGACGGACTGCTTCAACACGAAGCGGTGCGGATGGCCGGCGCACCAGTAAAGGCGCTACGAGAGGAAAGGTCCGCCTATGCCGCGAGGCTCGCACGCATTCGCGAGCAACGCATGGACGATGCGCTCGACAAGCCGGTGCCCGGTATCCATACGTTGGCCGCGCCGGTCTTCGACCACACCGGGACGGCAGTGCTGGTATTGGCGACGATGGGAACCGCGGGCAGTTTCGACAGCGCGCTCGACGGTATTGTGGCGCGTCGATTGGCTGGGGCGGCGCAACGCCTGTCCTGGAGATTTGGGCAGCCGAATCACGGCTGGATATGACCGGTAATCCTGGCGTTCAGATTGGCACGCCATCCCTATAATCGCGTGCGGGTAATCAGAACGGCGTAGCAGCGAGCGCCGGCATTTCGACGGGAAGGCCACGGTATTCGCCGTGGCAAACAATAAAGAAGAACAATGCAGACAATACCGGTCAGCGACGCGGCTTGCCCGCGTCGGCACGCGATTGCGCTCGCCGTATCCATTCAAATGCTCGCGCCGTCGGCGGCCTGGGCTCTTGCCGTTGGCGGGAGCGGAGGAGAGGGAAGCTCATACTCTAATTCGATTCCGATACCGGGCGGCCTGGGCGGTATGACGGGGCCCGGCGGCAATGGTGTCGCCGACAACAGCCCCGGCACGGGTGGTGGTGGCGGCGGGCAAGGCCAGGCGGGTGGCCACGGCGGCCTGTCGGAGGAACATGCCAACGACTGGGTTGTCCCGGCCGGCGGCAGTGCCGGTACGGCGCTGAGTCCCAATGGCGGCTGGGGTATGAGCGGCCACATTACCAGTGACGTCGGGGTGTATTTGGGCGATGGGGGCGGCGGTGGCGGTGGCGGTGCCGCCGGGATCGTCTCCGGCGGCGACCTTACCGTTTTCCCCACGGGGCCCGTCAGCTGGCTGCGGGGAGGAGCGGGCGGCAACGGCGGCAAGGGCGGCGGCTATATCTCGGGCGGCGTCGTTTACTACACCGGCGGCGGCGGCGGCGGTGGGGCCGGCGGCATCGCAATCCAGCATTCGGGCGATCACGGCATTCTGGTCAGGGACCAGGTCAACATCGTGGGCGGCGATGGCGGCGCGGGTGGCGAAGGCGGTGGCTTTCAAGGGCAGCCTGGCGTCACGATCCGCGGTGGCGGCAATGGCGGCGGCGGAGGCAGCGGCATTTCGGCGAGCGGATTCGTTCGCATGCAAATCGAGCGTCAAGCGTCTGTGTCTGGCGGCAGTGGCGGTGCGGGCGGAAAAGGCGCCGATATGGATCCGGGCTCCTTCGATGGGCCGTCCAGCGGCGGGAACGGCGGCGACGGCGGGAATGCGGTCGAACTGTCGGGCGGTGGCGTCATTGTCAACGCCGGGACGCTTCGCGGTGGGGATGGCGGCACCGGGGGCGCCGGCGCGATCGTCGGCGCCCAAACCGGCGCTCAGGGACAGGCGGGGCGCGGCGGCATCGCGATTACCGGCAGCAACGTCAGCATCGTCAACAGCGGGGAAATCTCCGGTGGCATGGGGCGGCTGGGCCGCGAATACGCGATCTTTCTGAACTCGGGTACCAATCGGCTCGAACTGTGGAGCACCAGCGTAATCAACGGCAGAGTTGCCGTGTTCGGTGCCAACAATGTGCTGGCGCTGGGTGGCAGCGCCGATCAGTCGTTCGACGTCTCGCAAATCGGCACCAGCTACAACGGCTTCTCGCAATTCGAGAAGACCGGTACGTCGACCTGGACGCTGGCCGGCAGCACGTCCCGCACCACGCCATGGAGAATCCTCGATGGCACGCTGAGCATTGCGAGCGACGCCAATCTCGGTGCGAGCGCTGGCAACCTGATGCTGGATGGAGGAGCGCTGCGCACGACAGCGTCGCTGACGACCGCGCGCGCTACTTCGATCGGCAGCAGCGGCGGTACCTTCTCCGTCGACCCGGGCACTACATTGACGCACAACGGAACGATTTCCGGGGCTGGTCAGCTGACGAAGACCGGTGGCGGCACGCTGGCGCTGACCGGCGCCAACACCTATGCCGGCGGCACCGTCGTCAACGGCGGCGCGCTGGAATCGACCGGCAATGCGCTCGGTACCGGAACGATTATCGTGAACGGCGGGACGCTGTCTCTGATGCAGGGGTTCGACGCGGGCAATCGCGTCATTCGCAATGCCGGCGGTGCGATCCTGATGTATGACAACACTTCGCTCGGGCAGGCAACGGTCGAGAACCTCGGTGGCCTCACCTACCTGAACCGCAACAGTAGCGCCGCGGATGCCACCATCATCAACAGCGGCGGCACCATGTCGTTTCAGGAAGGGTCGACTGCGGGGAACAGCCGCGTCGTCACCAATGACGGCAGCCTGACCGAGTTCTGGGGTTGGAGTACGCCCGCCAATTCGACGCTGATTGCCAACGGCTCGGGCAGGGTCGACTTCTCGGGCACGTACGGCCCTGCTTTCGACCGGCAACTGACCGCAGCGTCGATCGAGGGCTCAGGCCGTTTCCTGCTCGGGCGGAACCGCCTCACGGTCGGTGGCGACAACCGATCCACCGAGGTATCCGGCACCATCGAAGATGGTGGCGCAGGCGGAGGCACCGGCGGTGGCCTGACCAAGATCGGCACCGGCACGCTGTTGCTCAATGGCACGAACACCTACACCGGCGCGACCGAGGTCAATGGCGGCAAGCTGGTGGTCGGAGATGCCGCGCATGCTGCCGCGCGCGTGGCCGGTCCGGTCAATGTGAACGCCGGCGCCTCGCTGGGCGGGTTCGGGACGGTTGGCAGCACGGTGGTCGCCAACGGGGGCACCATTGCGCCGGGCAATTCGATCGGTACGTTGACTGTCGACGGCGATCTGCGGCTGGATGCGGGATCGACGTATCTGGTCGAAGCCGATCCCGATTCGTCTGCCAGCGACCGTATCGCGGTGACGGGCGCCGCGACACTGGGCGGTGCCGTCGTCCATATCGGTCCTGAGGGCAATTTTGCGTCCACGCGCAGCTATACGATCCTGACGGCGGGCTCACTGCGGGGCAGCTTCGGCTCGGTTGCATCGAACTATGCGTTTCTCGATCCGACGCTGACGTATGGCCCCACCGCAGTCACGCTGCAATTGACGCGCAAGCAGGTCCCGGTCGACCCGCAACCGCCGGAGCAACCCGAGCCGCCCGTTCAACCGGAGCCGCCCGTGCAACCGCAGCCGCCCGTGCAACCGCAGCCGCCCGTGCAACCGGGACAGCCGGGACAGCCCGGTCCCACGAGGCCGATCCGTTTTGCCGACGCGGCAATCACCGGCAACCAGATCGCCGTGGCCAATGCGCTCGACAGCCTGCCTGACAGCAATGCGCTGCACGAAGCGGTGCTGACGCTGCCGCAAGGCGCGCCGCCGGCGGTATTCGACAGCCTGTCCGGCGAAGCCCATGCGAGCACCGCCACGGGCCTGATCACGCTGGCCGGCGCGGCGCGAAGCGTGCCGCTGAGCCGTCTGCGGGATAGCCTGTCGGCCGGGCTGATGCCAGGCGCCTTGATCGCGCAGGTCGGCGGGCCGCTGCCCGCTGCGGCGCTGCCGGTATCCGCCGCGCAGCCGATGTGGGTAGACGTGGTCGGCAACTGGCAGACGCTAAATGGCAATGGCAACGGCGCGCGCGTGCGGCAGCAGACGGGCGGTTTCCATGTCGGCGCCGATGGCGACGTGGGCGCAGGTTGGCGCGTTGGCGGCGCATTCGGCTATGCCAACAGCACGCTGCGCGTATCGGATCGTGCGTCCCGAGCGATCACCGATTCGTTCAGCGGCACGCTATACGGCGGGCGCGCGTTCGATGTGGGCGGCGGCAAGCTCAACCTGCTGCTGGGAACCGCATACAGCTGGCACGAGGTCGACACCGATCGGCAGGCCAGCATCGGCGGCAACGTGCAGGCATTGAGCGCCAGCTATGCGGCCAGCACCGCGCAGGTATTCACCGAGCTTGGCTATGCGCTGCCGCTGTCGCGCACCACGCGGATCGAACCCTATGCTGGCGTGGCATGGAGCGACACCCGCACGCGTGGATTCGGCGAGACCGGCGGATCGGCCGCGCTGCACAGCCCTGGCGACAGCAACACGCTGACGATGACAACCGTGGGCCTGCGTACGGGCGCCCGTTTCCAGTTCGGCAATGTCGAAGGCGCGGTGCACGCCGGCGCCGGCTGGCGACACGCGTTCGGCGATGTGCTGCCGACGACGACGCTGGCCTTCGCTGGTAGCCAAAGCTATACCGTCACGGGTGCGCCGATTGCACGCAATGCGGGAGTGGCGGAGTTGCGGGCCGATCTGGCGCTGTCGCGCACGGCGACCTTCAGCGTGCGCTACGCGGGCCAGTTCGGCGACGGCAACCGCGATCACACCGCTTCGGCGGGGCTGCGGTGGCGGTTCTGATTGGCATTGGGGGCGCGTCGTAAGTGTGCCTTTGGTCGAGGGAGACGAAAGCCCGGCCTGCAGCTGACATCTCGCTGCGGGGCGAATGGGCCGGTGGCGCTTTACGGCCGTCCCCACAATGTCGAGAGGGGCGCTGCCCACAAGCGCTCCCCCAACGGCAACGTTTCGACGCCGTCGTAGAGCACGACACCGAGCCTGAGCTGATCGCCCGCAAGACCGGCTAGCCGCTTCAATCCACGTAGATCGCTTTCCTTTACCGTTGCAGCGGCTTTCACTTCGACCGCCACCAACTCACCGGCCGAATTTTCGATGACGAAATCGACCTCAAATTGTGCGTGGTCTCGGTAGTACAGGAGCTGGCAATCCGTTTCTGCGGTCCCTGCATGTTTGAGCAGCTCACTGAATACGAAAGTCTCCAGTACATTTCCGTATCGACACCGATCCCGCTGTATCGCCGCGTCAGATAGACCGCACAGCATGGACAATAGTCCCGAATCGATGAACTGAAGCTTTGGAGTCTTGATAACCCGGTTCAGCCGATTCCGTGCCCAAACGTCGACCCTGCGCAGCAGATACAACTGCTCGAATACACCGATGTAGCGAGAGACTGTTTTATTGTCGAGTCCGACTTGAGCGCCGATCTGGCTGTAATTGCAGACTTGTCCTGAAACCTGGGCCAGCGCACGTAGAAATCGAGGAAGCAGGTCTAGTTTTGCAATCTCTGCGACGTCCCTGACATCGCGTTGCAGGATGGCATCGACATATTGTCTGGCCCACGCCGTCCTGCGCCGCGCGGTCGTACGGGAGATCGCTTCGGGATACCCACCACGCAAAACGGCTTCCACAAGGTGCTCCCCTGTGGTGGCGTCGGCGGCGGAGAGGAACCCGCCCCCAAACGCATAATCGATCCAGTTGCCCGTGCCGCCCCGTATCTCGCTTTGCGATAGGGGTAACAACGTCAGGGTTTCCATCCGGCCTGCCAGCGAATCCGCCACGTTGGGCACCGCCATCAGGTTCGCAGAACCAGTCAAAAGGAATCGACCGGGTCGGCGGTCCTCGTCGACCGTTTTCTTGATCGCCAGTAGCAGTTCAGGGGCGCGCTGGATTTCGTCGATGACGGCGCGGTCAAGGCTTCGGATCAATCCGCTCGGATCTTCCTTGGCAGCGAGCAGCGTGAGTTCGTCATCCAATGTCAGGTATCGCATCCCCTCTGTTGCGATATGACGAACCAAGGTGGTTTTCCCAGCCTGCCGCGGGCCGGCCACGAGGACCACGGGGGTATCCGTCATGGCCTCTGCCAGGCGGGTCTGGAGCAACCTCGGGTATAGGGATGGAGCGTCGGCCATGGAGCGATGGTAGGGAACGAGTGGCGGCCACGCAACGGAAATTTGGGAGCAAGCGTGACGAAAATTGGGATTGGCGCTGGCGAAATTTGGGAATGATACCGATAAAAATTGGGAATCGGTTGGTCTTTAAGTGACCAATAAGTATCTCAGATCGTATGTGCATG
The DNA here is from genome assembly GCF_021213615.1 of Cupriavidus sp. UGS-1. NCBI lineage: Bacteria > Pseudomonadati > Pseudomonadota > Betaproteobacteria > Burkholderiales > Burkholderiaceae > Cupriavidus > Cupriavidus sp. UGS-1. Next base: position 236,982 of record NZ_JAJQJF010000004.1, on the reverse strand, counting down.
CGTCCTGCGGAGGAAGCCCGCCAGACGCAATGAACTAGACTTCAAGCCCCCCGCAAACCGATATCGACGATCCAAACCATGCCGCATCCCATCCTCAACATCGCCGACGCCCAATACCTGGACTTCGCCGACCTGTCCCGCCAATACGGCTCAGAACTGCCCGCCGAGCGCTACGGCGGCCGGATGGCGCCGATCGGCCGCATGCTCGGCGCGCAGAAGCTCGGCTACAACCTGACGGTGATCGAGCCCGGAAAGCGCGTGTTTCCCTTCCACAGCCATCGAGCCAACGAGGAAATGTTCTTTATCGTCGAAGGCGCGGGTGAAGTACGCATCGTCGCGGCCCGCCATCCAATCCGCGCCGGCGACGTGATTTCCTGCCCGGCGGGTGGTCCGGAAACCGCGCATCAGATCATCAATACCGGCGCGCAGGAATTGAAAGTGCTGGCCGTCAGCACGATGGCCGCACCGGAGCTTTGCCACTATCCCGACTCGGGAAAATTCGGCGTGCTCGATCAAGGCAATGGGTTTGCCTATATGGGCCGGGCGGACGGAAGTCTGGACTATTGGGAGGGGGAGTGAAGGCCGGTTCGCCAGCTTTCCAGGCTGGCGAACCGCCGAACCGTCGAACCGCGACGGTTATCCCGCCAGCTTGATCAGCGCCGGCACCGTCAGCACCGCCGTGTAATACCCCATGAACTGCACACCCGTGTTGAAGCCCAGCACGCGCGACAGCAGCCCGCCGATCGAACCCAGCGTCAGGATCACCAGCAGGCCGAGCAGCTGGCCTTCCCACACGCTGATCACCAGGATCAGCCCGACGAACGTCGCGACGATGGCTTCGTGCGAGATGCGGCGCGACACGAACAGCGCGGCGCGGCGCGCGTAGTTCATTGCGAACGGATACGACACGATCGCCGCCAGCAGCACCGCAAGCAGGCCGTAGCCGAGGAATTCCCAGTGGTTCAGCAGGTTATGCAGGTTGTGGGTCTGGCCATTGGCCGCATCGACGGTGAACACGGGCGGGGCGTTGAACAGCGGTGCGGCCGGGCCGGCAGCCACCGGGCTCAGCGGCAGGCCGAAGGCGATCAGCGGAATCAATGCCTCGGCGATATAGGTCGCTTCGGTAACGCCATTGCGGGCGCTGAGGACCGTGGTCAGCCGGTGATAGGCGTGCTTGATGCGCGAGCCGACGAGCTCGCCCAGCACCACCGTCATCGCGACCGGGCTGAACACGAAGGTCGCGCTCGAGATCGCCGCGGTCGCCACGGTCCAGCGGGTCTGGGTGCCGTCCATCACCTTCAGGGGATTCGGGAAATAGCCGCCCCAACCCTTGACGTCCGGCGCCAGCGTAAAGGTGCGTGCTTCCTTGCGCTGCATGCGTGGACGGTCGACCGGCGATAGCGTCGAGAACAGGTCCGCGATCAGCGGACCGATGGCGATGCCGAGGAAATAGCTGATGCTCAGCTTGACGCCGAATTTCGCGGTCAAGGTCTGCAGCGCGACGATCACCACGACGAAGGGCACCAGCGTTGCTACCGAGGCCCAGCGGCCCGGGGAGGCGTAGGCGATCACCAGCGCGGCGGCCACGAAGATCCACGGCGCGGCCTTGGTGATGGTGGCGCCGAACGGTGCCAGCAGCACGGCGAACAGCACCGCCAGCGGTACCGCGCAGAACGCAGCAACGATTGCGCCGGAAATCATCTTGCGCAGCGCGATATGCGGCACGCCGAGATTGCGCAGATGGTTGGCATCCTGCATCAGCGGCGTGGCCATGGTGTCGCCGGGGATGCCAAGCAAGGCAGTCGGCACCGCGTGCGTCATGTGCTTGGCGACCGCGCCGGCCAGGAAGAAGGTGAACACGCCGGCCGGCGGCACGCCGAGCAGCACGACAAGCAGCGTCAGTGGCGCCAGCGTGGTGGTCTCGTCGGTGCCGGACACGAGGCCGATGGCCGCGAACACGATGGCGCCGGCCAGGCCCATGCCCAGCGCGACGAGGATCTGCGTCAGCAGAGGAGTGGATTCGATCATGGTGCGCTCCAGACGGTGGCGGGTCAGGCGGCGTTGGGGCGCACCGGAGCAGCGGCGTCCGGTATCGCGGCTTCGGCTTGGCTTGCTGCGGCCGTCGCGCCGCGCTCGCGAGCAGCGAACAATTCGTAGAGCTGCAGTTCGCGCAGTTCCTGCACCGTGGCGGCGGGGAGGTCGGCCATGGTTCCCAGCCCACCGGATTCTTCGGCAAGGCGGTCGAGCGCCTGCTCGCGAGCGGCACCGGCGGTCACACTGCCCGTGGCGGAGATATCCTCGGTCACCACGCGCTTCGGCTTGAACAGGCAGGCGCAAATGAAGCCGGCCAGCACGCAGCCGGCCAGCCCGGCGAGCATCGCATAGGCGCGTGCGAGCTCGGGCGTGCGGACCAGTTCGGTCAGGATGCGGCTCGCGATGGCGAACGCGGCAAGGCTCAGCGCCCCGCCGATGACGATCGCGCAGGCGAGATGGCGCGGGTTGGCGGTGTCGCCCCAGACTTCGACCAGCGGGCTGCCGGCGGGCTTTGTTTCAGTTGGCATCGTTGTCTCCTGTGTGGCGCCTCCATTTGTCGGGCGCTTTTTGTTGGTGTGGCGAGCGTGGGGTTGGCGCGGGGCGCTTGCCCTCTCCCCCAACCCCTCTCCCGCAAGCGCGGGAGAGGGGAGAAAACCTTCGGCCTTGCGCATGCTGTTGGTCTGCTCCCTCTCCCGCTCGCGAGAGAGGGGAGAAAACCTCGGCGTTGGCACGCTGTTGGTCTGCTTTCCCTCTCACGAGCGGAGAGGGAAGAAGACCTCGGCCTTGTTCACGCTGTTGGTCCGTTTTCCCTCTCGCGCGGGAGCGGGAAGGGAACCACCGGCCTCGGGCACGCTGTTGGTCTGCTCCCTCTCCCGCTTGCGGGAGAGGGCTGGGGAGAGGGCAGCCTTTGCAGCCTGGTGTCCTTATCCCCGCCGCAACTGCGCCAGCAATTCAATCGCGCGATCGGTCCGCACGTCCTTTTCCTCGGCCATCTTCCGCGCCACCTGCTCGACCTCCTGACCGACGGCGCCGGCGACCAGCGCGATATTGCGGGCGTGCAGCGCCATATGGCCGCGCTGGATCCCCTCGGTCGCCAGCGCACGCAAGGCGCCGAGATTCTGCGCCAGTCCGACGGCAGCGGCGATTTCGCCGAGTTCCTGCGCGCTTTGCACGCCGAGAATCTTCAGCGCGAGCCGCGCCAGCGGATGGGTCTTGGTCGCGCCGCCCACCAGTCCCACCGGCATCGGCAACTCGATCGTGCCGACCAGCGCGCCGCTGGCGTCCTTCTCCCAATGGGTCAGCGATGTGTAACGGCCGGCGCGGCAGGCATAGGCATGCGCGCCGGCCTCGACCGCGCGCCAGTCGTTGCCGGTCGCGACGATGACCGGATCGATGCCGTTCATGATGCCCTTGTTGTGTGTCGCCGCGCGGTACGGGTCGATCGCCGCGAAGGTGTACGCGTCGAGCACGCCTTCGATGATCGCCTCGCCGCTGCGCTCGCCGGTGGCCAGCACCTCGGGCGTCAGACGCACGCGTGCGCGCGCGAGCCGCAGGTCGGCAAGGTTCGACAGGATACGCAGCCGGACCGGCGCGCCGGTGATGCGCTCGACCACCGGCGATACCGCCTCGGCCATCGTGTTGACGGTATTGGCCCCCATCGCGTCGCGCACGTCGACGATCAGATGCATCACCACCATCGCGCCGCGCGGCGTGTCGGGAAACACATGGACCTCGATGTCGCGGCAGCCGCCGCCCAGTCCGATCAGCACCTTGTCGCGCGCGTTGGCCACGGCGAGGATCTCGTCGCGATGGCGCAGCAGCGCCTGCCGCGCGCCATAGGGATCGGCGACGCCGACCACCTGCACCTGCGCGCGCATCAGCGGGCCGGAGCTCGAGGTCTCGAAACCGCCGCAGCCGCGCGCGAGCTTGGCCATATACGAGGCCGCGGCGACGACGGACGGCTCCTCGACCGCCATCGGCACCAGCACGTCCCTGCCATTGATCTGGAAATAGCCGGCCACGCCGAAAGGCAGCTCGAAGGTACCGATCACGTTTTCGATCATGCCGTCGGCACGGGCCGCACCCAATGCGCCCGGCTCGGCCAGCAGCGCGTGCTCGTCTTCGTCGAGACCGGCTGCATCGGCAATGGCGGCCAGACGCTGGGCCGGCGTCATCTCGCGAAAGCGCGGCAGGCGGGAGTCCACGGGTTTGCGGCGGGGCTCGGCGACGTTGGCGTCGGACGAGGGCAGGGAAGCGAGCATCGAGGTCTCCGTTCTGTGGTTCTCTGGTATGGAATGGAGACAGTCTAGGGTGACTGTACCAGTCAATAGGGGTACAGTTTGCGGGGACAGTGACCTCTCGCCTGGTTTTTACGCCCCTTCGATGACCTCCACAGCTCCCGGCACCGCCCGCAGATCTCCCTCGCTCGCCGCCACGCTGGCCGACTCGATCGCCCGCCAGATTGCGGAGGGCGCGTATCGCACCGGCGATCGCCTGCCGTCGCTGCGCGAACTAGCGCAGTTGCATGGCTACAGCAAGAACACCATCGTCGCCGCCTTCGAGCTGCTGGTCGCGCGCGGGCTGGTCGAGCCGCGGCGTGGTTCCGGCTTCTTCGTGCGCGAGGTGGCACCCAGGCCCGCGCCGGAGGAGGATGCCGGGACGCTTGGCCGCGCGATGGACATCGTCTGGCTGATGCGCGAACAGTTGAAGAGCCGGCCCGACGTGCTGGCCGTCGGCGACGGCTTTCCGCCGGTGTCCTGGCTCGCCGAGGCGCGGCTGGACCGGTATCACCACAAGGTCGTGCGTACCGGCCTGGGCGCGCTGTTCCGCTACGGCAACCGCTTCGGCTTTGGTCCGCTGCGCGACCATCTGGTGCGCAAGCTCGGCGATGTCGGCATCGGCGCGCAGGCAAGGCAGATCGTGCTGACCCACGGCGCCAACGAGGCGCTGGACCTCGTGATCCGCTATTTCGTGCCGGCCGGCGGGACGGTGCTGGTCGACGATCCGGGCTACTACCCGCTGTTCGGGAAGCTGAAGCTGGCCGGTGCCCGCATCGTCGGCGTGCCGCGGCTCGCGGATGGGCCCGACATCGAGGCGCTCGAACAGATCCTGACCCGCGAGCGGCCGCGGCTGTTCTTCACGCAATCGGTCGGCCACAACCCCACTGGCTCGGACCTTTCCGCGGCCAAGGCTTATCGCCTGCTGCAGCTGGCGGAGCGCTTCAATCTGCTGGTGGTCGAGAACGACGCGCTGGCCGACTTCAAGCCGACCACGCTGCCGCGGCTGTCCGCACTGGACCAGCTGCAACGGACCATCTATATCGGCAGCTTCTCGAAGTCCTTTTCGGCGGCGTTGCGGGTCGGCTATATCGCCTGCAACGATGCGCTCGCCAGCGACCTCGCCGACCTGAAGGCGCTGATCCATGTCAGCAGTTCGGAATACTGCGAGCGCACCGTCGACGTGATCCTCAGCGAAGGCCACTACCAGCGCTATCTCGCCAAATTGCGCGCGCGGCTCGCGGATGCCACCGAGCGGGCATTGGTCCTGTTCGATCGCCTCGGCGCCGACGTATGGGCGCGGCCGCCGCAGAGTCTGTACCTGTGGGCGGCATTCCCGGACGTACCCGACTCCCTGGCGCTCGCCGAGGTCCTGTTAGCGCAAAAGGTCATGATCGCCCCAGGCCGCGTGTTCCGGGTCGATCCGGAAGCGCGATCGCAATGGGCACGGTTCAACGTGGGCGCCGTCCTCGATCCGAGGTTTGAGGCGGCGTTGCGCAGGGTGTTGGGGGCGGGGAGCGGAAGCAAGCTGGTGCGCCGGCGGCCGTAGGGCGAATTTTCCCGAACGGGATAAATCCGTCCGATTACAATGTTTGGGAGCCTCAAATTTCCCGATCGGGAAATTTCATTGCCTATACTTTCGTGACGGCGTCTTATATCCCGAACGGGAAAACCGCATGACACTGATCCGCTCCGCGTCAGACCTCGGGCCGGCCTTGCGCGCCGCTCGAAAACGTCTGCATTTGACACAGTCAGAATTGGCGATGGCTGCCGGATGCGGCCTTCGTTTTATCGTCGAGGCCGAAGCCGGCAAGCCCACACTGAGGCTCGATACGTTATTGCGCGTGATCGACGCGGTGGGAGGGCGATTGGTACTCCAAGGCTTGAACACTGAAGAACACCATGATGACGCGTGAATTGGAGGTATGGCTGCAGCGCAGTCGGGTCGGCACCTTGTCGTTGTCGCACGGCCGTTTGCGCTTTGCCTACTCCACCGATTGGTTGCAACGACCCGATGCGCTCGCTCTGTCTTGCTCCTTGCCGCTGCAAGAAGAGCCGTTCGACGATTTTGTTGCCCGGGCCTTCTTCGCTGGTCTGCTGCCCGAGGGACGACTGCGCAGGCTGATCGCACAACAGTTTCACGTGTCGGTCCAGAACGACTTTGCCTTGCTCGACCACATCGGTGGTGAGTGCGCCGGTGCCGTGACATTCGTCGAGCCCGGCCAACCGTTGCCATCGCAGCATCAAGGTTCGGTGCAGTGGTTGGATGACGACGAATTGGCTGCGCTGCTCGATGAGCTGCCGCGCCGCCCCATGCTTGTCGGCAAGGACGATTTGAGGTTGTCGTTGGCCGGTGTACAAGACAAGCTTCCCGTGATAGTCGACGGTCAGCGCATAGGCTTGCCTTTAGGCGGGGCGCCAAGCACACACATCCTGAAGCCGGCTATCGAGGGAATCGAGGACAGCGTAAGCAATGAGGGCTTCTGCATGGCGCTGGCGGAAGCGATGGGCTTGGCAGTGGCGCCCGCGCGGATCAGCATGGTGGGTGCACGGCGCTATCTGCTTGTCGAGCGCTATGACCGCCTCCGGGACGGCTCTGGGCAGATTCATCGGATGCACCAGGAAGATTTTTGCCAGGCGCTGGGTGTGGTACCGGAATCCAAATATCAGAATGAAGGTGGTCCTGATATGGCGCAATGCTTTGCATTACTTCGCCGTGTCGTCCGTCCCTTTGCTCCGGCTGTACTCCGCCTGTTTCGCTATACCGTATTTCATGCGTTGATAGGCAATCACGACGCCCATGCGAAGAATTTTTCGCTGTTGTACCGCAGCAGCGGGCCAGAGCTGGCGCCGCTTTACGACACGTTGTCCACCGCAATCTATTCGGATCTGACACCGAAGATGGCGATGAAACTGGGCGGCAAGTACAAATTCACGGAGCTCTACGTCCAACATTGGGAACGGCTCGCACAAGATGGCGGACTGGCAGTGCCGCCATCTCTAAGGGCAGTGGTTCAGATGGCGGAACAATTGCCTGTGGTCGCCATGCGCTTGCTAGCTGAAAGGGCGGATATTTTCGGCGGGTCGGACGTCGTGGCAAGAATCGTTCGACTGATTGAACAGAGGGCGGCGCTCACCATTCGAAGGCTGTCCAGCGCCGAGTATTGATCCCGCTTTATCGAACTCCGGCCAGCACCCGACCGACCTCCGCCTTCAACGCCGGCAACACTGCCTCGCCAAACCAGCCATTGCGTTGAAACCAGGCGACGTTGCGCGGCGACGGGTGCGGTAACGGCACGACGCCCGGACCAAATTCCGCCCAGTCCCTGACCGTCTCGGTCAGCGATGCCTTGTTCGCCGCGCCGAGGAAATACCGCTGCGCGTGCAGGCCGACCAGCAACGTCAGTTCGATGTTCTTCAGCCTGGCCAGAATCCGGTCCATCCACAACGGCGCGCATTCCGGCCGCGGCGGCTTGTCTCCGCTCGCGGCGCGGCCGGGATAGCACAAGCCCATCGGCACGATGGCGAATCGGGTCGGGTCGTAGAACGTCTCGGCATCGACTCCGAGCCATTCGCGCAGCCGCTTGCCGCTGGCGTCGTTCCACGGGATGCCGGTCTCGTGGACCTTGATCCCGGGGGCCTGGCCGACGATCAGGATGCGGGATTGCGGTGAGGCCTGCAGGACGGGACGGGCACCGAGCGGCAGGTCCGGTTCGCAGGCTCGGCAGGCGCGGACTTCGGAAAGCAGTGTGTCGAGGGGGAGGATACGTTGCGGCTTCATGTCGGATTGTGCTGCGGGGACCGCTCTTGCGCATAGCCACGTTCTGCAGAGGCGCTGTTGCGCGACATGGGGGATGTCGTGATAATCGGCTTTCGCGACATTAGCGACGCAGATGATGTCGCAATTTTCGATATCGCGACACCAAGCGGGTGTTGAAGTGATGCCAAAAACCCTTGCCAACAAGCAATACGAGGTCTTGCTTGACCTTGTATCACACCACCCGGAAGGCGTCGGAATCGAGCAGATCGATGCCGGCCTGCGTGGAGTGGCCACACGTCGCACTGTTCAGCGATGGCTGAACGACCTGATTGCGCAAGGATACCTGCGCCGCGAGCGTGCCGGGCGCGCGACTCGGTATCGCGCGGCGACGATGGTCACTGCGGCGGGCAACGTCAAACTGGAACTCGGACTGACGAGGCGCGGCGAGATCCGCGTGCCCTTGACGGCCGAGGCCGAATCGATTCAGGCCCATGTCCTCCAGCCGTTGGGCCGGCGCCCTGCGGCGCGTTACAACCGCGCGTTTCTCGACGCTTATCGCCCGAACCGGACCTTCTATCTGCCCGAGACCATACGCACGGAGTTGAGGTCGCAGGGAAGCGTGGTGGGCTCGCAGGAGCCTGCCGGGACTTACGCACGCCAGATCGCGAGCCGCCTGTTGATCGACCTGTCGTGGAATTCCAGCCGCCTCGAGGGCAATACGTATTCGTTGCTGGAGACCGAGCATCTGCTGTCCGTCGGCGAAGCCGCGGAAGGCAAGGGCGCAATCGAAGCGCAGATGATCCTGAACCACAAGGAGGCCATCGAATTCCTGTTGGCCAGCGCCGAGGAAATTCAGTTCAACAGCTATACGATTCAGAACCTGCACGCGCTGCTTTCCGAAAATCTGCTGCCGGACCCTGCCGCCAGCGGGCGACTTCGCACCATCGCGGTCGGTATCGGGCAAACGTCGTTCACGCCGTTGGACGGGCCGCAGCGGATTGCAGAGTGCTTCCAGCGCGTGCTGGAGACGGCCGCTGCGATCGACGACCCGTTCGAGCAGGCATTTTTTGCGATGGTCCATTTGCCCTATCTGCAGCCGTTCGAGGACGTCAATAAACGCGTCTCGCGGTTGGCCGCCAATATTCCGCTGATCAAGCACAACCTCTGTCCGCTTTCTTTCGTCGATGTCCCGCAGCAGGTCTATATCAGCGCCATGCTGGCCATCTATGAATTGAATCGCGTCGAGTTGCTGCGCGACGTATTTGTATGGGCCTACCAGCGCTCGTGCGCGCGCTATTCCGCTGTCCGGCAGTCGGTCGGGGAGCCGGACCCTTTCCGCATGCGATATCGAATCCAGATTGGCGAGACCGTGGCCGAGGTGGTGCGCATGACAATGAACAGGATTCAGGCCGTATCGTTTATCCGAAGCCGTGCCGAGCAACTGGCGGAACAGGATCGCTCCCGTTTTGTCGAGGTCGTCGAAACGCAGTTGATGACCTTGCATCTCGGCAGCATTGCGCGGTTCCGGCTGCGTCCCAGCGAATTCGAGCAGTGGGCTGCAGCCTGGAAGTGAGATGACGCGCTAACAGGCATTTCCAGCAACCCGATATTGCAGGTTTTACAATCGACGACGCCTGCACACTCGCGATGATTCCCCGGTTGAAAGGCTTCCAGCCACGGCATGCTTCTTGCCCCGCCTCGGTCATCAGCGAACCACCAAAGGCCCGCATGAAGCCACGGCAAGACGGCCGCAAGGGAGGCAAGGCAATGAAACGCAGCGGCGAGCCCGCCCGGTTGCGCGAAGGACCGGATCCGGCCGACGACAAGACGGCGGCGGGCGGTGCGATATCCGCGCCGCCGGCTGAAGCGCTCACCGGCGAAATCTGGCGCAAGGGCGCCCGTGTCACGCTGCCGGTCCGGCAATTGCGGCCGACGCAGATGACGGTCGGCCTGTATCACGTACAGAGCAAGATGGACGTGACCCTGCGCCATCAGGGCCGCAAGCAGATCGAGCTGATGGAGCGGCATCGCATCCATGTCGTGATCGGGCCGGGGCCGGCGTTCTACGTGATCGACCACCACCATTGGGCGCGCGCCTGGTACGAGCTCGGCATGGAAAGCGTGCCGGCGGTGATCAAGCACAACTGGAGCGCGCTGCCGCCGGATCGCTTCTGGCTGGAGATGGAGGCGCGGCATCTGGTGCATCCGTACGATCAATACGGCGAACGGCAGGGACTGGCGGCGCTGCCCCATTCGCTGGCCGAGATGCGCGACGATCCGTACCGCAGTCTGGAGGCCTTCGCGCAGCTGGCCGGCGGCTACGACAAGGTCAAGCAGGCCTATCCCGATTTCCGCTGGGCGGACTTCTTCCGGCGCCATATCGACGGGCGCCTCGATACCGTGCCGGGGTTTGCGCTGGCGCTCGCGCATGCGGTCAAGCTGGCGCGCAGCAGCAAGGCGCGGGGCTTGCCGGGCCATCTCGATGACAGGGAGGGCGGCAAGCCAAACGCCGGCGCTGCCGGCAAGGGCAAAGGCAAGGGCGCGAAGTCGGGCAAGTCCGGCAAGTCCGACGGAAAGGCGTGATGACGGCACCCGCGCAGGCCCGCTCGATCGCCCCGGCGGCGGCGTTGCCTGAGCGGCTCGATGGCTTGCCCTGGTCCCGCTGGCACTGGCGCGTGGTGATCGCGCTCGGTGTGGCATGGGTGCTCGACGGCCTCGAGGTGACGCTGGTCGGATCGCTCGGCGGCGTGTTGCAGCGGCCCGATACGTTGGGCTTGTCGGCCTCGCAATTCGGCTGGTCGGGTTCGATCTATATCGCCGGCGCCGTGCTCGGTGCGCTGGTCTTCGGCCGCCTGACCGATCGCCTTGGCCGCAAGCGGCTGTTTCTGCTGACGCTGGCGGTCTATATGGGCGCGACGCTGGCGACCGCCTTTTCGCCGAATTTCGCGGTCTTTGCGCTATGCCGCTTCGTCACGGGTCTGGGTATCGGCGGCGAGTACGCGGCGATCAATTCCGCGATCGACGAACTGGTGCCGGCGCGTGTGCGCGGCCGCGTCAGCCTGGCGATCAACGGCAGCTTCTGGCTGGGCGCCGCGCTCGGCGCGGGGCTCAGTCTGGTGCTGCTGGACCCGCGGGTGCTCGGCCCCGAACTGGGCTGGCGCGCGGGCTTCGCGCTGGGTGCGATCCTTGCCATCGCGATCCTGCTGGTGCGGCGCGACGTGCCGGAGAGCCCGCGCTGGCTGCTGACGCATGGGCGGCCGGAGGAGGCGCTGCGCATCGTCGAGCGGATCGAGGCCGAGGTCTACGGTCATTCCGCGCATACCGCTCGCGACGATACGGTGCTCAGGCAAATGCCGCGCACCGCGGGCCAGGCGACGCCATGGCGCGAGGTCGCCCACGTGATGCTGCATCGCTATCGCAGACGCACGGTCGTGGCGCTCGCGCTGATGATCTCGCAGGCCTTCTTCTACAACGCGATCTTCTTCACCTATGCGCTGGTGCTGACGCGTTTCTATGTCGTGCCCGATGGGCGCGTGGCCCTCTATCTGTTCCCGTTCGCGCTGGGCAACGTGCTGGGTCCATTGATCCTGGGGCCGCTGTTCGACCAGGTGGGCCGGCGCAGGATGATCGGCCTGACTTATTGCCTGTCCGGCGTGGGGCTCGCGCTGACCGGCTGGGCCTTCGTGCAGGGCTGGGTCGATGCGCGCGGTCTGGCGCTGTGCTGGTCGGCCGTGTTCTTCCTGGCGTCGGCCGCGGCAAGTTCGGCCTATCTGACCGTCAGCGAAGTCTTTCCGCTGGAAATCCGCGCGCTGGCCATCTCGATCTTCTTCGCGATCGGCACCGGTGCCGGCGGCTTTGCCGCGCCGGCGCTGTTCGGCATGCTGGTCGAGACCGGCAGCCGAGAGGCGGTAGCGATCGGCTATGCGATCGGCGCGGCGCTGGTGATCGTCGCCGGGCTGCTGGCGTGGCGATACGCGGTCGATGCCGAACGCAAGCCGCTGGAGGCCGTGGCCGCGCCGCTGCGCCCATACCGCGAGTAAGCGCCGGCGCACCGCTGTCACGATCACCAGCCGTTGTGCGGCGCGCCGCTGTCGACGCGACGGTGGGCGGCAAAGCGTTGCAGCAGGAAGTCGACCAGCGCGCGGGTCTTCGCCGACAGATGGCTGCGCGTCGGGAACACGATGTAGATATCGGCGTTCGGCAGGCTCCACTCCTTCAGCACCGGCTGCAGCTCGCCGCTGCGCAGTAGCGGTGCCACGTCCCATTCCGAACGGACCAGGATGCCGTGCCCTTCGCGCGCCCAACCCAGCGCCGACTCGCCATCGTTGGTGCTCAGCGCACCGCGCACCTTGACGGTCTCCTGCCGCGCGCCACTGCGCAAATGCCAGGTGCCGAAGGTCTCGTCGCTCTCCCGAATGAAGATGCATTGATGCCGTGTCAGATCCTGCGGGGTGGCCGGTGTGCCGGCCGATTTCAGATATCCGGGCGTGGCGCACAGCAGGCGGCGATTGTTGGCGAGAAGCCGGGCGGTCAGCCGTGCGTCCGGCAACTCGCCGAAGCGAATCGATGCATCGAAACCCTGTTCGACCAGATTGACCGGGCGGTCGCTCAGATGCAGCTGCACCTCGACGCGCGGATGCAGCCGCGCGAACGCCGACAGTGCCGGCGCGATATACCGCCGGCCGAAGCCGAGCGTGGCGCTGATCCGCAGCAGGCCGTGCGGCGTCGCGCCGCTGCCCGCCACGGTGCGCTCCAGCGCCTCCAGTTCGGCCAGCACGCGGGCGCCTTCGACCAGATAGGTCTCGCCCTCCGGCGTCAGGCTGAGCCGCCGCGTGGTTCGTTGCAGCAGGCGCACGCCAAGCCGGCGTTCAAGCGCGGCCAGGCGCTTGCTGACCGCGGGCGGCGTGACGCCGAGTTGCTGCGCGGCGGCGGCCAGGCTGCCGTGCTTGTTGACGGTGGCGAAGAAGGCGAGATCGGAGAAGCCATCCATGAAGGTTTTTGAGACAAGGGGCGATTCATGACTCGCAGTTAATCAAGCATGATCTGCCCGGAAATTATGCTGGTTTGCAGCAATGATACGATGCCTTCCACAACGAGACCAATAACGAAACGAACAACTACTCAACCCCCGGGTGGATGGAGACAACGATGAAACCGCAATTCCTTTGCGCCAGCCTCGCGTTGGCTTTCGGCAGCACGTTTGGCGCCGCGGGCGCGTATGCGCAGGGCTATCCCGAGCGGCCGATCAAGCTGGTGGTGCCGTACGCCCCGGGCGGCAGCGCCGATATCGCGGCACGGCTGGTCGCCGACGAATGGGCCAAAGCGCTCGGCGGCACCATCGTGATCGAGAACAAGGGCGGCGCCGGCGGCAATATCGGCGTCGACGCGGTAGCCAAGGCGGCCGGCGACGGCTACACGATCGGCCTGCAGACCGTGTCGCTGGCGATCAATCCCTCGCTGTTCGCGAAGATGCCGTACGACACGCAAAAGGATCTGGCGCCGATCGGCATGGTGGCGAGCTCCCAGCACGTGCTCGTGGTCAACAACCAGCTGCCGGCCAAGGACCTGAAGGGGCTGCTGTCGATGCTGAAGGCCCAGCCCGGCAAGTACACCTATGGGTCGGCGGGCCCGGGCAGCACCTTCCATATGGCGGCGGAGCTGTTCAAGAGCGTGGCAAACGTACCGATCGAACACATCCCGTATCGCGGCGGCGGTCCGGCGCTGATGGACACCATCGCCGGTCAGGTCAACATGAGCTTCCCGGTGCTGTCGGCCGCACAACAGCAGGTGCAGGCCGGCAAGCTGCGCGCGATCGGCGTGACCGGCCCCAAGCGCTCGCCGCTGATGCCCGATGTGCCGACTATCGCCGAAGCGGGGCTGCCGGACTATGCCTTCGAGACCTGGTTCATGGTCTTCGCGCCGGCCGGAACGCCGCAGCCGGTGATCGCCAAGCTGAACGCCGCGCTCAATACTGCGTTGAACGCGCCGGCGCTGAAGGCCCGCATGGTGCGCGAGGGCTTCGATCCGATGCCGACCACGCCGGAGCAGGCGCGCGCACGCCTCGCCAAGGAAATGCCGCTGTGGGCCAAGCTGATCAAGGAGCGCGGCATCTCGGCGGATTGAACTCGAAATTGCCCGCGACAGAAGCCGCAGAACGTCGCGGCATGACATATCGTCTCACTCGGAACCCTGCATGATTCCCCGCACGCTATATCGCAAGCTGGTCGACTCCCATACGGTCGCCAGGCTGGACGACGACAACGTCCTGCTGTTCTGCGATCTGCATCTGATGAACGAGTACACCAGCCCGCAGGCCTTCGCCGGCCTGCACGAGCAAGGCCGGCCGGTATTGATGCCGGGGCAGAACGTTGCCGTCGTCAGCCATATCATCCCGACGCATCCGTCGACCCAGCCCGGCGCGATCCGCGTGATTGCCGATCCCGCGTCGGCGCTGCAGGCGAGCAATCTGAAGGCCAATTGCGATCGGCACGGGATTGCGCTATTCGATACCAACGACCGGCTGCAGGGCATCGAGCACGTGGTCGCGCCCGAGCACGGCATGATCCGGCCCGGCATGGTGGTCATCTGCGGCGACAGCCATACCACCACCTATGGCGCGCTGGGTGCGCTGGGCTTCGGCATCGGCACTTCGGAGGTCGAGCACGTGCTGGCCACGCAGACGCTGGTCTACCGGCTGGCGAAGGACATGCGGATCCGCGTTGACGGCACACTGCCGGCCGGCACCACGGCCAAGGATCTGGTGTTGATGATCATCGGCCGGATCGGTGCCCAGGGTGCGCGCGGCTATGTGGTCGAGTTCTGCGGCAGCGCGATCGAAGCGCTCAGCGTCGAGGCGCGCTTCACGCTGTGCAATATGGCGGTCGAGGCCGGCGCGCGCGGCGCGCTGATCGCGCCGGACGCGACGGCGATCGACTACGTGCTGCAACGCGCGCCGGATATCGACGAAGCATTGCGGCCGCAGGCGCTGGACGCCTGGGGCGCGCTGCGAACCGATGCCGGCGCGGTGTTCGACGCCGAGCACCGCTTCGATGCCAGCGACGTCGCCCCGCATGTCACCTGGGGCACCAGCCCCGACCAGGTGGTGCCGGTGGGCGGACGCATTCCCGATCCGATCGAGCAGCCCGAAGGTCCCGCACGCCGCAGCACCGAACAGGCCTTGGCCTATACGCGCCTGGAAGCGCGCGCGCCGATCGCCGGCACGCCGATCCAGCACGTGTTCATCGGTTCCTGCACCAATGCCCGCATCGAGGATCTGCGTGCGGTCGCGCAAGTCGTGCGCGGCCGCCGCGTGGCCGACGGTGTGCGCGCAATGGTGGTGCCCGGCTCGGGCGCGGTCAAAGCGCAGGCCGAGGCCGAGGGCATTGCCGCGCTGCTGATGGAGGCCGGCTTCGAATGGCGGCAGCCGGGCTGTTCGATGTGCCTGGCGATGAACGACGATGTGCTCGAGGAAGGCGTGCGTTGCGCGTCGACCACCAACCGCAATTTCGAAGGCCGGCAGGGCAGGGGGGCGATCACCCATCTGATGAGTCCGGCGATGGCGGCCGCCGCCGCCGTGACCGGCCGGATCACCGACGTACGCGCACTGGAGCGCCACCATGACTGAACCGCTTCGCATCGACGGCAAGGCCGCGGCGATCCGCATCGAGAACCTGGACACCGACCAGATCATGCCGAAGCAGTTCCTGCGCGGCATCGATAAATCCGGGCTGGCGCAGGGCCTGCTGTACGACCTGCGCTTCGATGCGCAGGGCCAGCCGCGTCTGCAGTTCGTGCTGAACCGCCCGGAATACGCCGGCACCTCTATCCTGATCGGCGGCTCGAACTTCGGATGCGGCTCGAGCCGCGAGCACGCGGTCTGGGGGTTGCAGCAGTACGGCATCCGCGCCGTGATCGCGCCCAGCTTCGGCGAGATCTTCTATTCGAACGCGATGAACAACCGGCTGCTGCTGGTGATGCTGCCGCCGGAGCAGGTCGCCGCGCTGATGGAGATTGCCGAAGGCAGCGACGGCGGTCCCGTGAGCATCGATATCGATGCGATGCGAGTGCGCGCCGATGGATTCGATGCGGGCTTTACGCTGTCAGGTCGCCATCGCGAGATGTTCCTGCAAGGGCTCGACATCATCGGACTGTCGCTGGCGTATCGGCAGCAGATCGAGGCGTTCGCCGAGCGCCGCTGGGCCGCCGAGCCGTGGACGCGAGACATCGCCGCGGCGACGCGCAGGCGGCTCAGCGGCAGCGCCGGGTAAGCATCGATTGCCTGCCGCCTGCCTATACTCAATGCAGCCCGCCGGCCTTGACCGGTGTCGCGCCGGCGGTGCCAGCGCGGAATTCGTTCCGCCATTTCATGCAGGCAGCGTCAGGAGGCAGCAATGGGACGCAAATATATCGATTGCCGGGAAATTCCCAGCGACACCAAGTGCACTGTGGCGATCAGCGCCGACAGCGAAGACGAATTGCTGGAGGCCGCTGTGCAGCATGCGGTGACGGTCCACCAGCATCAGGATTCGCCGCAATTGCGCGAGCAGATCAGGGCGGCCTTCAAGGAGGGCTCGCCGCCGCAGTGAATCGGGGACGACGCCGCTGAGGGCGTCGCTGCGCCATGACATTTCGCCGGCCCTTGGCCGGCGGTGTCGTTTCTACAGGGCGGCGGCGAGCGCGGCGTTCTCGCGCTTGAGCGTCTCACGTGCGCTGGCGACGGCGCCGCGCCGCGCCTCAAGATTCGCGCCGGCCGCCTCGAGCTCCGCGCGCATCGCGACGAGCCGCGTACGCACCAGCGCGGGCGATGGCCCGCCGGATGCCATGCGGGCGCTGACGCCCTGCACCGGGTCCAGGCAGCGTTGCACCGCCTCGTCGCTCAGGCCGATCGCGCGGCCGATCTGCTCGCGCGCGGCGATATCGACCATTTCGGTGGTGATGCCGTCGGCGGGAAGCCGCGCGTCCAGCGCCTGGCGTACCACGGCGCCGACGATGTGGTGCGCCTCGCGGAACGACAGATCGGCCTCGCGCACCAGCGCATCGGCCAGATCGGTCGCCGCCGAAAAATCGCGGCGCGCACGCAGCAGCATGTTGTCGCGCAGCGGCGTGGCCGAACCGATCACCAGCGTCAGCAGTTTGGCGCTGCGCAGGCATTCGTCGGCGCATTCCCAGAAGCCGCGCATGCTCTCGCGGTTGCCGTCACCGGTGTGCGAGAAGTTCGTGCCCTTGATGGTCGACAGCGCGGCGGTCAGCAGGCCGGTCAGATGGGCGCCCTTGCCCTTCAGGTATTCGAGCACGACCGGGTTCTTCTTCTGCGGCATGATGCTCGACGTGCCGGCCACGCTGTCGGGGAAATCGATCAACCCGAACTCCGGCGTGCACCAGACGAAGTAGTCCTGGGCCACGCGGCTCCAGCCGACCGCCGCGATCGTCATTGCGGACATCATTTCCCAGGCGAAATCGCGCGACGCCACCGCGTCGAGCCCATTGGCGACGCAGCGCGAGAAGCCGAGCAGCCGTGCGGTTTCCTCCCGCCGGATCGGGAAAGCGGTGCCTGCCAACGCACCGGCACCGAGCGGGCAGGCGTCCAGCGTATCGAGCGCACGTAGCAGTCGTTCGGCATCGCGGGCAAACGCATCGGCCAGACCCACCAGGTAATAGCCGTAGGTGATCGGCTGCGCCGCCTGCAGATGGGTATAGCCGGGCATCACGGTGTCGACGTGCTGCTGCGCCATGTTGAGCGTGGTCGTGCGCAGGTCCTGGATCGCCTCCAGTAGAGCCAGCCCTGCGTCGCGCGCGCGCAGCCGGTCAAGGGTCGCGAGGATGTCGTTGCGGCTGCGCGCGACATGCAGGCGCCCGCCGGCGTCGGCGCCTGCGGTTTGCATCAGCTGGGCTTCGTAGTTGAAGTAGGCGTCCTCGCGCGCCGGGTCGAGTGGTACCGCGTCGGGGCCTGCGTGTTCCATCTGCTCCAGCGCCCGTGCAATCCGCGCCGCCATCGGACGCGGCACCAACCCCGCGGCATGCAGCATCAGCAGATGCGCCTGGTTGATGTCGCTCAGGTAGCGGAAGCCGCTGCCGAAGTCGCGGTTGAGCCGCGGCAGGTAGATCAGCTCGCAGACTTCGGGAGCGGTCGCCTGCTGCAGGCGGCGGCTGACTTTGGAAGGCGCGTTGCCGGTGGCATCGGTTGTCGTCGTGTCCATATGGCCGGAAATTCGGTGAGGGATGTTGTGGCTGAGGCCAGTATGGAAATGCACGCCGCATATCGTCAAATCACAATATCAGGTCGGTGCATACGGTTTTGATATACCATCGTCGCGCGCTTTTTCTTCGCCAACGACACGATGAACTTCAAGCAGATCGAAACCTTCCGCGCAGTGATGCTGTCCCGCTCGATGACCGTCGCCGCCGAGCAACTGCACACCTCGCAACCGAACGTCAGCCGCGTGATCGCGCAGCTCGAACGCGAGGCGGGCTTCCGGCTGTTCGAGCGCATCGCGGGCCGGCTGGTGCCGACGGGCGAGGGGGAGGCCCTGTTTCGCGACGTCGAACGCGCCTTCGTCGGGCTGGACACCTTGCGCGATTCCGCTCGGTCGATTCGCCAGGTGGGCACCGGCACGCTGCGCATCGGCGCGGTGCCGTCGATTGCAATGAGCGTGATGTCGCCCGCCATCCGAGAATTCCGCAAACGACATCCGGACGTGCCGATCTCGGTCCATACCAGCGACTCGCCGACCGTCGCGAAATGGACAGCCACGCAGTTCTGCGACTTCGGCGTGGTTTCGTACGCAGCGGATACGCCCGGCGTGGAGGCCAACTCCTTGCGCGAGGTGCAGGGCGTCTGCATCGTGCCGGCCGACCACCGTCTCGCGCGCAAGCGACGCGTCGTCGCCCGCGATCTCGATGGCGAGACCTTCATCTCACTGACGCACGGCGACGGCACGCGCGCCGCGATCGACGCGGCATTCGCCCCCGATGGCCGCAAGCTGACGCTGGAAACGCCATACGCGGCGACCATCTGCACGATGGTCAGCATGGGCCTGGGCGTCAGCGTGGTGAATCCGCTGGTGATCCGCAGCCTGCGCATTGCCGGCGTCAAGGCGCTGCCATTTGAACCGGCGATCGTGTTCAACAGCTATGTGCTGCGCGCGCGGCAGCATCCGGAGCCGGCGCTGGCGGGGGTGTTTCTCGATTGCCTGCGGCGGGCGATTGCGCAATCCAGCTAGACCGGACAAGGTACATCATGCCTAACAAATCGCAGGACGAGTTTATGCATGATTTGCCCCCTCGGTGTACTGCTAACACTGCTCGGAGTCAGGGTGGCGTAACAAATGTCACCTGGTGCGTGGGATCCTAATCCAAGAAGTTCAACTTGGCCTCGTGGACAAGCCTCTCTATTTCGGGCCAGTTTTGATCTTTTGGTATCCAAAGCGAGTGAGTCAGATCGGAGGCTGGCTCCCAGATTAGGTTAAAGGCTGAGAAGTAAACTGGGTAACCGCTAAGCTCACGTATCACATTGGCACCTAATGATAGAACATCATGTAGAGATTCCATTTCGAACACTCTATCCTTGATGCCGTATGTTTTTCCAGTAACAGCAAAGCGGACCCAGAGACAAAGAAGCCTATTCTCGGCAACGAAATACTCCGATAGAGAATTGTTATTGGCAGCCAGTTTGTAAAATATAAAATTACAAGAATCTGCCTCTGAGTTGCTAAGGAAACGATCGAAAAAGGACATTCTCCTGCGTTTGAAGCAATCCGATGGATCGAAATCTGGATTCAGCTTAATAGTGTTTCCTAATGATGTGAGTGCCATATTATTTGCTATTTCCTCATTTTGGCGGTTTGGCTGCCATTCCGATCGAGTCATCACATCATGCAAGCACGTTTCACTCTTACATTGTGGTGCATGCCCTGACAACGGCTCATACCGTTTAAGCGGGCCTGCAGCCCGAGATCAGGCCGCAGGTTGACGAACTCATCGCCGCACCAAGCGCCATTGGGTGGGCCAAATTAGGCTCGGCCATCGCGTTCGAGCATTACACAGATGGACCTCATAGCGCTCGAAGGACCGATTGCCTTGGGGGCCCAGCGCAAAAAGGGTTCCGCAACCTTAGTGTGACGCTGCATCCGGGCTTACAGGGTCGGCTCCGCTAAGCAGCAGCGCTTTTGCACAATTCAAGGCATCCTTAGACCAATCCAGTTCAACACTACGAGTAATTGCAGCTTCATTTGCTTGGGGGCCGGGGAACACTACCTCAAGATGGTCTGGCCCCTTATCTCGACTTAGTAACGCAACAAAACGTCCATCACAATAGATCTCAGCTATCAATTGTTCGTAGTCGACATCACTAGCAATGAGGACTTCAGATTTCTGATGAGAGATCATCTTTGAGGAGGCTCCAAGAATCCGCGTAGACCACCATTTGCGTCGAGTCGCGCACCACGAGCGTCCGGTGCAATCACGGCGCAAGCTGACGGCGGAGACGCCATACACAGCGACGATTTGCGCGATGGTCAGCATGGGCCTCGGCGTCAGCGTGGTGAATCCGCTCGTGATCCGCAGTCTGCGAATTGCCGGCGCCAACGCGCTGCCGTTCCAACAGGCGATCGCGTTTGATAGCTATGTGTTGCGCGCGCGGCAGCATCCGCAGCCGGCGCTCGCGAGGGCGTTTCTAGAGTGCTTGCGGAGGGCGATCGCGTAGTCCTTCACTTGGGGCGCCAAGCTTCGACCATTTTCTCCGCTTGCCGCAATTCCTCTTCCTTCAGCGACCGTCGGAGTTGCATTAACTCTAGTGGTTCCTCCGAGTGCAGTGATTGCAGCGAGTAGAGCCTTAACCATTGATACGCCTTAACGTCGCTCTTCTCGAAGCCGGGCGCACCACGGAAGTACATCTGGCCAATTTCTTGCTGAGCCATAGCATGTCCGTGTTCCGCCGCCGAGATAAACAGCTCCGCTGCGGAGTGGATATCGGCGTCCCCGCCGGGCTCCCTTACCGCCTCCAGCATTTTCACGCCGGCAACAAAGTGTTGCGCTTCAGGTAGGCCGAGCTCGGATGCCTTGTGGCAGGCCGCAATAGCTCTTCTCTGTTCTTGATCTAATTCGGCGATCCCGAGCAATAGGCCGTCGCGCTCTACGCGGTTCACACAATACGCAAACAATGGGGATGCGCAGCTTACATTGTCACAGCTTAGCAATCCCAACGGCTCTCTTGCCTGACAGGGAGCACTAAGGATTGCAAAGCAGGCGAAGAGAACTAACCCTGACCTTCTCATCTTCAATAATACCTTTGTCTATAAGTCAGTATGATCGCGTGATGATTCTATTGAGGACTGAGGTCGAATAGACGAGCCCCACCTCTTGTTTCGGATCCAGAGGAAACCGCCAGTGAGTCGCTCAATGTGAATTTCATTGTCCAAAACTAGGTACGACCTTTCTGCACCCATTGTCACATTGCCAGCAATCTCGCCTGCTTCGATCTGGCCCAAGCAATGGCGTCGGGCGCGGCGATGGGCTCACCAACCTGCGGATCTTCTATAGTCCCGTCAGACATTGCGGCGAGGGCACTCGAAGCTGCGAGGGCTGCGATTATCTCGAAAGGACGCGATCTGGCACAAAACAGGATCGAGAAATCAATTTCCCGCCCCAAATCTAACTGTTTTAGTTCTTCCGCTGAAACGGCGGATGCGTAGTATTCGAAGCCAGAAATTTCATCGTTGATCGAGCAAGGCAGAAAACCCGAGAAGGACTGCACATCAAAGTCCGTATATAGTTTTGCGTGAAATCCAGCTCCGGCGATGGAAGAACCTCATGCTGCAGGTGACGGCATGTCACGCCGCTTCAGGTAAACGACGAAATCCGGGGACATATATCCTTATCACTGCAATGAGGGTGCATTGAAACAACAAACTCTTCGCCCTCCAAACATTCCCGCTGGGCTCGGCAACTTTGTAGTCTAGAAGTCGACAAGAAAATGAAGCCCGGCAGAATCCCGGATCGCATAAACGCTATCGTACTGAAACGACAGAATAAACTCTGCTTGCGTGCGGGCTGCCATGTGCTCCACAAAGGAGCGCGCTGCACGCATTGCGGATTCATAGCCGGCACTACGATATTGAAATGAGACTCTCATACCAACCAGCCAGTCTTTTTGTTGGGGTAAGCCTTCCGTAACAACCTCGCTCGGCGGATTCTCCACATAGGCCAAAATAGATACTAAACCATTCGAGATTGTGGCGTGAACTCTATCATCTTCATTATCGATGTAAGTCGGATCAAGGGGCTCGAGGCATCCGAGCACGTCGGCGAAGCGACAATCTGTAGACAACTCAATATTCATTGCAAGTGACATCATTACCTCGCGTTTAGCACCGTAATTACACCATTTTTGATGATAAAAAGGTCCCGAAGGCCGGGGACTGGATTTGTCTGAATATATCTTGCAACCTGATCTGCACTCAAGGGAGAATCCGCTAAGTTCAGTACCACTGTATCGGCTTGCCTTGCAACTTTATCCTTTACTGTTAGTCTGACCGACGCTGGACTGCTTGACCTCGGCGAGGCTATATCTGCAACTTGACCATTGATTCTTATGTCCGGATTTGCCTGATTCCTACCATTGTTGGGCAGCATCTTAATATCTAGCCCGTGCTCTGACAGCAAGACACTTGCCTCATTTTGCCGAATAATCGAACGAACTTGTTCTGCGTTCGCGTTTCTTGGAGGTACCTCTGGGCTTCCTGCCAACGAGCCCGGCGATGGTTTCAGCTGGCTCTCTGTAAGATTGAAAGTAGAGTCATCTGGGCCTGGCAACGGTCGATTATTTGTTTGGCTCGGCTGGGACTTGGGCGCGCCATTCTGACCGAATTTCCCCATGCCCCCTTCAGCATAGTCAAGGCTCGCCGCCAGCATCGTTGCATTGCGGAGCACCACGCCGGCTTCCTTGTTCTGCTGCTGGATAAAGCTGTAGCACCGAGTGTCTCCCGCAGCACAGAAGTCCGCAGGATTTGCGTTCACTGCGGCTGCCGCCCAGCCGATCTGTTTTCCCCATTCCGCTGCGCCCGCGTCCCTGTCCGCGTTCATCGCCTCGGCCTGGTTCTGCCTTGAGACCGCAGACCATTTCGCGTACACGTCATCAACGTTGCATTCGGTCTTCGCCTTGCACTCGTGGAGCTCTTGCGCGAACGCTTGCAGTTCCGAGTATCTCGGGTCGGTTGTGTGCTTCAGGTAGTTGTTCTCAGTCGCAACCTGGCCAACCGTGACACCCGCAGCCGCATCCGATAACGACCCACCCGCCGCAGCACCTGCCGCACCGCCCACGATGGCGCCAGCAAGCTGCACCAACGCCTTGCGATCGGCTTCGCTAAGGTCTTTCTGCTCAAGCAACGTCTGCCCAAAAGCTTCCATGGCCAGCGACGCCGCCGCGCCACCGGCCGCACCCGCCGCGAAGCTGCCGCCCAGTGCTTGCGACATCAGCCCGCCCACAAGCGCGTGTACAGCTGCCTTGGTTTCGGGCGACGCTCCGACCAGCACGTCACCAACTTGCTGATAGACCATCGGCGCCAGCTGCTGCGCCACCTCACTCTTGAGCCGGTTCAGCTCCTGCTGGTCCTTTACCTTCTGCGCGTCGAAGATCTTGTCGATGCTCTGATTGGCATTCGCCGTGTCGCGGTTCAGCTCTGCGACGGTCTCGTCCGCCGACTTGCCGGTCTTCGCCTGTTGGCCAGTGTCATCAGTAACAACGACGGTGCCAGATGCGATCGCACTCTTGGTGATACCGGCTGCATTGCCGTCGATCGACCTTTGGGCGTTGCCCGCTGCTGTAGCCGCTAGGCTGTTGGCCGCGCCTTGCAGCAGGTTGGTGTTGCCCGCCCATTCCACGTGGGCTGGCTGCACGGGTCCGAGGTTGGGATCGCTGGCCGCCACGCTCTTGCCGCCGCTGTAGCTGCCGACGATGGTCGACGTGCTGCTGCTGTACTCGGCCTTGTTCTCGATGTCGCTGCTCGTCAGCGTGCCCGTGGTCAGGCGGTTCTTGTTGAACTCGGCCGTACTGGCGACGATGCCGCCCTTCAGGTCGGTGTTGCCCTTGACGTTGACGTCGAACCCGCCTTGCCCGGCGTAGATGCCGCTCTGTTCCTGCACGGAGCGGTAGGTGCTGTCGGTATTTCCCTGCGTGACACTGCCGCTGGCATGGACGGCCGTGCCATAGCAGAACGGCGGCACGCAGACGCTGGCCTGCATGCCCGAGGATGATTCGCGGGAGTGATAGGTCTCGGTGTCCTGCCGGCTCTCGATGTTCAGATCTCGGCCGATCGTGCCTTCGACGGTATCGCCGATCAGCTGTGCACCCTTCAGGTTGGTATCGCGGCCGCTGGTCACGCTGACCTTGTCGGTACCGACCACGTGCGAATTCTGGTGCGTCACCGACTCGCCGTTGGCCTTTGCCTTGTTCTGGCTGGCTGCCAGTTCAAGGGTGAAGCCATTCTGGTCGCCGCCAATGCCGACGCCCACGCCGATGCTGGCATTGCTGCCTCGGCTGCGGCTATCCAGGCTGCTGTGGTCTTGTGCGCTTTCCAGATTGACGTCGCGGGCGGCGCTCAGGTTGACGGTCTTGCCTTCGATCTGCGCGCCATGACCGGTGATGTCGCCGTCCACGGCGTAGCCGTCGGCATCCTTGCCGCCCGAGCCGGTGGCCACGATGGTGACGGCGTTGCCTGCCTTCACGGTGCTGCCTTGATGACTGCTGGACTGGCTGTGCGATTCGCTGCTCTGGCTGCCGCCGCCGATGCTGGCGGTGACCTTGATCGCCGCGGTGGAGCTGACCCCGCCGCTTGTCACCGCCTGGATCCCGGCGATGCCGTTGGCGATCGCCAGTCCCGCCTGTACGCCGTAGAGCGTGGCGACGCGGCTGTCCTTGTTTTCCTCGACAGCACGGGCAGCGTTCTCCAGCGCCTGAGCTGCCGTCACCGTGTAGCCGGAGAGGGCGAGCGTCGTGCCGTACTGGCTGACGCGGTGGCTTTCGTTCTGGCTCGCGGCATCGACACCGGGGTCCAGCACGACGTTCTTGCCGATCATCGTTACATCGTTGCCTGCGGCAATGTCTGCACCGCGGGCGGTGATGTCGTCCTTCGCGACGATGGTCACGTTGCCGCCGTTGCTGACGACCTGGCTGCGAATGGTGTTTTGCGTGGCCTGGTTGGTGTCGATATGGTGCGACTCGCTCCGTACGCCGATCGTGCCCGAGTAGCCGCTGCCGCCAAGGTCGCCGATCTGCCGGCTCGAACTGTCTGAGCGCTGCGAGAGGGTATCCTGGCCAGACAGAATATCGATCTTGCCCTTAGCGGCCGACAGCGCGGCATCGCCTTCCGACGCGATCCCGCTGCCGGCGATCGTGATGTCGCCGGTGCGGGCGGTCACGGCGACGGTGTTGCCCGTCACCACGCTGGCGTTCTGCTTGCTGCTGGCAATGTCGCCGCTGGCGTTCGCCTTCTGGCTGCCGTAAGGCACCATGCCCACACCGCTGTTGTTCGGTCCGCCGCCGAGATGGCGGGCGACATCGCCAAGGCTAGGCACGGCGTTGTTGAACTTCCAGCCGCTGCTGCTGGCGCTGTTGGCCTCCGTATAACTGTCGGTGGAGGCGCGCAGTGTCACGTCGCGAGCCGCGTCAAGGATGGCTGCACCGCCTGCATTGATATTGCTGCCGGAAACCAGGATGTTGCCATCCAACGCCTTGCCATCGGCATCGGTTTGGCCATTGCCCTTGGCCCGGACGCGGATGACGCCGGCACCGGTCAGGCTGCTGCCGCTGCTGACCGTGGCCTCGCTTGACGACTGGCTGCTGCTCTTGTTGCTGCCGATCGACACGGCGATCTGAGGCACCGTCAGTGCAGACGCGCCGAGTTCGCGCACGGTCTGCATGGTCCGCGAGACGCCGCTGGAGTTCTCCTGTGCGGCCTTCAGATTCCTCGCTGTGTCGTAAGGCGTGCCGACCAGCGCGACAGTAATACCGCTCGACTTGCTGCTGGCGCTCGACGACTGGGAGATGCGATCGATGCCTTCGGCGATCGTGACGTTCTCCGCGAGGATGTCGATGTTGCCGGCGGCGGCGTTCGCACTGTCGGCTGTGCGTCCAGCCACCACGTCGCTACCGATGATGGTGGCGTCCTTGCCCGCGGTAATGGTCACGTTGCCATCGCTGGCTCCGATCACGCTGCGTGCGTCGCTTTGCGTGATCGCCAGCGTGTGGCTGGCGCCGTTGGCGCTGCTGCTGCCCACCGTCAGACCGATGCCGCCCTGGCCTGCGAAGGCCGAGATGCCGGACTTCTTCTGTTGCCGGGACGCGCTGTCTTCGCGCATGTTCTGACCGGCGGTGATCAACACATTGCCTTCCGTCGCGGTCAACGCCACGCCCTCGGTCCCTGCGATAGCGCTCTGGCGCACAGTGAGGTCGTTGCCGGCCTTTACCGTGACCGAATCGCCGGAAAGCGTACTGCCCACGCCAAGGTCTGCATGGCTGCTGGTCTGCAGGCTGCTGGACGAGCGCGACACGAAGCTGCCGCCCTTGCGCTGGATATCGAGGCTGCTGTCGTGCAGCTCGCGAGCCTCGCCAATGGTCACGTCGCGGTCCGCTACGACCGTCAATGCCCCGTTGCCTTTGCCGTCGGAGCCGGCCGTAATCGTTGCCCCGGTCACGGTGACATTGCCCTTGCCATCGGCGCGATCGATGCCGCCGCCTTGATCGGCCGCCTTGACCGCGGCCAGCGTTGCATTGCCGCCCGCGGTCAGGCTCGCGCCAACGGTGGTCTGATCCCGGCTGTGTTCCTCAAGCTGGCGCCGCTTGGTCTGGCGGGCCACGTTGTCATGCGTCGTTTCGTTGGTGACCGCGGCGATCGCCAGGTCGCCGCCGGCGACCATGGTCAGGTCCGTTCCGCTCTGGACATCGGTGCCCTTCAGGATCGTGTCGCCACCGCTGGTGGTGGTCAGGCTGCCGCCGGTCTTCACTGTGCTGACCGCATGTTCGGTTCGGCTGTCCGCGCTGTGGTGTTTGTCGCTGTTGTACACCGACTGCTGCGTCTTGCCTGCCAGGGTGTCGAAAGTCAGATCCCGCCCGGCGATGACGATGGCGTTGCCACCGGCCGCGATGTTCGACCCCGACGCCGTGACGTCTCGGCCGGCCGAAATCAACATGTCACCACTGGACTGGATGCTGGCCTGCTGACCGTAGAGGCTGGTGGAGGCCTTCGAATTGCCAGCGGCGGACTGGATGCCCTGCTGATCGAACAGCGTGACATTCTGAACGTCGCGGCCGGCCACCAATCCGACCTTGTCTCCGCTGATCTGACCCGATTGGTTGACGATGTCGCGGCCGGCAGAGATGGCGGTCACTCCTTGACTGCGGATGGCACCGCCGCGATTGACCACGTCCTCCTTGGCGGCAATGGACAGGCGACTGCCGGCATCGATGACGCCGCTGTTCTTCATCGTGCCCGCACTGTGCAGCTCGATGTCGTCGGCGGCGATCAGCGTACCGTTGGGCTGCAGGTCGGCCGCATGAGCGCGGCTCAGGTAGATGCGCGGCACCAGTACTTCCTGGGTGCTGCCATCGGGCAGCGTCACCGTTTCGGACACCAGCCAGACGATGTCGGTGGTCAGGGCGTCCATCTGCGCGGCGGTTAGCGCCATGCCAGGCAAGATATTGAACTCCTTGGCCGCATTGACGCCGGCGGCCATCAACGCCTTGTACTCTTCCTCCGCGCTGTCATAACCCGCAAGGTGAACGCGGCCGGTCAGTTGCGTTACCTGGTCGCGAATGAGCTTCTGTTCAAAGAATCCGTCGCCAAGGCGCTTCTGCGTGATGGCCGGATCGATGCCGAGCAAGCCGAGCATGTAGTCCGACGATACGAAGTTGCCGTAGTTGGTAAAGCGAGAGTCGGTCTCGATCAGGTACGTGTAGCCGGGTTCGCTATGGTAGGTGTACAGGCCGTTGCTGGGCAGGCTGATGGGGGCATTGGCCAGCGTCCCACGCGCGATGGCGGTTGGTGCCTCGGCGGTTGCCCCGGTGATGCTGCCTTCGGTCCGGCCACCAGTGCCGCCTTTGACAGAGGGCGCCGTCGTGCCCGATGCGCCGGTCACGGTCGTGCTGCCCGTGCCCGCCATGGGGTCCGCACGGCCGACATCCTCGTTGTGGATGTCGCCGCCATAGACGGTCAGCCGCGTGCCAGCGGTGATCGTGCCGCCGATTTTTCCTACTGCGACCGGCGTTTTCACGACGGTGGGTTGCGCCACGGGACCGACTGCCTGGTTGGTGTCCTTGTTCCAGGCGTAAGTCGAGACAATCTCCTGCGTGGCACGTTGGTACAAGGTCTGGCCGATATTGGTCAGCGTGGTGGTCCCATACTGGCCGGTGGCCACCTCACCGTTCTGCGCCTGATCGCCGATCAGCATGTTGCCGCCGGCCGCCACCGTGCTGTAGCGGTTCTCGAGGCTGCCGACATTTGCCAGGATCATGTCGCCGCCCGAGATCAGGTTGGCGTTGGGCTGGCCTGGGTTCGCATCGCGCTCGGTCGTTGTTGTCGTGGTCGTGTCGCGTGCGATCTCGACGCGCTGCCAGCCGCGCGGTCCGTCGTTGCGCGTCTCGTACTCGGTGCCAGGATCGTAGTGAATGTCGCGGTTGTAGCCGTCCCAGTAGTTCAGCGAGATGGCACCGCCGCTGTCCGTCAGCGTGTTGTAGTCGATCTGTGTCGCGACGCCGTTGATCTCCACGACGACACGCTTCTTCTCATCGTCGCGCGAGACGATCTGGCTGGCGCTGAACGTGGCATCGATCGGCTTCTTGTAGGGGCCTTCCCAAACCTCTTGGGTACAGCCCATCTGCGGATAGGCATTGCCTGTCGCGCAATGAATGTACTTCTCGCGCTTGAGCTCGTGCTTGGTCTCGACCGTGGTATCGCTGATGACGGTGGGTGCCGGACGCTGATTGAGCACGTTTTGCGCGGCGATCTCGACCACGCTGTAGCTGCTGCCACCCTCGATCGTGCTGCTGTCGTTCAGAACCTGGCCGGACCGGTTCCTGAGCAGGCCGCGGTCATCGCGTTCGCCATCGGCGGCGATATTGAGGTCGCCCAGCGTATACAGCGTTGCGCCGCCAGTATTGCTGAACTGATCACGCCCGAAGACATTGAGCGTATCGGTGGCCGCCATGATGGCGGCTGCACCGACGTTGTTCACTTCCCGCGCCTTCGCGGTGACGACGCCGCCGATCATCGTCGCGGTGTTGGTCAGCACGTCGCCGTGCATCTCCAAGTGATCGCCTTCGATGCGGCCGGAATTGGCGATGTTGGCGGCCGCATTCAGCGTGGTGTTCGATGCGTTCACCACCGCGCCAGCCTCATTGAAGATGCGGTTGGCGGTCAGCGTCAATGCATTCACGGCCTCGAGGCGGGTCCGGTTCTCGAAGGTCCCACCCGCGCGAAACTCCAGATTGCGTTCCGCCTTCAGCTGGTTGCCCGCAGCATTGGTGTAGTCCGACTGGACGCTCACACGCAGATCCTGCCCGGCATGTACGGTGCCCACGCCGGTCATTGCCCCGGTATCGAGTGCAATATCGCGATCGGCGATCAGCTTGCCGGCCTGGTTGTCCAGCGATCCCACTTGCACGGTGCTGCTGCCGCCCGAAGCGAGCGTGCCGCCGGCGTTGGCCAGCAGGGCCTGCGAGCCGGTAATGCCAAGGCCGGTGCCGCCGAACACCTTGCCTCCGGCATTGTTGAAGCCCTGGCCGATATCGGCCTGCAATGCCCGGCCGGATACGAGTTGCGCGCCGGCCGTATTGGCTAGATGTTGCACCCGCAGCGCGACGTCGCCATTGCCGCCCAGCATTGCGCCGTTGGTGTTGTTCACCGAAGCCGCGGCCACGCTTGTATTGCCGGTGCCCGTGCTGATCACCTGCCCGGCATCATTGGCAAGATGGCCGGCGGCGTTGACTGCGAGCGTCTTGCCGGCTTGCACTGTGCCGTTGCCATTGTCGACATCGCCGCCGACGGTGGCATCGAGGTCGTCCTCCGCCAGCAACCTGCCATGGCGGTTCGACAGGGAGCGGCTTGCGAAGTCGAGCGACTTTCCCGACAGGGAACCTGCGTCGTTGCGCCACGCGGCCTGGTTGGCCTCGATCGACAGGTGCTGGCCGGCATAGATATTTCCCTCCGAGTTGTCCGCGGCGCGGCCGATTCGCAAGCTGACGTCTTTGCCGCCGACAAGCTGTGCGGCGCCGGTATTGAACAGCTCATCGGTCGTGACGGCCAATGCGCCGTTGCCACCAAGCAGGGCGCCGTTCGTATTGGCCACGGTTGCCGCGGTGATGGCTGTGTCGCCCGTACCGCTGTTGGTGATTTCGCCCGCATCGTTCGCAACGACGCCGCTTGCCGCCACGGTCAGCGACTGACCGGCCTGGATGGTGCCGCCGTTGTTGTCGAGGTTGCCCAGAAGCGTCAGGTTGAGCGCTTCGTCCGCCAACACCGATCCCTGCCGATTCGATAGCGATGCGCCGGTGAGCTGAACTGTCTTGGCGGAGATTGTGCCGCCATCGTTGCGCCATGCGGCTCCGCTGCCCTCGCTGCTCAGTTGGCGCCCGGCATGGATGCGTCCGCCGGCGTTGTCCACAGATTGCCCGAGATGCAGGGCCACGTCCGTGCCGCCAACGATGCGCGCCGCCTGTGTGTTCGCCAGCGATTGCGCGGTCAGACTCACGCTGCCGTTTCCGCCCAGCGTCGCGCCGTTGAGGTTGCGAATCGCGGTGGCTCGAATATCGGTCGAACCGGTGCCGGTATTGGCGATTTGCCCGGCATCGTTGGTGACCGTCCCGTTGCTGTTCAACTCCAGCGTGTCTCCCGCTTGCAGGGTGCCGCCGGTGTTGTCGACGTCGCCGGTAAAGCGCGCATGCAACGCGCCGTTGGCCAGCACGCTGCCCTGCCGGTTTGACAGCGTCGCCCCGTCAAAATCGATGGCGCTGGCGGACAGCGTGCCGCCGTCGTTGCGCCACGCCGCTTGGTCGCCGCGGAGGGAAAG
Organism: Cupriavidus sp. UGS-1; assembly: GCF_021213615.1. Classification (NCBI taxonomy): domain Bacteria; kingdom Pseudomonadati; phylum Pseudomonadota; class Betaproteobacteria; order Burkholderiales; family Burkholderiaceae; genus Cupriavidus; species Cupriavidus sp. UGS-1. Next base: position 205,857 of record NZ_JAJQJF010000004.1, on the reverse strand, counting down.
CTGCGTGCCCGCCTGAATCCGGCCGCCAGAGTTGTTCCCTGCCTGGGCCAGTTGCAGCGTCAGGTCTGTGCCGGCCACCAACTGGCCGCCATCGATATTGGTCAGCACGTCGGCGCTCAACGTCAGCGTGCCGTTGCCGCCGATGGTTCCTGCACCGGCAGCTTGACCGCGGTTGCTGTTTTCGACGCGCGCCGCGCGAAGCATGGTCTCACCAGTGCCGGCGTTGACGATGCGGCCGTTCGCATTGACCAGCGCGCCCTGGGCCGATACATCGAGAATTCCGGCATCGGTCAGGATATCGCCGCCGGTATTGTCCGCGTCGCCGCGTACGGCAACGCGCGCGCCATCCTTTGCGTAAAGCGCGCCGCCACGGTTCGACAGGCTCTGCGCCGATGCCGACAGGCGTGCGGCGCTCGCCTTGACGCCATCCGTGCGCAACATGCCTGCGGCATCCGCCTTGATCGCCTGACCTGCACCCAAGGTGCTGTTCGACAAATCGAGGTCGCCGGAGTGGGCCTCGAGCGCGATATCGCCGTTGGCTCGCGTCTGGCTCCCCGCAAGGCTGACAGTGCCGCCGCTGGCGTCGAGGCGCGTCCCGGCCAGGTTCTGGCCGTTGGCGGCGACCGATTGCGCCGCGCGCAGTGTCAGATTGCCGGCTTGGGTCATGTTGCCGCCGGCGTCGATGCCGGCCGCGAGTGTGCCGGTGGACTGCACCGATTGGCCTGCAAGGGCCAGATCGTTGCCGGCTACCAGTGCGCCAGAATTGACGATCGTTCCCTGGCTGGTTGCCGTCAGCGTCGTGCGGGCCGCGGTGGATCCGCGGTTGTCGACCCCTTGCGCGCCGCGGATCAGCAGCGAACCGGTGGAGGACGTGGTGCCGGCCAGCGATATCTGTCCGGCACTGTCGATCGTAAAATCGCCGGCCTGCGCGGCCAGCGTGCCCGCGCTGCGCACGCCTACCCCGCCCTCGGTGCCCAGCAGGCGGATGCGGTTCGCATACATGCCGCCCAGACTCGCAACATCGATACCGACGGTGGGGCGGTTGCCATCGCCCTGAATCACTTGTACGCCGAGCGAGGCATAGTCGACCTGGTTGGCCCCGGCGATCACGTTCGCCGTATTGGCCCATAGCGCACCGTTGAACGTCACCGACCGCGCAATCAGGTCGACCTGGTCCAGGCTGGTGCCGTTGAAGCCCTGTCCTTCCAGCTGAATTCCGCCGCGCGTCACGCGAAAGCCAGCGAGGCTGCCATCGCCGCCAAACACGGGCGTGCCGGTGGTAATCGTTGCGCGATTGGCATTGATGAAGCCGCCGCCGTTGATCGAGATGCCATTGCCGTTCGAGATCACGACGTCGGCGCGCTGGCCGGCGACCTCGACATAGCCGTTCAGCCGGCTGGGGTGGGCACCGATGACTTCGTTCAGGATCACGCGCGCCGGTCCGCTCGCGCCCAGGTTTGCATTGCCGGGAATGTAGCCGCCCAGTTGGGTCTGCGTGGTTCCGGTGGCGTTATTCAGGATTGCGCCTCGCCCGTCCACCGAGAACTGCTGGTATTGGTTGTGTGATACGCCTGCGCCGGATGGGGCGTTGATGTTCACCAGAGGGGTGCCGTTTGGTGCCGCGCCGACACCGGGGCCACGTCCGCCGGCATGGTCGGGCACGATCTGCGCGCCGGCAATCTGTACCGCACCAAGGGCGAGTAGGATGGTCCAGGCGACGGGGCGCAGGGTGACCACGACGCTCTGCGCTCCCGCAGCGGCCGATCCCGCCGTTTCACCGGATGCGGATTTGCGCATGCTGTTGGCGCATTCCGCGACGGCCATCAGCATGCCGCGGGTCTTGTTGAATACCAGACGATAGCGATTGTTATTCATGACTTGGGACGGGTATCGAGGTAGCGGCAGACCATGCTGCAAGGCAGCGTTTGCTGGTTCGGTTCGCGCGGCCAGCGTGATTTAGTACTGGTAGGAAAGTGCGAATCCGCCGGCCGGGGAGCGGGTAGGAAAGTTCGCCGGCTTTACCAGCGCCCAACCAAGGAAGACGTCGTAGTACAGGCCCTTCGCCGGGCTTCCCCGCAGGCCCACCGCCGTGCCAACCAGGGTTCGGCCTGCCAGATGGCTGGCGCTGCGGCCACCGACCGTGCCGGCATCGAGACCGAGGTAGACGGCCTGACCGCTCGCACCCAGCGGCACCTCGAGTTCATTGCGCCAGTACGCGCCACGCTCGGCGGCAAGCGTCGCGTCTCCGTCGAAGCCGCGCACGGTCCAGCGGTTGCCGATGGAAATGAACTCGCTGGCGAAAAGCGACGGGCCGGTGTATTGGCCGTGGAGCGTGGTGACGTAGCGCATCGGTATGCGCGCGTCGCCCACCAGAGCCGGCACGGAGAAAGGCACGACCAGCGTCGCGTCGAGAATGGCAAGGTGGTACAGAAACTTGCCGCGTTGGCTGGGAAAGTCCGGTTCAATCGTCCGAATCTCGGTTTGACCATTCAGCCAAGGCACGCCGAAGCGGTAGGCGAGGGCGACATCCAATTGGGATGAACCGAGGTGACGACGATGCAGCCAGGCGATTTCCGCGAACGTCGTGCTGCGTTGCTGATTCAGAATCTCGGTATCTTCGATATACGCGTGGCTCCAGCGGTGACCGAGGCGGAATTGCAGTGTGTTCTTCTGAAACTGGTCGCGATGGAACATGTACTGCGCCCTGAACTCGGCGGTCCTGGATTCCCCACTGGTCTCGAAGACGTGGTTCACGCCGGCAATGCGCTGAAAGTAGCGATAGGCGCTGGCCGACGCACCGAGCGTCCAATTGCCCCATGGCAAGGAATAAGACGCATTGGCGCCCCGTGTACCGCGATCGTCCTGGTTGAAATTGGCATCATGGCTGACGCCGATGTTGAGCAGGTCGTTGAGCCCGAGCGGGTTGTCGATACCTAGCGACGCATTGGCCTGCAGGCGTCCTGTGCCGGTGCTGCCGCTGTCGTCCAGCGAGACCATCAATCTCCAGGGCTTGGTCCGCTTGACCGCGATGAGGATATCGGATTCGCCTGGCAACTCGCCCGGCAGAATTTGCATGTCGACGTCCTGGCTCGGTACGCGCTTCAATTGCTCCAGGCCCTGTTCCAGGGCGCGGATGTTCAGCAAATCGCCGGGGCGCGCCGGAAAAGCCGATTTCCATGACCCTCGCAAAGAACCGTCGGCAAACCGGATCTGCCGGATCACGCCGGGGATCAACGCGAGCCGAAGAGTGCCAGTGGACAGATCCTGTTGTGGCACCGCGATACGCGTGGTGGTGTAGCCCTTTGCGAGTATCTGTGCGCCAAGACGCCGTACGAGCGTGTTGATGCCGTCCCTGCCGATGCACCTGCCGGCAAAGTGATCCAGGTAGTCCTGGGCGAACCGAAATGGGTCCTGTGGCAACGTGCTCGCGCCCTGCGACCGAATTGATTCCGGCAAAGAGTCCGGGACCTCCACCACCACTTGATTGACGGTGAAGCACGGTGTCTCTTGCGGCAGCGTAGTCGAGAAGGCGTCTGCCGCCGTCGTGCTGCCGTCAATCGAAGCACTGCGCACGTTCAATTGACGCGCCCGCTCTTGCGCCTGCTCGATGGTGCGTTCGCGCTGAAGCTGCTGGTTTTGTTCGAGTTGGGAGCGGCGCACTGCCTCATCCACGCCATTGGAACTTTGGGCGAATGCAATACGCGCGAACATCAGACCGGCCGCAGCGACAATTGCCGTCCAGGACAACAGAGAAAAGCGACAACCCATGGGTCAACACGTCTTGGCGCACGGCGGCCTCCTGCCGTGGCGCGAGCGACAACGTGCAAGTTCAGGGCGGCTCCGGACTTTGCGCCGGTTGATAAAAGGCGAATGAATTGGGGTAATGCGAGGTCCGAGTCGTGGCTTGGACTTTGCATTACCCGCGCCGGATTTAACGGCGCGCGACATGGGACCCTCAACCCGACTAAAGAGGGGATGAAGAGTCGCGGATGGTGGCACAGCCGCCGGTCCTGATCGGCAGTCCTCGATGATGCCGATTGGGATCCGCGCCAGACAGGGTCGTTCTGGCAATCAATCGTATGACCGGGCGGCCGCTACAATTCTTTACAGTTACCTAACCAATCAAACGGAAATCACGCCATGCCAAAACACATCGGCATCGTCGGCTGCTCCGCCGAGGGCGCTGCGCTGTGCTACCGGACCATTTGCGCGGAAGGCGCGCAGTCTCTCGGGCCGCACGGGCATCCCGAGATCTCGATGCATACGCCTTCGCTCGCCGAGTATGTCGACTGCCTGGATCGAGGCGATCTGCGCGGCGTGGGCGATCTGATGCTCGATTCCGCCAACAAGCTGGCGCGGGCTGGGGCCGATTTTCTGATCTGTCCGGACAACACGATCCATCAGGCGTTCGACCATGTGGTGCCCCGCTCTCCGCTGCCCTGGTTGCATATCGCCGAGGTCGTTGCCGACGAAGCGGTACGGCGCGGCTATCGCAAGGTGGGCGTGACGGGTACCCGATGGCTTGTCGACAGCGAGGTCTATCCGGAAAAGCTGACCGCGCGCGGTATCGAGGCGGTGCGCCCGGGCTTGGAGGAGCGCGCCGAAATCGGCCGGCTGATCATGGACGAACTGGTATGCGGCATTTTCCGAACCGAGACCGTCGCGTACTTCCAGCGTGTGATCGCCGGCCTGAAGACGCAGGGATGCGATGCGGTGGTGCTGGGGTGCACCGAGATTCCGCTGATCATCAGCGATGCCAATTCGCCGCTGCCGACGCTCGACTCGACGCGGTTGCTGGCTCGCGCCGCCTTGCGGCGGGCGGTGGAGCCAGACCGGTGAAGGAATATTGTGGCGTCGATGCCACAAATCCCGTATCGTCGCGTCGGGTAATCATGGCTAACTTGTTGCGTCGCAGCAGATGGTATATAGTCGAGTCTGTCTCCTCCACCACCTCGGTGGATTCCAGCCGCGCGAAACTTCGCGCGGTTTTTTTTCGCCCGTACCGAACGTAGCGCGGCACGTGGCATAGGCAGTTTTTCTCGGCGAATTCCGCATATCGAAAAAAGCGCCGCGACAATGCCGGCTTTGGGCCTTCATGCTGCACCACGCCGGCGAAGCGTTCGCACCATCCCGCGGCAAGCCCGCACCAGAGCGGCGAAGAACTCGTCTCCAGCGTCGTTTTATTGCATCGCAACATCGAATCCCCTAGAGTGGCTGGAACATTGCTTTTTCCAGCCCGATGCGCGCCGTCTCCGCCCTGAATCGTCTCGTCACCAACGTCGTTGCCGCGGTCTCGGCCAATGTCCGCGCGACGGTCGCCGAAGCGCGCAATGCCGGTCGATGCCGTCGCGGCGCCATCTATGGGGCCTCGTTCCTCGCGCTCGCCACGATGGGTTGGCTCGGGGCGGACCACGGCCTGCTGTGGTCGGCCACCGCTTCGATCTGGACGTGTCTCGCCGATCCCGGCGGCACCGCGCGCGATCGCCTGCCTCCGCTTGCCGCGGTCGGCGTGGGCGGGGCGCTTGCCAGTGCGTTGGGCGGTGCGATGGCCGGCAGTCCGATCGTGGCGGTGGTCGTGGTGCTGTTCGCGGGTCTCGCGGCCGGCATGGTCGAACTGCGCGGGACCGCGGCCGCGCTGTCGGCCAAGCTGCTGTATGTGGTGCTGATTGCCGCCTGCCTGCAGCCGGTGGTTGATGTAGGCACGGATATCAGCGCCGCGGCGTGGGCGCTGCAGATGGGACGCGACTATCTGCTCGGCGGCGCCTTCGCCTGCGTGGTGTCGCTGGCGCTGCTGCCTTCGGCACGCGACACGCGGCCGCGTCCACAGATGGTGGCGATCTTCGCGGCGCTGGAAGCGCTGGCGCGCACGCTGGCCGAAACCGCTACGGTGCACGACGACCGGACTGCTAACACGTCCGAGGACGGGCAGACCGATCTCGCCAAGCGCCGCGTGCGCGAGCGGATCGAGCAGGCGCGCGAACTGATCGCCGCGCAGCGCAGCTGGTTCGATGCGGCCACGCTGCTGCATTACCGCTACCTGATCGCGATGGCCGAGGCGGTGTTCGCTTTGCTGATCGTCGCGTCCGATCTGCGCGGCAGGCGTGGGCACGAACAACTGCCGCTGCGCCACCTGCATCGCTGCGTCGACGATCTGCGCGAGCAGATCGAGCAGGGCCTGGCACGTCATGCGGCCGATCTGCCGGCGCTGACGCGGTCGATGTATCTGCAACTCAAGCGGGTACATGGCCAGGTCGCCAATGCCAGCGCACCCCCGCTTTATCACGCCGCGCTCGCCTCGCTGGCGCGCTTCCCCGACTTCGCTGCATGGCGCGCTGCCTTCCACTGGCCGCGCCGCTCGCTGTGGATCGGCTTGCGAGAGTGGCGCACTACGCTGGCGGAGCTTGGCGCCCGCGATGCCCGTGTGACGCGCCACGCGGTGCGCCTCGCACTGGCGGGCGGATTGAGCCTGATGCCGGGTCTGATCTGGCAGCTCGATCATGGCTACTGGGTCGCGGTGACCGTGATCATGGTGCTGAGCCCGCAGTTGCAAACCACGCGGAGCATCTCGCTGCAGCGCTTCGCCGGCTCGCTGGGCGGCGCGCTGCTGGCCTGCCTGGTGGGGCTGCTGCATCCCGCCGCGCCGGTCGCGCTGGCGATCAGCGCGGTGTCGCTGTCCGCTGCCTACGTCGCTCGTCTTGCCGGGAGCCCCGGCCTGTTCGCGCTGATGCTGACGCCGGCGGTGATCCTGTTTTCGTGGATCGGCGAACCCGCGTCCGACAGCAGCCATGTGGCGATGCTGCGCGGCGCCGATACCGCATTCGGTTGCCTGATCGCGCTGGCCAGCTACCTGGTGCTGGCGCCGCGCGCGGAGCTGTCGCGCGCGCGCCGGCGCGCACGGGAAGCGGTCGCGATCCACGCGATCTATCTGCGCGCCGCCTTTGCGCAGGCAATGTCCGATGCCGCGCTCGACGAATCCGAGATGCGGCTGGAGGCGCTGCGCATGGCCGCCGGCCGAGCGTCGGCGCGCGCGGAACAGGCGCTGGAGCAGGCCGGCCCTGAACTGGGACCGGCCATCGTCACGGAATTCGCGCGGTTGCATGTGACCGTGCGCAGGATGGCGGCATTGGCAGGCGTGATTCGAGCGGAAGCGGTCGGCAGCGAAGCACCGGTGCCCGCCAGCGCAGGCACGCGGCGGCGTCTTGCCGAGGTGCAGGACGAGCTCGCGACGCTGGCCGCGCGGCCGGGCGAGGGCGCAACGGCCGATGTCGCCGCGAAGGGCGCCGTGAAGGGCGCGGTGAACGGAGACACCACGCCGGTCGACCGCACCGAGGAGGCCGCGACGCAGGTAGCCGCGACGCAATGGCGCGACCGCTTCCTGCTGGAGCAGGCGCTGCTCGCGCGCCGCCATGCCGCGCAGGCGCATGCCGGGGTGGCAGCGATCGCGACGCTGGCTCCTGCGCGCCGCCGCTGGCGCCGCTTGCCGGCGGCCGGTTGACGGCAAGCGATTGCGCCTTAGCAAAGCCCACCGCTTTCGCGGCAACAAGCAAAAAGCCCGACGGCAGGTCGCCGTCGGGCTTCTGGGAGTGCCGGCGCGGGGGCCGGCATCGAACGCCGAGACTTACGCGCCGATCGGCTTGCCGTCCTTGTGGCGAACCACGATGGTCGACGAGCGCGCCGGCAGGCTGGCGCTAGGCCATGCGCCGTTCGGGTGCTGGATGTTGATGAAGAACGTCGTCAGGTCCGGCGTGTAGGCGATGCCGGTGATTTCGCAGCCGTGCGGGCCCACCAGGAAGCGCTTGCACTCGCGGGTCTGCTGGTCGACGTAGTGCATCGAGTTGGCGCCGAAGATGTCGGTCGTGCTGCTGCCGGTGCCGGCATCGGTCTGCACCCACAAGCGGCCCTTCGGATCGACGCGGATGCCGTCCGGGCTCGAGAACGTGTCGCCGACGATATTGCCCTTCAGGTTCTCCGCGGACAGCGACGGGTCGCCGGCCAGCAGGAAGATTTCCCAGGTGAAGGTGGTAGCCAGCGGCGAGTCGCCCTGTTCCTTCCAGCGGATGATGTGGCCATGCGGGTTGGTCGCACGCGGGTTCGCCGGGTCGGTGACGCGGCGGCTGCCGTTGTTGGTCAGCGTGCAGTAGACGGTCTTGTCCAGCGCAACCGTGATCCACTCCGGACGGTCCATCAGCGTGCCACCGGCAACGCGGGCAGCGGCCTTGGTCTTGATCAGCACGTCGGCCTGCGAGTTGAAGTCGACGATGGTCGGCGCCGGCGGGGTGGTCGATTGGGTGTAGTTGCCCGGATCGCTGGCACCGGTCACCAGGCCGTTCTTGCCGTGCGTCAACTCAATCCACTGGCCCGTGCCGTCGCCGTTGAACTTGGCGACGTACAGCGTGCCCTGGTCCAGCAGGTTGGCGTTGGCGGCGCGGTTGTTCGGATCGAAGGCATTGCTCGGGATGAACTTGTAGATGCAGCCCGGGGTGCCGTCGTCGCCCATGTAGAACGCCACGCGGTTGTTGGCGTCGGTCATGAAGGCGGTGTTCTCGTGGTCGAAGCGGCCCATCGCGGTGCGCTTGGTCGGCGCGCCCAGCTGGTTCAGCGGGTCGATTTCGACGACCCAGCCGTAGCCCTCTTCCGGGTTCGACTGGTCGAGGTAGTTGTCGGTCGTTTCCTCGCAGGTCAGGTACGTACCCCACGGCGTGTTGCCGCTCGAGCAGTTGTTCAGCGTGCCGACCACGCTGCCGCCGATCGCGCTGGCCGCCGGGCCGCCGACCTTGTAGATGGTGTTGCCGGTATAGCGCTTGTTGTAGCGCGAGTCACGCTTGACGCGCCACTTGCCGTCGACGAATTCGACCTCGATGATCGACACGCCGACCGACGACAGTGCCAGGCGCTTCTGCTCGGCCGTCGCGGTGGCTTCGTTGTAGCTGCCCGGGAACAGGATGGCCGAATCCATCGCTTCGTGATTGATCGCCAGCAGGCCGCCCTTCTGCGGGTCGACGCCGGGGATCTCGAAGAAGTGCATGCCGTCGTGGTTGCCGCCGGCCTGGCGCTCGGTTTCGGCCGAGCTCTGGAACGAACCGCTATAGCCGACCGAACCGATCTCGACCGGATCGCCGGCGGAGAACAGGACCTCGTACGAGTAGTTCTCCGGCAGCGTCACGGTGTCTGCGGTGACCTTGTCCGCCACCGGGTTGAAGCCGATGCTGTAGTCCAGCGGCTGGCTCGGGGTCGGGCCGGGCGCCGGAGCCGGGGCCGGCGCGGGATCGTCGTCGCCACCGCAGGCGGCCAGCAGGCTGGTCGAACCGAAGACCGACAGCAGCGACAGGCTCAGGCCGCCGCGCAGGACCTTGCGACGGGCCGGGTTGGCGGCGACGATCTCTTCGAGCGTCTGGCCAGGAACGGTAATGTAGCCTTCAGCCGCACGGCGCGGCTCGCGCGCCTTATCGGTGATGTAAGACATGACGGGGGGACCTCCCTTTGTTGGATTGAATGCCGGGCATCGCATCGCGGCCATGTCGAAGCCTTTTTTTCGAAGGCATGTCGTGGACATTGCGCGGCCGCATCGTGCCAATGCGATGAATGCAGCGGCAAGTGCAAATTGACGGCGAGGTGGATGCTAGGGGCGGTCCGTGACGTCGCGATGAAAAGATGTCTGATGCAATGGCATCAAGTGCATGGGAAGCCGCGGCCGGTGTGCTTGGCGACGAATCTTCATCGACGCTTCATCGATGTGTCATCGCGCCGTCATGACGACGTGTTTTAGCCAGCCTTGCGAAAGGTCAGGTTCAGGCGAAGCGCCCCGGTCAACGGGTGATCGCCATCGGCGAGCGGCGCGATGCCGTGATAGAACAGCCGGCTCGGCCCGCCCCAGACGGCGATATCGCCGTGGGCGAGCCGCACGCGCGCCGGACGGTCGGCGCGTTTTGCTCCGCCGAACAGGAAGACTGCGGGCAGGCCCAGCGACACGGAGACGATCGGCGCGCGCAGATCGCGTTCGTTGCGGTCCTGATGCAGCGACAGCCGCGTGCCGGGCGTATAGCGGTTGATCAGACAGGCATCCGGCGCGAAGCCGGGATAGCCGGCTGCGGCGGCGGCCTCGCGTGCCAGCTCGGTGAAGACATCCGGCATCGCGGGCCAGCGCCGGCCGCTGTCCGGGTCGATGGGGTCGTAGCGATAGCCGCTCTCGTCCGAGACCCATCCGAGCGTGCCGCAATTGGTCATTGCCACCGACATGCGAAAGCCGCCGGGCGTGATCAGATGACGGAAGGGGGCATCGGCCTGAACCTGCTCGATCGCCTCGCGCAGCGCGGTCGCGCGGGACAGCGCAAAGCCGCGCAGCACAACGGCACCCGGGCCGATCGCTTCGCTGTGTTCCCCGCCGCGGCTATCCGGCTCCGGCAGGTTGTCGAACAGGTCGAAGGTCATGGGGGTACCGCGCGTATCGATTCATGGGGAGGGGGAATGATACGCCGGTGAGCGGGCTACCAGCGGGTTGGCTGCCCTCTCTCGCCTGCGGGAGAGCGAGAACACCGTGGGTCTTTCTTGCGGGTCGGGCGAGCGTATCAACTACCGCTGGTTTGCTCCCCTCTCCCGCTTGCGGGAGAGGGAGAACACCGAGAGCCCGTAATGCGTCCGCTCAGGCGAACGTATCGACCTCACCCAGCGCCACGCGGCGCGGCGTGGCCGGGGCCGTCGCGGTCTGGGTCGCGGCAGGCTGCTGGAACTCGGTCACGCCCTGCGCGAAGCCCTGTCCGCGGTGTTGCGGGGCCTGCTGCTGGCCCTGTCCCGGCTGGCCGGCGAACTGCTCGGCGCCGACCGAGGTCTGGCCCAGCTGGATGCCGCTGTCGGCCATCGCATGGCGCAGTTGGGGCAGGGCGGCCTCGACCGCCGCGCGCACGCTGGCGTGCGGCGAGACGAACTGGGCCTGGGCCTGATCGTTGACCACATTGAGCACGACCTTCAGCGGGCCGAGGTCGGGCGGATTCAGTTGCAGCTCGGCGGTGTGGTTGCCTTGCGTGGTCAGGCGGACCATCTGCTGGCCGAGGGCCTGCGGCCACTGCGGATCGCCGACGCGCGGGGCGAGCGGCAGCGTGACCGGGCCCTGCGCACCGGTTTGCGCGCCGAGCGTGGTGGCGGTGCCATGCGCCAGCGGTGTGGCGCCTTCGACCGGCGCGGCCACCGCGCCGCTGTCTTCGCCCGGTGCCTTGGCGGCGGCCGATGCGGCCTGCAGCGCGGCCTGCAACGCGGCCGTCGGCGATACGGCCGTGCTGCTTGCCGCCGCAGCGGGCTGCTGCGCGGGGGCGGCGAACTGGCCGGTGCTGCCGTCGCGGCCGCCGGCTGCGCCGTCATGCGCGCCACCGTTGCCGGTGGACGCCTGCATTTGCGCGGCGCTCAGCGCGGCCTTGGCGGTCGCGTCGAACGACATGGCCGGCTTGCCGGCATCCGCTTGCGCATCGGTCGGCGTGGTCGGCTTGGCCACGGCCGCTTCCGGCGCCGCCGTGGTGGCCGCCAGCGCCGCCCGTTGCGACGCGATGGTGTTCAGCGTGTCCTCTGCCAGCGAAGGGGCAGCGTCGGGTGCGGCTGCCGTGGGCGGCAGCTGGCCGGCGATCGCGGCCGTCGACGCCGCGGGCATGGCTGCACCATCCGCCGCGCCCGTGCTGGCAGTTCCGGCAGCGACCGCAGCGGCGGCTGCGGCAGCGGGCGCGGCCGGCAGCATCGCCGCCAGCAGTGCCGCGGCGGCGGCCGCGCCGGCGTTGTCGTTGGTGCCCGTGTCGCCGTCCGCCAGGTCGGTATCGTCCTGCCGATCTTCGGTCGTGCCGCCGACCTTGCCCGAATTCGCCAGTGTTTTGCCGGTATCGCTTTCGGTATTGGCGTGAGTAGAGTCCGCCTTCTTGCCGGTTTCGGCCGCGCTCTTGCCGGCGCCGTCGGCGGCCTTGCCGCTATTGGCCGCCGGTCGCTGCTGGCTCGGCGCGCCGGCTTCGCCGGCCTGCGTCTGGCGCGCACGCGCCAGTGCATCGCCGAACTCGCTGGCGCCCGAGGCGGGCTGCGGGTTGCGCGGGGCGGTGGCGGCCGCGGTGCCGCCGCTGACGATTTGGCTGATATCGATCATCTGTGCTTCTGGCTTATTGGTTGTGTCCACTGCCGACCTGCTGCCGCGCCAGGCGCGCGGCGTATTCGTCGGTGGCGCGTTGCTCGCGGCGCGCGGCGATCTGCTGCTCGCGCGACTCGGCGCGTGCGATCAGCGTGTCGAAGGAGTTCAGCCGCTGCTTCTGTTTCTGCCAGTTGGCGCGGCCGGCCAGCAGTTGCGATTCGGCCTTGGCCAGCGCCTCGGTCTGATGCCGGATCGCCGCGTCGAGCGAATCGAGGAATTGCGAGAAGTCGTGCCAGCGCGCCGACGGCATGCCGTTCTGCATCAGCGCCTGCATGCGCGCGCGGTATTCCTGCCGGTATTGGGTCAGCGCGGCGAGCTGCTGTTCGGCCTGCGTGCGCTGGCCCTGCAGCCGTCCGAGCTCGCGCGCGGCGGTGTCGGTGTCGTTCTGGGCCAGGTCGGCCAGCGTGTTCAACGGGGAGGTCTTAGCCATTTGCGCTCCTGTCGAAGAGCAGATGCAGTTGGTCGATCGATTCGCCGTAGCCCGCGCGCTCGTGAATGTCCTGCTGCAGGAACGCTTCCATGCGCGGATGCAGGCGGATCGCCAGATCGAGTTCGGGATCGGCGCCCGGCACGTAGGCGCCCACGCTGATCAGGTCGCGGTTGCGCTGGTAACGCGACATCAATTGCTTGAAGCGGCGCACCGAGCCGAATTGCTCCGGCGAGATCAAGGCGGTCATCGCGCGGCTGATCGAGGCCTCGACGTCGATCGCCGGATAGTGGCCGGCCTCGGCCAGGCTGCGCGACAGCACGATATGGCCGTCGAGGATCGCGCGCGCCGAATCGGCGATCGGATCCTGCTGGTCGTCGCCCTCGGCCAGCACGGTATAGAAGGCGGTGATCGAGCCGCCGCCCTCGGCGCCGTTACCGGCGCGCTCGACCAGGGTCGGCAGCTTGGCGAACACCGAAGGGGGGTAGCCCTTGGTCGCCGGCGGCTCGCCGATGGCCAGCGCGATCTCGCGCTGGGCCATCGCATAGCGCGTCAGCGAATCCATGATCAGCAGCACATGGCGGCCCTGATCGCGGAAATATTCGGCAAGGCGCGTCGCATAGGCGGCGCCCTGCATGCGCAGCAGCGGCGAGGTGTCGGCTGGCGCGGCGACCACCACCGAGCGGGCACGGCCTTCCTCGCCAAGGATGTTCTCGATGAAGTCCTTGACCTCGCGCCCGCGTTCGCCGATCAGGCCGACCACGATCACTTCCGCGCTGGTATAGCGCGCCATCATGCCCAGCAGCACGCTCTTGCCGACGCCCGAGCCCGCGAACAGGCCCATGCGCTGGCCGCGGCCGACGGTCAGCATGCCGTTGATCGCGCGCACCCCGACATCGAGTACGGTATCGATCGGCGCGCGCGACAGCGGATTGATCTGCGAGCCGGCCAGCGGCACCTCGCGCGCGGCCTGCAACGGGCCGAGGCCGTCCAGCGGCCGGCCCGCCGCGTCGAGCACGCGGCCGAGCAGCCCTTCGCCGACCGGCAACCGCTTCGAGCCGGGCTCGCGCGGCGCGCTGTCGCCGCTGGGCAGTGGCGACGGTTCCAGCGGATAGACGCGCGCGCCGGGCACCAGGCCCAGCACGTCGGACTGCGGCATCAAATAAAGACGGTCGGCGCCGAAGCCGACCACTTCGGCCTCAGCCATGCGCGGGCCTTGACCCGGCGCGCCGGCATGGCCAGGGATCTCGATCAGGCAGTCGCTGCCAACCGGCATGCGCAGGCCGACCGCTTCCAGCACCAGCCCGGCGGCGCGCGTCAGCCGGCCGCAGCTGCGCTTGCTGTCGAGCTCGGCGACATTGGCGGCGGCGCCGGCCAGCGCATCGCGCCAGCGCTGGCCATGCAGCTCGGGCACGCCGGCTGCGGCATCGGTCGAGGCGGCGGCGATCGCTTCACGCATCGGGCGCTTCCCACGGATCGTTGCGGCCAAGGGCTTTCACCACGCGGCTCCAGCGCGTCGCCAGCGTCGCGTCCAGCTCGCCGCTGGCGGCGCTGGCGATGCACCCGCCGCGTGCGACGGTCGCGTCGGCGCGCACCGACCAGCCGGCCGCTTCCAGCTCGCCGGACAGATGCGTCTGCACCAGCTCGATATCGTCAGGGTTCAGCAGCAGGCACGGCGCGCCGGACAGCGCCGGCTCGTTGGCCAGCAGCTCGCGCACCGCGGGCAACAGCACGGCAGGGTTGTGCGCGACGGTGTCGTGCACCAGCTTGCGGGCGACATCGAGCGCCAGCGCGATCAGCGTCTGGCCGACCTCGTCGTCGATGCGGCGCAGCGCGCCGGCGAAGGTGCCGGCCAGTTCCTGCAGGCGGGCGGCCTCCTGGCGCGCGGTCTCGAGGCCGCGTGCGTAGCCTTCGCGATGGCCGTCGCCGTAACCCTGGGTCTGGCCCTGCGTGTAGCCCTGGGCATAGCCTTCCTTGCGGGCGCCCTCGCGCATCGCGTCCAGCGCGGCGAAGTCGATCGGCGGCGGCGCCGGTTCTTCCGGTTCGGCTTCGAACGCCGGCGGCGGAGGCGGCGGCGCGTCGAAGGCAGACATCTTCCAGCGGCGCCAGCCGTTGCCGTCGCTGCCGCGGTCGCCGCGCTTGCTGCCAGGCTGGCGTTCATCGGCGCCCAACGCATCGAAGCTTTCGAAGGCGGCGCCGTCGCGGCCACCACGCAGGTTCAGCCCAGCGGAGGAGGAAGGCGATGCGGCGGGCGCGGACTGCGCGGCGGCGCTGGCTTGTGCACGCGGCTCGTAGCGTGCGCCGAAACCGTCGTCACGCTCATCGTCGCGCTCGTTGCCGAGCGGGCCGCCCAGATGGTGGCCCAGCGCCTGCCGCGCGTAGGGATTAGACATAGGCATCGTCGCCGGCTCCGATCTGGATCTCGCCGGCGTCGGCCAGGCGTCTTACCACCTGCAGGATGCTCTTCTGCTCGGCCTCGACCTGCGACACGCGCACCGGGCCCAGCGCTTCCAGATCCTCGCGCAGCATCTCGCCCGCACGGGTCGACATGTTGCGGATGAACTTGTCGCGCAGTTCCTGCGGCGCGCCCTTGAGCGCGACGATCAGCGACTCGGTGGCGATTTCCTTCAGCACGCGCTGGATGCCGCGATCGTCCACTTCCAGCAGGTTCTCGAACAGGAACATCTCGTCGATGATCTTCTGCGCGAGGTCGCTGTCGTGCTGGCGCACGCCGGCGATCACCGCTTCCTCGTGCGTGGTGTTCATCAGGTTGATGATCTCGGCCGCGGTGCGGATGCCGCCCATGCGGCTGCGCTTCAGGCTCTGGCCGGCCAGCAGCTTGGTCAGCACGTCGGTCAGCTCCTGCAGGGCGCCCGGCTGCACGCCGCCGAAGGTCGCGATCCGCAGCACCACGTCGTTGCGCAGCCGGTCGGTGAACAGCGCCAGCACTTCCGAGGACTTCTGGCGGTCCAGGTGGATCAGGATGGTGGCGATGATCTGCGGATGCTCGTCGCGGATCAGCTCGGCCACCGAGGTCGCATCCATCCAGTTCAGCGAGTCGATGCCGCTGCCCGGGTCGCGCGATTCCAGGATGTCCTCGATCACCGACAGCGCGCGTTCCTCGCCCAGCGCCTTGTTCAGGACGCTCTTGATGAACGTGCTCGAGTCGACCGACAGCGCCAGGAACTGCTCGGTCTCGCTGCGGAACTCGGCCAGCACGGCCGCCATTTCTTCCCGCGTGACGGCGTTCAGCGACGCCATGGCGGAGCCCAACGTCTGTACTTCGCGCGGCGACAGGTGCTTGAACACCTCGGCCGCTGCATCCTCACCGAGCGACATCATCAGGATGGCGCTCTTCTGCAAGCCCTCACCGTTCATCGCTTGACATCCAGTTCTTGATCACACTGGCGACCAGACGCGGGTCGCGTTGCGCGGCGTCGCGCACCAGGGCGAGATCGCTTTCGTATTTGGCGGTCAGGCGCAGCACTTCCGGATCCGGCTGCTGCTCCTCGGCCGGCAGCAGCACCGACTCGGCCGCGTTGGTCTCGGCGGGCGGCGGCAACGGCGGCGCGGTGTACTTGCGCAGGATCGGCCGTGCCACCTTGAACCACACAAACAGGGCCAGCAGTGCCAGCAGCAGATACTGCGCGGCGGTCTTGGCCAGCTCGATCATCTCGGGTTGCTTCCACAGCGGCAGTTCGGGCTTGATCTCGTCGCCGGAGGTGAACGGGCTGTTGACCACATTGAGCGAGTCGCCGCGCGCCGGCGAGAAGCCCATCGCCTCCTTGGCCAGGTTCTCGATCTGCGCCAGTTGCGCGGCGGTCAGCGGCTCGCTGGTGACCTTGCCGTTCGCGCCCGCCACCTGGCGATGGTTGACCACCACCGCGACCGACAGGCGGCGGATGCCGCCCGGTGCCTGCTGCACGTGGCGCACGGTGCGGTCGAGCTCGTAGTTGGTGGTCGAATCGCGGCGGTTGCTGCTTGGGCCGGACTGGGCGCCGGCGAGCGCGGCCTGCGCGGTGCCGGCCTGCTGACCCTGGGCCTGCTGGCCGGCCTGTCCTTGCTGACCCTGCTGTCCTTGTTGTCCTTGCTGTCCCGGTTGCTGCGTGACCACCGGTGCGGCGGCCTGCAGCGGCGGCTGGTTCGACAGCGCGCCCGGCACGCCGCCGACGGGCGAGCCGCCTTGCTGGTTCGATTCGCTGGTCTGCTGGCTGCGGATCGCCGCGCGGGTCGGATCCTGGTTCGGCTTGAACGACTCGTCGGTGTGCTCGACGATACTGAAGTCGACGTCGGCGGTGACCTGGGCCTTCACATTGCCCTGGCCGACGATCGGAGCGAGGATCGACTCGACGCGCTGCACGTAGGTGCGCTCGAGCGTCTGCACATACTTGAGTTGCGTGGCATCGAGCATGCGCTCGTTGCTGCCGTTGCCCGACAGCAGGTTGCCATGCTGGTCGACGATCGAGATCGACTTGGGGGTCAGCTCCGGCACGCTGGACGACACCAGATGGCTGATCGCCGCGACCTGGCCTTCGTCGATGGCGCGGCCCGGATGCAGCGTCAGCACGATCGACGCGGTCGGCTTCTGGCGCTCGCGCACGAACAGCGTCGGCTTCGGAATGGCCAGATGCACTCGGGCGGACTGCACCGCGGCGATCGATTCGATCGAGCGCGCGAGTTCGCCTTCGAGCCCGCGCTGGTAATTGACCTGTTCGGCGAACTGGCTGATGCCGAACTTCTGGTTGTCCATCAACTCCATGCCGGCGTTGCCGCTCTTGGGCAGGCCCTGCGACGCCAGCCGCAGCCGCATCTCATGGACCTTGTCGGCCGGCACCATCACCGCACCGCCGCCCTCGGCGAACTTGTACGGCACGTTCATCTGCTGCAGCGACGCGATCACCGCGCCGCCGTCGCGCTCGGACAGGTTGCTGTACAGCACCTTGTAGTCGGGGCTGCGCGACCACAGCACGCCGACTGCAATCGCGGCGGCCAGCGCGGCGCCGCCCAGCATCAGCGGCAGGCGCGGATTGCCCTTGAAGCGCTCGATCAATTCCGAGCGGTTGCCCAGCACGGCCGCGGCATTCATGCGCGGGCCTCCGTGTTGGCCGACCCGCCGAGCTGGCCGGGCAGGGGCGAACCTTGCCGGGGGCGCAATGCGCCGCCTTGGCGGTGGCCGATGTCGGCATGGCTCAGATCACGCAGCAGACAAAACACGCGTACTCTCCGCGATAGTTAAACAAAGGGGCGCCGGTGTCGTTAATGCATTCGCTGGCACCAAACCAGGAAAGCGGGTGGGAGCGGCAAGGCGACAACCCGCCAGACCCGGCACGGTAGCGATGATCGGTTACCGCGCGCACAGACAATCGGGGGAATAGGACGGCTTTTCGGTCCGATTTCGGCCTATGCCGGGCCAGGCGCGACGGGTACGCTTCGGCTGCTGGATGGGAAGGAGCGCCCGCGCGGCACCCGTTCCCGTCCGACCGACCCAATCCGGGGGCCCGCCGACCTTGTCTCGGCGCCTCGCCAACTACGGAATAGATAGACCGATGAGTTCGATTGCTTCCATCGAAGGCATGCTGCAGCAGCTGCGCGGCCTGGCGCAGAGCGCGTCGGGCACGACGTCCCAGACCGCGCCGGCCGCCGCTTCCGGCTTTGCCGGCGAGCTGCAGCGTTCGCTGCAGAAGATCAGCGGCGCCCAGGAACGCGCCTACGGCCTGGCCGAGGCGTTCGAGTTGGGCAAGCCGGGAATCGCGCTGAACGACGTGATGATCGAAATGCAGAAGGCCAGCATTTCGTTCCAGACCGGCGTGCAGGTGCGCAACCGGCTGGCGATGGCGTATCAGGAAGTGATGAATATGGCGGTGTAAGCGTCGCGGATCGCGCGCTACCTACCGTATGCCATCTCGTCATTCCCGCGAACGCGGGAATCCAGCGTCTTTTGACGTCACTGGGTCCCCGCCTCCGCGGGGACAATGATGTGAGTGGAAACATGAAGGCGGCCCTTGCGGCCGCCTTATTCGTTTATTGCTGCGCCCGGGGTACCCTCACTCGATCCGCACGATCCCCGTATCCGCCTCTAGCCGATGCAGCCAGGCCAGCAGCTCTGCCACGGCCGTATAGAGCTGCGGCGGGATCTGGCTGTCAAGGTCGACCTGCATCAGCAGGTTGACCAGCGTGGGCGAGTCGTGGACATAGACGCCGGCTTCGCGTGCCTGCGCGATGATCGATTCGGCGATCAGGCCGTAGCCCTTGGCGACCACGCGCGGGGCCGCGTCGTTCTTCTGGTACGACAGCGCGACGGCGGCGCCGCGGGGCGAGTCCTGCTGGCTCATGCGGCGCCCTCCGCGTCGGTGTCGCGGCGAATCGAGAAATGCAGCAGGTCGATGCCGCGCGCGCCGAGGTTGGTGCGAAGGCGATCCTGCGCGTCGTTCAGCATCCGTGCGATGCGGTCTTCCTGCACGGCCAGCCGGGTTTCCAGACCCGTAGGCGTCAGTGTCAGCCGGGCCTCCACCGTTCCCAACTGCGGCAACTCGAGCACCAGCCGGCTCGACCACGCGCGTTCG
Source organism: Cupriavidus sp. UGS-1 (assembly GCF_021213615.1). NCBI lineage: Bacteria > Pseudomonadati > Pseudomonadota > Betaproteobacteria > Burkholderiales > Burkholderiaceae > Cupriavidus > Cupriavidus sp. UGS-1. Next base: position 186,713 of record NZ_JAJQJF010000004.1, on the reverse strand, counting down.
TCGGCGTCGTCGCCGTGTTCCGCCGACCCGCCGCGCTGGTGCTGTTCGGCGATGTCCCATTGCATCGGCGTGCCGGGCCACGCTTCGCCGGCCCAGCGGAACTGCTGGGTCGCTAACAGCTCGAGCTGCTGGCGCACGATGCCTTCGGTATTCGGATGGATGGCCGGTGCGGCTTCGGTCTTGGCCATATTGGCTGTCGCATCCGGCCGTGCCTGGGCGTCGTCGCTGGCGCTGAGCAGCGTCTGGGAGCCGGCCTGGCGGGCGGCGTCGTTGGCGGCGGCCTGGTAGGCCTGTGCTGCCGCCTGCAACGAGCGCGGCGTTTCGTTGCCGCGTGGGGCGTCGCTGGTGCGTGCAGCGGCGTCGCCCAGCGTCGCGGCCGGGTCTTCGGCGCCTGCCTCCAGGCCGGTGGTGGCGGAGCGCGCGGCATTCAACGCGGCGTCGAGCACCGCCTGCGAGGGATCGGCGGCTGCCAGTGCCTGGATCGCGCTGCTCAGGGCCTGGGCGTCGGTGGGCGAGGCGGGGAGCAGAGTCGGCAGCGGCGCCGTGCCCGAACGTTGCATCGGCGCGCCCGGTTGCTGCCCGTAGGTGCCCGTCGCGGCCCCGTGACCGGACGCGGCACCGCCGGCGCCGGTTCTGGCGCTGTTACCGGCGCTGTTGCCTGCGCTATTACCCGGATACGGATGCCGGCCGATTCCCGCCTGCGGCTCGCGCGCCAGACTAGCCAGCCCGCGTTCGCCGGCGATCCACTGCGCAAGATGCGATTCATAGAACAGCCCGCTGTCCTGCACCAGATGCATCAGCGCCTGCCGTACCTGCGCGGTTCCCTCGGGCAGGCGCGTGGGCGGCACGGCCAGCAGCGGACCGGCGCTGCGCAGCGGCGCGGCCGAACCCTGCGCCAGCAGGGTCAGGATGGTACGGGCGGCGAAGCTGAGGGTTTCGCGGGTGGAGCCGACCGGCGGGGTGGCCGTAGGCTGGCCCTGTGGGCCGGGTCGCACCGGCAGTTCGACCGCGCCGGGAGCGGTTCCGTCGGATTGCCGGACCGTGGCGCCGCCGGGGCTGGTGGTTGGAATCAGCGCGGCAAGCTTGTTCGCCGACACCTGCGCGCGCAGCGTGTTGGTATCGAGACCTTGCCCTGACGGCGAGCCGGGCGGCAGATGGATCGCGGTCATGGGGTGGCTTCCGGGTGGTCCGCTGGGTCACCGGCTTGCCGGCGACGGCCAGCGGGACCCGGTGCGGGGTCAGGCAAGGCTGCCGTAGGCGTGCGAAAGATTCTGGCGGCGGCGCGAATCGCCCAGCAGTTGGCCCAGACGTGCCAGGTGCGGCAGCATCAGGTCGCGGATGCGGGCGTCGTACGCCAGGATCCGGTCGAGCAGCGCGTGGCGTCGCATCCGTTCTTCGGCCGAGACCGGCACGTTGTGCTCGAGCTCGCGCAGGCGGTCCACCACGGCCAGGTAGACCGTCTGCACATCGTTGAATGCGGTCCAGTTTTCCGCCTCGGCGGCTTCGAGCATCTGCTCGGACAGCAGCAGCAGTTCCTCGTAGTTCAGCACGGTGGGAGACACGGTATGCATCATCAGTTCTCCTGCGCCACGGCAACGGCTTCCGGCTGAGCGGCGGCCGCCGATTGCGCGGCGTGGTCGCCGGCTTCCGGCTCGCCGATCTGCGCCCATGCGGTGGCGAGGTTTTCCAGCAGCGCGTCGACCTCGTTGAGCAGCGTGACATCGCTGCGCACATTGGCCAGCAGCAGGCGGCGGGTCATGTAGTCGTACAGCGCTTCGAGGTTGGCGGCGATCTCGCCGCCGGTGTCGTGATCCAGCACCGCGCGCAGGCCGTTGTCGACGATGTCGATCGCCTTCGAGATGGCCTGGCCGCGCGCCTGCACGTCGCCCGCATCGAGATGGAACTTGGCCCGTGCGATGGCCGAGCGCGCGCCGTCGTACAGCATGGCGATCAGCTTGTGCGGGCTCGCGCTCATGGCCCCGGTCTGCACGCCGACCCGGGCATAAGCGTTGATTGCTTGGCGCGCGTACATGATGGCGGTCCTTGCCGTTGGTTACTTCTTGGTCTGGTTGGCCAGCGCGGCGAATTGCTCGGTCAGATAGCTGCGGGTCTGATTGAGCTTGCTGACCAGCAGGTCCAGCTGGGTGAACTGCGCGCGGTAGCGTTCGATGGTCGTGTTGACGCGGTCCTCGACCTGCGCGTAGCGGTCTTCCAGGTCCTTCAGGCTCTCGGTCAGGCCATCGGTGGCAACCTTGATCGCCCCGTTGGTTTCGTTCAGGTCGTCGATGGCGTCGGTGATCTGCTTGCCGTAGCCGCCGGTGCCCGTGGTGTGCGAGAACATCGAGGTCACGCCGCCGAGGTTCTCGCTGATCGCCTTGGTCAGCTTCTTGTCGTCGACCTGCAGCGTGCCGTCCTTGGTGAACGAGACGCCGATCTCCGACAGCGTGATGGTGCCGCCCTTGCCGTCCGGCTGCGGCACGTTCAGCATGCTGCGCAGGCTGGTCTGGATCGAGCGCAGCGTGCTGTCGCCGTTCAGTGCGGCGCTGCTGCCGGTGGTCGTGTCGAACGCGGTCAGCGACTTGGCCGTGCTCTGGATGTTGTTGTACGCGGTGACGAAGCCCTGGATCGCGGCCTTGATCGCGTCGGTGTCGCGCGTCACGGTCAGGCTGCTGGTGCCGGTCTTGTTCAGCGTCAGCGTGACGCCCTGGGCCGCATCGGTGACGGTATTGCTCTGGCTGACCACGTCGATGCCGTTGATCTTCAGCTTGGCGTTGGTCGCGCGCACCGTCTCCTGCATGCCGCTCGGCTGCACCGCCTGGGTCGGATCGAAGCCGACCAGATTGCTCAGTTCGGGACTGTCCGCGGTAATCCGCATGCTGGACTGTTCGCCGGTGGTGTTCGAGGTCAGCACCAGGCGATAGGGCGTGCCGCTGCCGTCGTTGACGATGCTGGCGGTCACGCCGACGCTGGCTTGATTGATCGCGTCGCGAATGCCCTGCAGCGAGTTCTGGCCGGGCTTGATCTCGACGGTCTTGGTGCGCGCGGCGTCGGCGGTGAAGCCCAGCGGATCGGTGTAGCCGCCGGTGCCTTCGTTGTAGCCCTGGCGCGTGCCGAATTCGAAGGTGATCTTGCCGGTGCCGATCGCGGTGGTCTGGCTGGCGACGTTGGTGCCCACCAGCGATTGCGCCTGCGCGAGGCTGGTGACGTTGACCGAGTAGGTGCCCGGCACGGCGTTGGAGCCTGCCGCGGCGGTCATGATGTCGGTGGAACCGGCCACCGCCTTGGCGGCGCCGAAGGTGGCCGCATCGGCGAGCTTCTTGGCGGCGCTCTGGTAGGCGGACAGCACGCTGCTGAGCGTGCCGTAGGCGGAAAGCTTGGCTTGGTAGCTGGACGCCTGGGTCTCGAGCAGCTTCAGCGGCGTCTTTTCCGCGGCCTCGAGTTTCTCGAGCAGCGCGCCAAGTTCAAGTCCGGAGCCGACACCGATGTTGGAGATGGTAGCCATAGTCTTTTGCCTTTGTTGTTCAGCCTGTCTACGTCAACGCGTCCCAAGAAACGCTTTGCAGGCAGCGAACTGCCTGCGAAGCATTCCCAGCGGAAAACCGGGCCTTGCGGGCCCGGCTTTCCGCGCCGTTGCGAATTAACGCAGCAGCGACAGCACGTTTTGCGTGGTCTGGTTGGCTTGCGCCAGCACCGAGGTACCAGCTTGCTGCAGGATCTGCGCGCGGGTCATGTTCGACACTTCCGTTGCGTAGTCAGCGTCCTGGATGCGCGAACGCGAAGCCGACAGGTTGGTCACGGTGGTACCCAGGTTCGAGATCACCGAGTCGAAACGGTTTTGCACCGCACCCAGCGAGCTGCGCAGGGTGTCGACGTTCGCCAGCGCTGCGTCCAGCTTGGCCAGCGGGTTCGAGCTGGCGCCCGAGGTGATGCTGGACAGTTGGATGTTGGCGGTGTCGATCGCGAAAGCGGCGGTACCGGCGGTCGTGGTCACGTCGGCCGATTGCGGATCCAGAGCGATGTAGAACTCCTTCGCAACGGTCGCTTCGACTTCGAAGCCCTTGGCCTTCAGCGTGCTGACTTCGGTCGCGTCGGCGGCGGTGATCGTCACGGTGGCGTACCAGTTGCCGTTGTCGTCCTTCTCGGCCGTACCGGCCAGGACCACGCTACCGGCGGCGACGCCCAGGCGCGAAGCCAGGTCACCAGCGTTCGATTCCGTCACGGCCGTGGTCGTCACGTTCGTCGTCGTGCCGTAGGCGGTTTGGTAGTCGGCGGCGACCAGAGCGGCCGGCGTGCCCTTCGGGCCCGACACGTTGAAGCCGTCCAGACCCAGGGTCTTGGCGGTGATTTCCTTCAGGTCGATGGCGATGATTTCGCCGTCGTTCGCGCCGACCTGGATGTTCATCTTGGTGTCCTTGGCCAGAACCTTGACGCCGTTGAACTGGGTCTGTTCCGAGACACGGTTGATTTCTTCCAGACGCTGCTTGATTTCGTCCTGGATCGATTGCAGGTCCGAAGCCGAGTTCGAGCCGGTCGCGGCTTGCACCGACAGTTCACGGATACGCTGCAGGTTGTTGTTGACTTCCGTCAGCGCGCCTTCGGTCGTCTGAGCCAGCGAGATGCCGTCGTTGGCGTTGCGCTGCGCTTGCGTCAGGCCGCGGATGTTGGCGGTGAAGCGGTTGGCAATCGCCTGACCGGCCGCGTCGTCCTTGGCGCTGTTGATACGCAGGCCCGAGGACAGGCGCTGGATCGCGGTGTTCAGCGCCGATTGCGACGTGTTCAGGTTGTTCTGAGTCATCAGAGACAACGAGTTGGTATTAATGACTTGCGCCATGGTACGACTCCTATTTGCAATGTTTTACGCATTCCGGCGGGTGCCGTAACGTTGGCTGCCTGCACTGCAGGGCGTGAAGTGCCTCCGTTGCCAAGGTTATCGACCGGGCTGCCGAAAGGTTTAGAGTGACTTTCAGTCGGTGGCGCGGAAAGCTGTCATTGCAATGCTGCGGGCGGCTCCTGGCCTGGCTCAGGCGCGCCGGCGGGACCGCGTGCGGGGGGTGAACAGCCGCACGAACTCGGGCGGCACCTCGTCGCGGGGCAGCTCGATCGGCTGCCCGTCGACGTTGTCCGGGGTGATCGCCGCGATCGCATGCTTGTAGACGATCTGCGGCGCCGGGTCGCCGTGGGCCAGGGCCAGCAACACCATATAGGCGTCGGCGCCAACCACGACCCCGTGCAGGCGCACGCCGCTGGTCAGATGCAGCACCACCGGATGCCGGCTGGCGCGATGAAAGGCCAGTTGTCGGTCCTGGAGCTGGCGGCCCGGACGAATACTTCTGATTTCCTGATACTTCACGACTTCTCCGGTCGAGCCCGATAGGGTTCTGTCGGCAGACAACGGTACGGGGATCAGGCACGAGCCGGCGCGGATGCGGCACGACGGTATCCGTATTGGCGAGAGCCCGATCTTGGCGAGGGATGAAACATTCGCTCTCGGTACCGGCGCGGGGGAAGTCATCGCGTGTCCTTGCGGCCGTGGCGCTTGTGGTTCGCGGATGTGTTGCCTCGACGGTCGGACTGGCGTGCCGCCAGAAGAGAAGGGGAATACTTCGGCCCGGAGGGTAACAAATTTTTACAACTCGGGGATCGAAGGAGCCGTGACATGCGTCTAGAGGTAAACCTCTAATTAAGTGCTTGCATACATGTGCCGATAACCACAGCTGTTCTCGGCGTAAAGTGCTTCGGTCGGCGCAGCCTTTAAAGCGAACTGCGAGCCGAAGCGGGTTCCCATCCGAGTGTGTACTCACCTCGACGCTTCTCTGCAGCAATCGCGACGGTCTTTTCTTGTTTTATTTGTAAAACAAAGTAAGTGTCACTATCGGCATTTACCCTGATGGAAACTGTATTTACACCTCATCTAAGCACCGCTATAGTCGGCCGCGAGCCAATCGGCTCTAGCAGTCCTGGAAAGCCTACGAGCACCCCGCGCGTGGGCTTCTTTTTTTTGCCCGCGTCCTGTGCAATGCCGGACGTCTTCGCCCGCCTGGGGCGGAATACCGGATGCTCGGCGTCAATTGGACACCCGTCCTGTCTCGGGCAATCGATGGAGCTGACGGGGTTTTTGCCTCTTGTTCGCCATTTGGCCATGGGGTCCCCGCTCACCACTCGTTCTGCTGACCTCAGTCGACCTCTGCCGCCGATAGCGATACCCCGCCGTATCGGCTGCCATCAAGAAAGCGCTCCTTCCTGCCGTTAGCGAAGCACCGCCGCGCACACGCGCGCGGCGTCGACTACCAGAGAAGAGGGGGCGGTATGGGAGGGTGGAAGCATTTCGGCATTGGCGCGCGCCTGGCGGGAGCCTTTGCCGCGATGGTGGCGTTGCTCGCCGTGGTGGCGGGTTTCGGCCTGATCGCGCTGGGCGATATGAACGCTTCGATGCGGACGACCGTCGAGCAGCGTCTGCTGAAGGTCATGGAACTGGACGGCGTCAAGGAGGGTGCGCAGGCCATCGGCATCATGGTGCGCGACGCGGTGCTGACCGAGGATCCGGCCGTGGTCCAGCAGAACGTCGGCCGCGTCAACGAGCGCCGCAAGCAGATGAGCGCCACGCTCGACGATCTCTCCAGGCTGATTGCCGCCTCCGACAATCCCGGCCTCAAGCAGGTGTTCGACGAACTGGGCAAGCATCGCGCCGCCTATAACGCCCAGCTCGACCAGTTGCTGACGCAGCTGCAGGCAGGCGAGTTCGTCGCCGCGCGTGCCGGTCTGATTGTCACGCTGCCGGCCGCGCAGGCAGCGTACTTCGAGCGCCTGGACACGCTGATCGCCTCGGGCCGCAAGATGGCCACCGAGGCTGTGCAGCAGGCCCAGGCCGACTATCTGTTCACGCGCAATCTGCTGCTCGCGCTCGGCGCGGTATCCGCGCTGCTGGCAGTCGGCCTGGCAGTGGCGATCACCCGCTCGATCGCCGGGCCGGCGCGGCAGGCGTTGGCCGCGGCCGAGGCGCTGGCGCAGGGCGATCTGGCATTCGCCATCCGCGCCAAGGGCGACGACGAGATGGGCCGGATGCTGAAGGCGATGCAGCGCGCTTTCGCGGAACTGTCGGTACTGGTGCGCGGCATCCAGAGCGCCTCGGGCGCGATCGACGGCGCCACGCGCGAGATTGCCAAGGGCAACACCGACCTGTCGCAACGGACCGAGGAGCAGGCCGCCTCGCTGGAGCAGACCGCCGCCTCGATGGAGCAGCTGACCTCGACCGTGCGCCAGAACGCCGACAACGCCCGCCAGGCCAACCAGCTCGCCGTCAACGCCTCGGCGGTGGCCGCCGAGGGCGGACGTACGGTGCGCAGCGTGGTCGAGACGATGCAGGGCATCTCGCAATCGTCGGCCAAGGTCGCCGAAATCATCGGCGTGATCGAAGGCATTGCCTTCCAGACCAATATCCTTGCGCTGAACGCCGCGGTCGAGGCCGCGCGCGCCGGCGAACAGGGGCGCGGTTTCAGCGTGGTGGCGGCCGAGGTGCGCAGCCTCGCGCAGCGCAGCGCGGCGGCGGCCAAGGAGATCGGCGAGCTGATCAACCGTTCGGTCGAGCAGGTCGAAGTCGGCGCCCGCCAGGTCGAGCAGGCCGGCGGCACCATGGACGGCATCGTGGAAGCCGTTCGCCGCGTGACCGACATCATGGGCGAGATCTCCGCCGCCAGCGCGGAGCAGTCGACCGGCATCGAGCAGGTCAACCGCGCGATCGCGCAGATGGAAAGCGTGACCCAGCAGAACGCCGCGCTGGTCGAACAGGCCGCGGCCGCCGCCGAAAGCCTGCAGCAGCAGGCTGCGGGGCTGGTGCAGGACGCGGCGAAGTTCCGTGTCGAGGAGGCGACGGTGGCGTTGTCGCGAGCCACGGCCCCGGCTCGGGAACCGATGCTCGCCGTGGCGGCGCCGATTGCCAAAGCTGCGCCGGGTGCCAAGGTTGCATCGGCCGCAAGCCCCGCCTCGCTGCGTGCGGCCACGACCGCACCCACTCCCAAGACACCGGCGGTCTCTCGCGCCGACGGTGCTGCCGCAGCAGGCGCGAAGTCCCGTGGCACGCCGGTGCGGCCCGCCGCTCTGGCCGCTGCGGGAGCGCCGGCTGCTGGCGCAGATGACTGGCAGAGTTTCTGAAACGTAGTTGGGACGTAGACCGCGTCCCAATTTGCGTGGTCGACCGGAGCCAGGAAGGCCGATTTGGCGCTCCGTTTTTGTCGTCTGTAATTGACAAAAACTGGAGGCGCCAAATGAACGTCGCTCTACTTGGCAACGCCCTTCGCCGCAAACGAATCCAACTAGGCCTGACCCAGCAGCAATTGGCAGATATGGCGGTGCTGTCGCGGCAAACCTTGAACGGCATCGAGCACGGCCATGTCAACGTCACCGTAGACACGCTTGGCCGTCTTCTGGACGTTCTGGGGCTGACGTTGGAAGTTGCGGACCCTGAACAGAAGCGGGGTCGCCCCGCGCGGGCGGTATGGATGGCGGCGAAGGGTGCCAATACCAGCTATTCCGGTGAGCTGACGCCAATGGCACTGGAGCAGGCGCTGATCAGCGGACAAGTTCCCGACGAACTGCAGCCCCAAGTCGCCCAAATCCTGGATGAGGCGCCGCTGCAGTTGGTGACGAAGATGGTGGCGGAAGTGGCCACGCGCCACGATCGGAAGCCCACCGAAATCTGGAAGAACCTGCGCCGGATGGCGCGTGAGCTGACGGCGACGCGGGGTGGCCTATGGGCATGACGGTGAAACTCCGCGGCGACCCTTGGGAGGCCCTATTTCCGCATGCGCTAACGCTGATGGAGGAAGTGAAGACGCATGGAGGCATCGAGCCGCTCTGGACGTTTGGCGGTGGCACGGTATTGATGCTGCGTTACGACCATCGCATGTCGAAGGACATCGATATCTTCGTCCCTGATCCGCAGTACCTCGGCTGAGTAAGAGCGCGCCGAAAGGCACACTTTTAAGCAAGCGCCTACAATAGCCGTCTGTCCTTCATTAGAAAAGCCGGTCCGGCCAGCGCGGTCGTGCACCGGCTATGTTGTTTCTCCTTGCCCGCCCGATGATCGCTCCCCTTCGTTCTGGCCTGCGCCTTGCCGGCGCGGTTGCTTCCGTTGCGGCTTCCGCTGGTTCGTCGGCGTCGCCCGCCGCGTCATCCGTCCCGCCAAAGCCTGTTCGATCGGGCGAGCCGACCGGGTCGCCGCCGGTCCCGGTGATGCAAGTGATATTCGGCCTGATGCTGGCAATCCTGCTCGGTGCGCTCGAGCAGTCGATCGTGGCCGTGGTCTTGCCCGAGATCGCCCTGCGCCTGAACGGCTTCGATGTGATGGCCTGGGTCGTGTCGGCCTACCTGATCGCGTCGACGGTGGCCACGCCGATCTACGGCAAGCTGTCCGACGTACTGGGCCGGCGCTCGGTGCTGTCGTTCGCGATCGTGCTGTTCCTGCTCGCGTCGATCGCGTGCGCACTCGCGCAGACGATGCCGCAGCTGATCGTCGCGCGCATCCTGCAGGGGCTCGGCGGCGGGGGGCTGATCTCGGTGTCGCAGGCGGCGATTGCCGACGTGGTGCCGCTGCGCGAGCGCGGCCGCTATCAGGGCTATGTCAGCGGCGTGTGGGCGGTCGCCAGCATGGCGGGACCGGTGATCGGCGGCTACCTGGCCCACTATCTGTCCTGGCGCTGGATCTTCTGGATCAACCTGCCGCTGGCCCTGCTGGCGCTGTTCACGGTGCGCCGGGCGCTGCGCCATCTGCCGGCCGGCGGCGGCCGCAAGCATCGGATCGACTATCTGGGCGCGCTGCTGTTCGGCGGTGGACTGACCGGGGTGCTGGTGTTCCTGACGCGGCTGGGCCAGGGCCACGATGTCTGGCGCGCCGATTCGCTGAGCCTGCTGGGCGGCGGCGTGGCCGCGCTGCTGCTGTTCGTCTGGCAGGAGCGCCGCGCTGCCGATCCGGTGATTCCATTGGCGATGCTGCGCGTGCCGACGGTGGCGATCTGCTGCATCACGCTGTTCCTGTGCTTCTTCCAGTTGATCGCGATGTCGGTGCTGCTGCCGCTGCGTTTCCAGGTGGTCGGCGGCGCGCAGGCGGACAGCGCGGCGTTGCGGCTGGTCCCGCTGACGCTGGCGATTCCGTTCGGCGCGTTCATCGCGGGCCGGCTGATGACATGGAGCGGGCGCTACAAGCCATTGCAATTGATCGGCGCCGCGGCCGCGCCGCTGGCGATCGCGGCGCTGGCCTTCGTGGATCCTCGTGCCGTGGTGCTGACCGGCGTCGTGATGGTGGCCCTCGGTCTGGCGATCGGCCTGCAATTGCCGAGCGCGCTGGTCGCGACGCAGAACGCGGTGCCCCCGCAGCAGGTCGGTATCGCCACCGCGCTGACGGCGTTCTCGCGGATGCTCGGCGGTGCGGTCGGGGTCGCGGTGCTGACCACGGTGCTGATCGCGCTGCTGCGCCATAGCGGCATGGCGGTCAGCCCGCTGCCCGGTGGCGAGGACGTGCTGATGCATCTGTTCCGCGAGGTGCTGTCGCTGGGCGATGGCGCCGAGGCGGCGGCGGTGCGGCAGACCGCGGAACGCTCGTTCCGCGCGCTGTTCCTCGCCAGCGCCGCGGTCTCGCTGCTGGCGCCGCTGCTGGTCGTGCGGCTGCGCGAGGCGACGCTGCGCGGCAGTCCCGTGAAGGCCGCGGCGAGCGTCGAATAGCGATTGCACGATCGGGCAGCGCCATGTCGTTTGACATGGCGCGCCCCCGGACCATTCACTCGAGATCGACGACCCGGCCCGGGCACAGGATATGGTGCGGGTCGAGCGTCCGCTTCAGCAGGCGCATGACCGCCAGTTCCTCAGGCGTACGCGAACATCCAAGGAACGGCTTCTTGTGCGTGCCGATGCCGTGCTCGGCCGAAATGCTGCCGCCGAAGTCCTGCACGACGCGATAGACCACTTCGCTGATCTCGTGCTCCGGAAAGTCGGGCAGCGCAACGTTGGGCAGATAGACGCTGACATGCAGATTGCTGTCGCCGACGTGGCCGAAGTTCACGAGCTCGGCCTCGGACCATCGGTCCAGCACGGCGGCGCGCAAGGCCTGCGCAAACTCGCCGATGCGGCCGATCGGCAGGCTGACGTCGAACGCGGCGTTGGGCGCCCACATCACCGGAAACTCGGCGACGGCGTCGCGTAACTGCCAGAAGCTCTGCGCCTCCTTGTCGCTGGTCGCGACCGCGGCGTCCTGGATCAGCCCCGCGTCCATCGCGGTCTCCAGCATCGACTCGAAGGCGGGCGCATCCTGGCCGGCGTCGTCGCCCTGCAGGTCGAGCAGCACGTAGAACGGGTGGCCGGCCGGCAGCGGCGCACGCACGCCCGACACGCGCGTCGTCACCAGCTCGTAGAAGTCGGCCCACATCACCTCGAATGCGGACAACCGGCCAGCCAGCTTGCGCTGCGCATGGCGCAGCAGTTGCACGACGTCTTCGTAGCGGGACAAGGCGCACAGCGCGGTCTGCGTACTGGCGGGCAGCGGCGCGAGCTTCAGCACGGCGCGCGTGATCACGCCGAGCGTCCCTTCGCTGCCGATGAACAGCTGGCGCAGGTCGTAGCCGGCGTTGTTCTTCAGCATCTTGTTCAGCGACGTCAGCACGGTGCCGTCGGCCAGCACCGCTTCGAGTCCCAGCACCTGGTCGCGCATCATGCCGTAGCGGATCACGCGATTGCCGCCGGCGTTGGTCGCGATATTGCCGCCGATCTGGCAGCTGCCGCGCGCGCCCAGGTCCACCGGCAGCAGCCAGTCCGCCGCGCGCGCCGCCTCCTGCGCGGCGTGCAGCGTGGTGCCGGCCATCACGGTCATCGTGCCGGCCTGGCCGTCGATCTCCTCGACACCGCGCATCCGCTCGAGCGACAGCACCAGTTCGCCGCCTGCCGGCGTCGCGGCGCCGGCCAGTCCCGTCAGGCCGCCCTGCGGCACGACAGCTTGCCGGTGGCGATGGCAGATCGCCAGCACCGCGGACACCTCGGCCGTATTGCGCGGCCGCGCCACCGCGATCGGCGGCACCGGATCGAGCGGGGCGTACCAGTCCTTGCGAAAGCGCGTCTCGATGGCATCGCCGGTCTGCAGGCCGGCGGGATCGAGCGCGGCGGCCAGTTCGGACAGCAGGGCGTCGCGGTTCACCGCCGCGGATCGGGTTTGGGTGCTGGAGCTTGCCATGAACGAGTCCTGTAGCGGGTTCGAAGGGGTAGGAAAAAAGGGCGAGACAATCCGGGGCGCGATCAGGCGCCGCTCCACGCCTCGCGGTTGATCTTCACCGCCGACTCGCGTCGCGGTTCCTGCTTGCGGGCCAGATGCTCCATCGCCGGTTCGATGACCTCGGCGAGCTTGCGGAACGCCGGCCCGATCTCTTCCTCGGGCACGCAGGCATAGCCCATCAGCAGTCCCTGCCGCGCCTGCGTCTCGTCGCAGTAATAGCGCGACAGCGGCCGCGCGCTCAGCCCCTGCGTGCGTGCCGCCATGCTGATGCCGAGATCGTCCGCGCCGGGCGGCAGATGCATGACCAGGTGCAGCCCGGCCTCGTGCGTCGACGTGGGCCAGTCAGCGCCGAAGCGTTCTGCGATCGCCTCGCGCAGCAGGCTTTGCCGCTGCGCATAGCGCAGGCGCATGCGCCGGATGTGGGTGGCGTAGTGCCCCTCCTCGATGAAGTCGGCCAGCACCGCCTGCTGGATCAGCTGGCCTTCGCGGAACAGCTCGGACAACCCTGTCGCGAAATGCGGGGCCAGCGGTTTGGGCAACACCATGAATCCCATGCGGATGCCGGGAAACAGCGTCTTGGAGAACGTGCCCATGTAGATCACGCGATCGTGCTCGTCGAGCCCTTGCAGCGAAGCGAGCGGGCGGCCCTCGAAGCGGAATTCGCTGTCGTAGTCGTCCTCGACGATCCAGACGCCACGCTGGCGCGCGTATTCGAGCAGCATGCGCCGGCGCGACAGGCTCATCACGGTGCCGAGCGGGTACTGATGCGACGGCGTCGCGAAGATGAAGCGCGGCGGATTCTGCAGCGTGGCCGCGTCCGGCGCGATGCCCTCGCCATCGACCGGCACCGGGATCGGCTCCACGCCCGAGTTCGACAGCAGGCTGCGCGTGCCCCAGTAGCCCGGGTCTTCCATCCACGCCTTGTCGCCGGGGTCGGCCAGCAGGCGCGCGATCAGGTCGATCGCCTGATGGATGCCGGTCGTCATGATGATCTGTTCGGCATCGCACCGTACACCGCGCGCCAGGCGCAGATGCTCCGCGAGGACGCGGCGCAGCGGCAAATAGCCGCCGTTATGCGCATAGGTCAGCAGTTCGGGACGCGGCTCGCGCCAATGCTTGTTCAGTAGCCGCGTCCACACCGCGCGCGGAAACAGCGAGACGTCAGGCACCCCCGCCATGAACGCACCCCATTGGCGATCGGACGCACCGGCATGCGACACCAGATGCTGGCCGCGGCGCGACAGCGCAAAGCGGTTCGGGTTTTGCTGCGCTGCGGGCACGGTGATGGTGCCATTGGCGGCGCCAACCTTGTGCAATGCACTATGGTCGGGAAATGTGTGCGACACAAAGGTGCCACTTCCAGTCGACGCCGTGACATAGCCCTCGGCCAACAACTGCTCGTAGGCGTACAGCACGGTGTTGCGCGACACCCCAACCTCTTTCGCCAGCATTCGCGAGGCGGGCAGCTTGCAGCCCGCGGGGATCGTACCGGCAAGGATTTCCTGCCGAATGATCTGATAGACCTGCCGGTTCATGTGCGTACCGGCCTTGTCGGCGCTGCCGTCCGTCGGCCGTTCCAGCCGTTGCAGCAGCAGCTCGGACAGAATGGACTCTTTCAAAATGGCTCCAGCAAAAGCGGCAAATATGGACCTATCTATGGTGCCAACTGTGCGCTAATTTCCCACCCATCGCGCGCCGGTGCAAGCAGTTTTCACATCGGCGAGCCTCGCAGCCCGGTGTTCCAAGGAGCCCTCATGCAAGATTCGGCAAGCCAACTCAGTACCACCGACATCGCCGGCGCCGTGCGCTCGCTGTTGCCCTATATGGTCGAGACGCTGTCGGGCTTCGTCGCGGCCGCCAGCCCCTCCGGGCAGGAGCAGCCCGCGGCGGAATTCATCGAGGCGGCCTTGCGCGATCTGGGACTCGCATCGGAGCGCATCGAGCTGCGCGCCGATGCCATCAGGCATCTGCCGCTGTTCTCGCCGCCGTGCTGTCCGGACGGCGGCCGCTACAACCTGCTGGCCACGCATCGGCCTGCCGCGAAGGGCGGCCGCTCGGTATTGTTCAACGGCCATCTCGACGTGGTGCCCACCGGCCCCGAATCGATGTGGCGCAATCCGCCGTACACGCCGGTGGTCGAGGACGGCTGGCTCTATGGCCGCGGCTCGGGCGACATGAAGGCGGGCATCGTCTGTGCGCTGGCCGCGTTCAAGGCGCTGCGCGCGCTGGGCGTGCAGCCGGCCGGTGCGGTCGGATTCAACGCGGTGCTCGAGGAAGAGAACACTGGCAACGGCGCGCTGGCCACCGTGGCGGCGCTGCGCAGCGCGGTGGGCGCCGGCAAGCTGGCCGCCTTCGATACCGTGATCATTCCCGAGCCGCTCGGCGAGGGGCTGATGAGCGCGCAGGTCGGCGTCTACTGGATGTTCATCGAACTGACCGGAAAGCCGGCCCACGCGGCCTACATGACCTCGGGCGTCAATCCGGTCGAGGCGGGCGTCGCGGTGATGGAAGACCTGCGCGAGCTCGAGGCCGAATGGAACCAGCCGGAGAACCGCCCGCCGGTGTACCGAGAACATGCCCACCCGATCAACTTCAACCTCGGGCAGATCCACGGCGGCGAATGGAATTCGTCGGTGCCGTGCACCTGCACGCTGGGCGTGCGCATCGGCTTCTATCCGCATATGGACATCGACGAGACCAAGGCCATCGTCGAGGCGCGCATCCGCGCCACCGTCGCGCGGCTGGAGAGCAATCTCGAACTGAATATCCGCTACGAGGGCTTTCATGCGCCGGGCTGCGAGTTCGATCTCGACGTGCCCAGCATGCAGGCGCTGGCCGAGGCCCATCGCAAGGTCCACGGCGAGCCGGTCAAGCGCGAGGCCACCACCGCGACCACCGATGCGCGCCATTTCCGCCTGATGCTCGATACCCCGGTGACATGCTATGGGCCCATCGCCCGCAACATCCACGGCATCGACGAATCCGTGTCGCTCGACAGCATGGTGCGGGTGACCACCACGTTGGCGCAGTTCCTGCACGACTGGTGCGGTGTGGAGCCGATTGCCAGGGCATGACGCCGGCCATGCGCCCTGTCACGGCGTGACGGGACGCGATCCATGCAAAGCAGTGCCTCAGTTTGCGCTTCAGTTTGCGCCTCAGTTTGCGACTCCGTAGGTGCCATCAGTACCCGCTGTTCACAACGACAAGGAAACGAGCCGATGAAACGAGTTACGACGCGCTTTCAACAGCGCCTGGCTTCGCTGGCGATCGCGGCGGCAGGCCTGTCCCTGTTGCCCCTGGCGCTGCCGGCCGGCAACGCCGCCGCCCAGACCACCGGCGGCACGCTGTCCGGCATCGTGCAGCCCGAGCCGCCGATCCTGGTCAGCGCCCTCAATTCGCAGGCGCCGACGCAGTACATCGCCGGCAAGATCTATCAGGGCCTGCTGACCTACACGCCAGATCTGAAGCCGCAGCCCGAGCTGGCCAAGTCGTGGAAGATCTCGCCCGACGGCCTGACCTATACCTTCGAGCTGCAGAGCGGCGTCAAGTGGCACGACGGCAAGCCGTTCACCTCGGCCGACGTGGTGTTCTCGATCGACAAGCTGCTGCGCGAGGTCCATGTGCGCACGCGTGCCGTGCTGAACAAGTACATGGCGTCGATCCGCGCGGTCAACGACACCACGGTCGAAATCAAGCTGAAGGAACCGTTCCCGCCGTTCATCTCGATGTTCGAGACCGGCACCATGCCGATGATGCCCAGGCATCTGTACGAGGGCACCGACTACCGCAACAACCCGGCCAACCAGAAACCGGTCGGCACCGGCCCCTTCATGTTCAAGGAGTGGAAGAAGGGCGCCTATATCAAGCTGGCCAGGAACCCGAACTACTGGAAGAAGGGCAAGCCATATCTGGACGAGCTCGTCTTCTACGTGATTCCCGATTCGGCCTCCCGCGCGGTGGCGTTCGAGAAGGGCGACGTACAGGTGCTGCGCGGCGGCGATGTCGACAACGTCGACGTCAAGCGCCTGCGCGCGCTGCCCAACGTGGAATACACCACCAAGGGCTGGGAGCTGTTCTCGCCGATGGCCAGCATGCTGATGAACCAGCGCAAGCCGCCGTTCGACAACGTCAAGGTCCGCCAGGCGGTGATGCATGCGCTGAACCGCAAGATGATCGTCAACAACATCTTCTTCGGCATGGGCAAGCCGGCGGTCAGCCCGTTCGCGTCGACCACGCTGTTCTTCGACAAGAACATGCCGAGCATGGACTTCAACCTGAAGAAGGCGCGCGACCTGATCAAGGAGTCGGGCGTCAATGTCGGCCAGTACCCGATCAAGATCCTGGCGACCTCGTACGGGGCCAACTGGGATCGGCTGGACGAGTACACCAAGCAGATGCTCGAGCAGCTGGGCTTCAAGGTCAGCATCGAATCGGCCGACGCCGGCACCTGGGCCGCGCGGGTCAGCAACTGGGATTTCGACCTGACCACGACCTACACCTACCAGTACGGCGATCCGGCGCTGGGCGTGGAGCGGCTGTACGTGGCGCGCAATATCGTCAAGGGCACGCCGTTCGCCAACGTGCAGGGCTACAACAATCCGAAGGCCGACGAGCTGTGGGCCAAGGCGGGCGCGACCATGGACCCGGCCGAGCGCCAGAAGCTCTACAGCGAGGTGCAGCGGATCCTGGTCAACGACGTCGCCAACGCCAACCTGTTCGAGCTGGAGTTCCCGACGCTCTACCGCAAGAACGTGAAGAACCTGGTGACCACGGCGATCGGCCTGAACGAGTCGTTCGACAACGTCTCGATCGAGAAGAACTGAGCCACCGGCCCTGTCTTCCCCCCTCTCCCGCCTGCGGGAGAGGGGCGGGGGAGAGGGTGACCGCCACCACGAAGTCGTGGAGCCTGCCGTGAATTTCCTTTCCTTCCTGATTTCCCGTCTTGGCAAGGCCGTCGTGGTCGTGCTCGGCGTGGTCATCATCAACTTCTTCCTGATCCGCCTGGCGCCCGGCGATCCCGCCACCGTGATGGCGGGCGAGGCCGGCGCCGGCGATGCCGCGTTCGTCGGCCAGCTGCGCGAGCAGTTCGGCCTCGACAAGCCGCTGCTGACGCAGCTTGGCATCTATCTGAAGGGCGTGGCCCAGCTCGACCTGGGCTACTCGTACCGCAACCATCTGCCGGTGCTGGACCTGATCCTCGACCGCCTGCCGGCCACCTTCCTGCTGATGAGCGGTGCCTTCGTCTTCTCGATCGTGCTGGGCGTGCTGCTCGGCGTGATCGCCGCGCGCACTCGCTACGAGAACCGCCGCCGCTGGATCGACAGCGCGGTGATGTCGGGCGCGCTGCTGCTGTATGCGACGCCGCTGTTCTGGCTGTCGCTGATGGCGATCATCCTGTTCTCGGTGGTGCTGGGCTGGCTGCCGGCCTTCGGCATGGAGACCATCGGTGCAGGCTACACCGGCATGGCGCGCGTCAAGGACGTGGCGTTGCACATGATCCTGCCGACGATCTCGCTGGGCTGCTTCTTCATGGCGGTCTATGTGCGCCTGACCCGCGCCTCGATGCTGGAGGTGATGGGCATGGACTACGTCAAGACCGCGCGCGCCAAGGGTGTGCCGGCCAGCCGGGTGATCCGCGTGCACGTGCTGCGCAACGCGCTGCTGCCGGTGATCACCTTCGCCGGCATCCAGCTCGGCCAGATGGCCGGCGGCGCGGTGCTGACCGAGACGGTGTTCTCGTGGCCCGGCATCGGACGCCTGATGTTCGACGCGCTGCTGCAGCGCGACTACCAGCTGCTGCTGGGCATCTTCTTCGTGACGTCGGCCCTCGTCGTCTTCTTCAACCTGCTGACCGACGTGCTCTATCGCTTCATCGATCCGCGCATCTCGGTCGGCGGCAAGGGAGCCACCGCATGAAAGCCTTCCTGCAACGCTATTGCCGCAACTACGGCGCAGTGATCGGTGCGCTGGTGCTGCTCGCCGTGATCGCCTTCGCGCTGTTCGCTCCGGTGCTGTACGAAGATTCGCCGTGGCTGATGGTGGCCGATCCGCTGGTGCAGCCGTTCGCCGATCCGGCCTATCCGTTCGGCACCGACTTGCTGGGCCGCGACATCACCGCGGGGATGCTGTACGGCGCGCGCGTGTCGCTGCTGGTCGGCGTGATCTCCACCGCGGTGGCGCTGCTGTTCGGCATCCTGATCGGCGCGGTGGCCGGCTACTGCGGCGGCCGCATCGACGACGCGCTGATGCGCTTTACCGAGTTCTTCCAGACCATTCCGCAGCTGGCGATGGCGGTGGTGATCGTCGCGATCTTCAATCCGTCGATCTATTCGATCGTCGGCGCCATTTCGGTGGTGTCCTGGCCGCCGGTCGCGCGCCTGGTGCGCAGCGAATTCCTGTCGCTGAAGCAGCGCGAATTCGTGCAGGCCGCCGTGGTCATCGGCCAGAAGCCGCTGCGCATCATCGCCACGCAGATCCTGCCCAATGCGATGTCGCCGATCATCGTGTCGGCCTCCTTCATGGTCGCCACCGCCATCCTGACCGAGTCGGCGCTGTCCTTCCTTGGCCTGGGCGACCGCAACATGATGAGCTGGGGCTTCATGATCGGCGCCGCCCGCACGATGATCCGCGAAGCCTGGTGGATGAGCGTGTGGCCCGGCGTGGCGATCCTGCTGACGGTGCTGTCCATCAACCTGATCGGAGAAGGCTTGAACGACGCCATGAATCCGCAGCTGCGCCGCCGCGGCGAATGAGGGAGCGAGCCATGTCCGTTCAATCGATGCCGCACTCCAATAGCCAGTCAGCCGCGGCGCCGCTGCTGTCGATCCGCGACCTGACCATTGCCTTGCCCAGCGGAAGCGACCGGCCCTACGCGGTGCGCGACGTTTCCTACGACCTGCACGCCGGCGAGATCCTCTGCATCGTCGGCGAATCCGGCTCGGGCAAGTCGATGAGCGCGAACGCCATCATGGGTTTGCTGCCGCCGTACCTGAAGCCGCAGAGCGGCCGCATCCTGTTCCGCGGCAAGGACCTGCTCGCGCAGGACGAAGCCACCTTGCTGGCGATGCGCGGCAAGGACATGGCGATGGTGTTCCAGGAGCCGCTGTCCGCGCTCAATCCGGTGATGACGGTCGGCGACCAGATCGCCGAGGTCATGCGCGTGCACCACGCCTATCCCGGCGAGGCGCGCATGCGCCGCGTGCTGGACCTGCTCGACTTCGTCGGCTTGCCCGATCCCGCGACGCTGGTGCACAGCTACCCGTTCCGGCTGTCGGGCGGGCAGCGGCAGCGCGTGGTGATCGCGATGGCGCTGGCGCTCGAGCCCGCGCTGCTGATCGCGGACGAGCCGACCACCGCGCTCGACGTCACCACGCAGGCGCAGATCCTGGCGCTGATCAAGCGGATCCAGGCCGGAAAGGGCATGGGCGTGATGTTCGTGACCCACGACTTCGGCGTAGTGGCGGAGATTGCCGACCGGGTCGCCGTGATGGAGAAGGGCGTGCTGGTCGAGATGGGCAGCGCGCAGCAGGTGCTGAACCACCCGCAGCATCCCTATACGCGCCGGCTGATCGGCGCGGTGCCGCACGGCCGCTGCGGCGAAGCCGACGGCCAGGCGGCGGAGACGGTGCTGGACGTGCGCGACTTGCGCAAGACCTATGTGTCCGGCGGCGGCCTGTTCTCGCGCAAGCGCGTGGTGCATGCGGTCGACGGCGTCAGCTTTACCGTGCGGCGCGGCGAGACGCTGGGCATCGTCGGCGAGTCGGGCTCGGGCAAGTCGACCATCGGCAAATGCCTGCTGCGGCTGACCGACATCGACGGCGGCACCTTGCTGTTCCAGGGCCAGGACATCGCGCGGATGCCCGAACGACGCTTCCGCCCGCTGCGCAAGGATGTGCAGATGATCTTCCAGGACCCGTTCGCCTCGCTCAATCCGCGCCATACCGTGGGCCGGATCGTCAGCGACGGTCCGATCGCCAACGGCGTGCCGCGCCAGCAGGCGGAGGCCCGCGCGCGTGAACTGCTGCAGCTGGTCGGGTTGGAGGACTCGGCGTTCGACCGCTATCCGAACCAGTTCTCCGGCGGGCAGCGCCAGCGCATCGGCATTGCTCGCGCGCTGGCGCTCGAGCCGAAGCTGCTGGTGGCCGACGAATCCGTGTCCGCGCTCGACGTCTCGGTGCAGGCGCAGGTGCTGGAGCTGCTGGCCACGCTGCAGAAGCGGCTCGACATCGGCCTGATCTTCATCACGCACGACCTGCGCGTGGCGGCGCAGATCTGCCACCACGTGATCGTGATGCACAAGGGCAAGGTGGTCGAGTCGGGGCCCCCGGCCCAGATCTTCGACGCGCCGCGCCACGACTACACGCAGCGCCTGATCGCGGCGATCCCCGGCAAGGAGTGGGATCCGAAGGCGATCCGCGCCGCCGCCTGACAACGCATTGGCCCGGCCGGCAAGCCCCTATTTCCGGATGCCGTCCGTGCGCCCAACCCGAAGCCCCATGGAGAACACGATGAAGAACGCCGAACTGGTCCGCCGCAAGGATGCCGCCACGCCCCGTGGCGTGGGTGTGATGTGCAATTTCTACGCCGAACGGGCCGAGAATTCGGAGATCTGGGATGTCGAAGGCCGCCGCTTCATCGACTTCGCGGCAGGCATCGCGGTGCTGAACACCGGCCATCGGCACCCGCGCCTGGTCGCCGCGGTGCAGAAGCAGCTGGAACGCTTCACGCATACCGCTTACCAGATCGTGCCCTATGCCAGCTATATCGAGCTGGCCGAGAAGATCAACCAGCGCGCGCCGGGCCAGTGGGCCAAGAAGACCGCGTTCTTCACCACCGGCGCCGAGGCGGTCGAGAACGCGATCAAGATCGCGCGTGCCGCTACCGGGCGCCCCGCGGTGATCGCGTTCTCGGGCGGCTTTCACGGCCGCACGATGATGGGCATGGCGCTGACCGGCAAGGTCGTGCCGTACAAGGTCGGCTTCGGCCCGTTCCCGGGCGAGGTCTATCACGCGCCGTATCCGTGCGAGCTGCACGGCGTGTCGGTCGACGACTCGCTGAAGGCGCTGCAGGTCCTGTTCAAGGCGGACGTCGATCCGAAGCGTGTGGCCGCCATCATCTTCGAGCCGGTGCAGGGCGAGGGCGGCTTCAATGTCGCGCCCGCCGCCTTCGTCAAGGCGCTGCGCGCGCTCTGCGACGAGCACGGCATCCTGCTGATCGCCGACGAAGTGCAGACCGGTTTCGGCCGCACCGGCAAGCTGTTTGCGATGGAGCATTACGGCGTGGCCCCGGATCTCACCACGATGGCCAAGAGCCTGGCCGGCGGCATGCCGCTGTCGGCGGTGTGCGGCCGCGCCGAGATCATGGATGCGCCGGCGCCGGGCGGGCTCGGCGGCACCTATGCCGGCAATCCGCTGGCCGTCGCGTCCGCACTCGCGGTGCTCGAGGTGCTGGAAGAGGAAAACCTGATCGCGCGCGGCGCCGCGCTCGGCGAACGGCTGATGGACCGGCTGCACAGCCTGCGTCCGAGCGTGCCGCAGATCGCGCAGGTGCGCGGGCTCGGCGCGATGGTCGCGGTCGAGTTCCAGCAGGCCGACGGCAGCCCCGATGCGGAGTTCACGCGCGAGGTGCAGAACCGCGCGCTGCAGAAGGGCCTGCTGCTGCTGTCCTGCGGCGTGCACGGCAACGTGATCCGCTTCCTGTTCCCGCTGACGATCCCGGATGCGGTGATGGACGAGGGGCTGGACATCCTGGCCGACGTGCTGGTCCGCTGATCGACATCCGCCGCCCATTTTCCCGGAGCCTTTGATGCAATTGAACGATACCGGCCTGCTGCGTGCGCAGGCCCTGGTTGGCGGCGCCTGGATCGACGCCGACCGCGGCGAGTCCTTCGTCGTCACGAATCCCGCCACCGGTGCGCCGATCGGCAAGGTGCCGATGATGGGCGCCGCCGAGACGCGGCGCGCCATCGAGGCCGCGCGCGTCGCGCAGATCGACTGGCGGCGCCGTACCGCGCGCGAGCGCAGCCAGATCCTGCGCAAGTGGCATGAGCTGATGCTGGCGCACGCCGACGATCTCGCGCTGCTGATGACCACCGAGCAGGGCAAGCCGCTGGCCGAGGCCAGGGGCGAGGTGGCCTACGCCGCCTCGTTCCTCGAGTGGTTTGCCGAGGAAGGCAAGCGCGTCTGCGGCGACGTGCTGGCCTCGCCAATGGCGGACCGCCGGCTGGTCGTGGTCAAGGAACCGGTCGGCGTCTGCGCGGCCATCACGCCATGGAATTTCCCGCTGGCGATGATCACGCGCAAGGTCGGCCCTGCGCTGGCGGCCGGCTGCACGATGGTGCTCAAGCCGGCCGAGGACACGCCGCTGTCGGCGCTGGCCCTCGCGGTGCTGGCCGAGCGCGCCGGCGTGCCGGCGGGCGTGTTCAGCGTGGTGACCGGCGACGCGGTCGCGATCGGCGGCGAGCTCACCGCCAATCCGGTGGTGCGCAAGCTGACCTTCACCGGCTCGACCGAGGTCGGCCGCATCCTGATGCGCCAGTCCGCCGACACCATCAAGAAGCTGTCGCTCGAGCTCGGCGGCAACGCCCCGTTCATCGTGTTCGACGACGCGGACCTCGACGCGGCGGTGGAGGGCGCCATTGCCTCGAAGTATCGCAACGCCGGACAAACGTGCGTCTGCGCGAACCGGCTCTACGTCCACGACAAGGTCTATGACGCCTTCGCCCGCAAGCTGGTGGCCGCGGTCGCGCAGCTCAAGGTCGGCAATGGCGTCGAACCGGGCGTGCTGCAGGGGCCGCTGATCAACGAGGACGCGGTCGCCAAGGTCGAATCGCATATTGCCGATGCGCTGGACAAGGGCGCGCGCGTGCTGGCCGGCGGCAAGCGCCATCCGATCGGCGGCACCTTCTTCGAGCCGACCGTGCTGGCCGACGTGACACCGGCGATGCGCGTGGCGAAGGAGGAAACGTTCGGCCCGCTGGCGCCGCTGTTCCGCTTCCATACCGACGACGAGGTGGTCGGCATGGCCAACGACACCGAATTTGGCCTGGCCTCGTACTTCTACAGCCGCGATATCGGCCGGATCTGGCGCGTTGCCGAAGCGCTGGAGTACGGCATGGTCGGCATCAACACCGGCCTGATCTCGAACGAGGTCGCGCCGTTCGGCGGGGTCAAGCAATCGGGCCTCGGCCGCGAGGGTTCGCGATACGGCATCGAGGACTATCTCGAGATCAAGTACCTGTGCATGGGCGGCATCGACCGCTGAGAGCCGACAGCCGACAGCCGAT
Source organism: Cupriavidus sp. UGS-1 (assembly GCF_021213615.1). Classification (NCBI taxonomy): domain Bacteria; kingdom Pseudomonadati; phylum Pseudomonadota; class Betaproteobacteria; order Burkholderiales; family Burkholderiaceae; genus Cupriavidus; species Cupriavidus sp. UGS-1. The sequence continues at coordinate 163,179 of NZ_JAJQJF010000004.1, read as the reverse complement.
AGCCGACAGCCGCCGCACCACCGAACCCCAATGCGAGCCCCAACATGAGCAGACCTCAGGCAGTGCCGACCGTGCAGGTCGACAACGAGCGCGTGACCGTTACCGAATGGCGCTTCGCGCCCGGCGCCGAAACGGGCTTTCACCGGCACGGCTACGACTACGTGGTGGTGCCGATGACGACCGGCCCGCTGCTGTTGCAGACGCCGCAGGGCGAGGTCACCAGCCAGCTGGTGGCGGGATGCGCGTACGCGCGGCCCGCGGGCGTCGAACACAACGTGATCAACGCGCACGACGGCGAATGCGTGTTCGTCGAGATCGAAATCAAGGCGACCGCGGGCGCGGGATCGCCGTCGTGCACGGCAGCGCACGGAGCCAATCCATGACCAAAGCATCCACGCACAACCGTGCAGTAGACGGCCAATCGCTGCGCGAGCGCAATGGCGGCCAGATCCTGGTGCAGCAACTGCGCATCCACGGCGCCAAGCGCGTGTTCCTGGTGCCCGGCGAAAGCTACCTGCCGTGCATCGACGCGCTCTACGACCATCAGGACGCGATCGACCCGGTGGTCTGCCGACAGGAGAGCGGCGCGGGCTATATGGCCGAGGCCTACGGCAAGCTGACCGGCGAGCCGGGCATCTGCTTCGTGACCCGCGGCCCCGGCGCGACCAATGCCAGCATCGCGGTGCACACCGCCTATCAGGACTCGACGCCGATGATCCTGTTCGTCGGCCAGGTCGGCAACGACTTCATCGAGCGGGAGGCGTTCCAGGAGATCGACTATCGCCGCATGTTCGGCGAGATGGCAAAGTGGGTCGCGCAGATCGACCGCACCGATCGTATCCCGGAGTTCATCGCGCGCGCCTTTGCGGTGGCGACCAGCGGCCGGCCCGGGCCTGTGGTGCTGGCGTTGCCGGAGGATACGCTGTGGGGCAAGGCCACGGTGGCCGATCTGCCGCGCTACCAGCGCGCGTATGCGGCGCCGACGCCGGCCGCAGTGGCGTCGCTGGGCACGCTGCTGGCGCAGGCGCAGCGGCCGTTCCTGCTGGTCGGCGGCTCCGGCTGGACGCCGCAAGCGATGCGCCAGCTCGAAGGCTTCGCCGAGCGCTTCGCCTTGCCGGTCGGCGCGGCCTGGCGCCGGCTCGAATCCTTCGACAACCATCATCCGAATTTCGCCGGCCATGTCGGCTGGGGCATGGGCGAGGCGCTGCGCGCGCGCATTCGCGATGCCGACCTGCTGATCGCGGTCGGCACGCGGATGGGCGAGGCGACCACCGAGGGCTACACGCTGGTGGAGAGTCCGCTGCCGCGCCAGCGGCTGGTCCATGTCTATCCCGACGCCAACGAGCTCGGGCGCGTATTCCAGCCCGCGCTGCCGATCGTCGCCGACGTCGTGTCGTTCGCGCAGGCCGTCGACACGCTGGAGCCGGCGGCCGAACCGGCGTGGGCCGGCCAGACCCGTGCGGCGCGCGGCGACTACCTGCGGCAGCAGGAGCCGGCATCCGCGCCCGGTCCGCTGAACCTGAATGCCGTCGCCTGCCATGTGCGCGACCACGTGCCCCCTGACGCCTGCATCACGGCCGGCGCCGGCAACTACGCGCTGTTTGCGCATGCCTACCACCGTTTCCAGGGCGTCGGCACCAGCCTCGCGCCGACCGTGGGATCGATGGGGTACGGGCTGCCGGCCGCGATCTCGGCCAAGCTCGAATATCCGGACCGCACCGTGGTCTGCTACGCCGGCGACGGCTGCTTCCAGATGAACCTGCAGGAACTGGGCGTGGCGATGCAATACCGGCTCGGCATCGTCGTGCTGGTTTTCAACAACGGCATGTGGGGGACCATCCGCGCGCACCAGGAACGCGAATTCCCCGGCCGCACCATCGCGCTCGGCTTCGACAACCCGGATTTCAGCGAGCTGGTGCGCGCCTATCGCGGCCACGGCGAAGTGGTGCAAAGTGACGCCGAATTCGGCCCGGCGTTTGCGCGAGCGCTCGAATTCGCCAATACGCAGCGTCTGCCCGCGCTTCTCGAACTGCGCTACGACCCCGACGGCATCGCGCCCGGCATGACGTTGTCGCAAATTCGGGCGGCAGCGCTGGCGCGGCAGGCGGACGCCGCCGCCTGAACGCGTCGCGCCGCGCGCGCCACTCACGACCGCTGCTCGACAACCCACACCTACGATATGCGTGCTTTCTTCTCGGATGACCAGTTGCTCCATCAGCCCCGCCAGTTCATGCGCGCGGGCCGGCTGTGCGAGCCGACCGACGTGCCCGCACGCGCGGCCGCGCTGCAGGCCACGCTCGCCGCGCGCGGCATCGATCTGGCGGCCGCGCCGGACTACGGCCGCGCGCCGCTGGAAACGGTGCACAGCGCCGCCTATCTCGATTTCCTGTGCGAAGCCTACGACCGCTGGCAGGCGCTGGCGCGCCCCGGCTTCGAACCGGGCATCGAGGTGCTGCCCAATCTGTCCCCGTACCACAACGGCAAGCTCGACCAGAACCGCCGGCCCGATTGCCCGACCGACTCGGTGATCGCGCAGGCGGGCTATTACCTGGGCGACCTGAGCTGCCCGCTCGGCCCGCAAAGCTGGCGGTCGATCCTGCGCTCGGCACACAGCGCGGTGGCGGCGGCGGACTATGTCTGCGAACAGCCCGATGGCGGCATGGCGTACGCGCTGTGCCGGCCCTCCGGCCATCACGCGCACAGCGACCGAGCCGGCGGCTTCTGCTACGTCAACAACGCCGCGATCGCCGCGCAGGGGCTGCTCAAGCGCTTCGGCAAGGTCGCGGTGCTCGATGTCGACGCGCATCACGGCGACGGCACGCAGCAGATCTTCTACCAGCGCTCGGACGTGATGACGATCTCGCTGCATGCCGACCCGGCCGGCTACTACCCGTTCTATACCGGCTATGCCAACGAACGCGGCTACGGCGCGGGCTATGGCTACAACCTGAACTTCCCGCTGCCGCACGGCACCGGCGACGCCGGCTTCCTGGCCGCGCTCGACAGCTCGCTCGACGCGCTGCGCGACTACCGGCCGCAGGCACTGGTGCTGTCGCTCGGCTTCGATACCTATGTGGACGACCCCATCAGCGTGCTGGCCGTCGGCATGGACGGCTACCGCGGCATCGGCGAGCGCATCCATGCGCTGGGCGTGCCGACGGTCGTGGTGCAGGAGGGCGGCTACGAGGTCGAGGCCATCGGCCCCGCGCTGGACGCCTTCCTGTCGGGCTTCGCCCCGGCGATGGCCTGAGTACCGCTTCCCGAGGAGAACAGAATGACGACACTGAAGATCGACGGCCAGCGCCTGTGGGATTCGCTGATGGCGCTGGCGCGCATCGGCGCGACGCCGAAGGGCGGCAACGCGCGGCTGGCGCTGACCGAGCTGGATGGTCAGGGGCGCGACCTGGTGACCGGCTGGATGCGCGAGGCAGGCCTGACCGTGACGGTCGACAAGGTCGGCAATATCTTCGGCCGCCGTGCCGGCCGCAATGACGCGCTGCCGCCGGTGATGACCGGCAGCCATATCGATACGCAGCCGACCGGCGGCAAGTTCGACGGCTGTTTCGGGGTGCTGGCCGGGCTGGAGGTGATACGCACGCTGAACGATCGCGGCATCCAGACCGAGGCGCCGCTCGAGGTTGCGATCTGGACCAATGAGGAGGGCACGCGCTTCGTGCCGGTGATGATGGGCTCCGGCGTGTTCGCGGGGATCTTCCCGCTGCGGACGGCGCTGGACGCGACGGACCGCGACGGCAAGCGCGTCGAAGACGAGCTGCGGGCGATCGGCTATGCCGGCAGCGCGGAGGTCGGAGGCCGTCAGGTCGGCGCCTATTTCGAGGCCCATATCGAACAGGGCCCGATCCTCGAGGCCGCGGACAACGTGATCGGCGTGGTGACCGGCTCGCTGGGCCTGCGCTGGTACGACGTGACGGTGACCGGCATGGAGGCGCATGCGGGCCCGACGCCGATGCCGCTGCGGCGCGATGCGTTGTATGGCGCCACCTTCCTGATGCAGGAAGTGGTGCGCATCGCCAACGATTTCGCGCCGCATGGCCGCGGCACCGTCGGCGTGGTCAATGTCCATCCGGCCTCGCGCAACGTGATTCCCGGCGCCGTGACGTTCACGGTGGACCTGCGCCACGAGGATGCGGCGCGGCTGGCCGAGATGGATGCGCGCTTTCGCGCGGCCTGCGCAGCGCTGGCCGCCGGTACCATCCCTGGCGCCAGCGCCGGCACGCCGCTGGAAGTCGATGTGCGCGACGTGCAGTATTTCCCGCCGACGCCGTTCGCCGCCGAGCTGGTCGCCGACGTGCGCAACGAAGCCGAAGCGCGCGGCTACCGGCATCAGGACATCGTGACCGGCGCCGGTCATGACGCGGTCTACATGGCCAGCGTCGCGCCGACGGCGATGATCTTCGTGCCGTGCAAGGACGGCATCAGCCACAACGAGATCGAGGACGCCAGGCCCGAGCATCTGGAGGCGGGCGCCAACGTGCTGCTCGGCGCGATGGTGGCGCGGGCGGGCGCGTGAACGCCGGCCTGGGCCGCGAAAGCGGCTGGTGGCGCGGCGGGCTGCTGTTCCTGTGCGTGGTGATGTTGTTCGCCACCGTCGATGCGACCGCCAAGCACCTGGTGGGGCGCTATCCTGCGCCCTTCCTCAATGCGGTACGTTATGCGGCCACCTGCACCGTTGCCATCGCGATGCTGGCGAATGCGGGCCGCCTGCGCTTCTGGCGCACGCCCCATCGCGGCTTGCTGGTGTTGCGGGGCCTGATGCTGGCGGTCATGGGTACTTGCTTCATGACCGCGCTGCTGTGGATGCCGCTCGCCGAAGCGACCGCGATCTATTTCATGGCGCCGCTGGTCGTGGTGGCGCTGTCGCCGTGGTTGCTGGCCGAGCGCGTCGGCGCGCGTCAGTGGCTGGCGGTGGCAACGGGATTCGCCGGCATGCTGTTGATCGTGCGCCCCGGCGGCCAGTTGTCGTGGATCGGCACGGCGCTGATGGTGGCGGCCATGCTCGGCTACGCGCTGCTGCAACTGCTGACCCGGCGCATGGCCGGCAAGGTCGATGCGACGGTGCAGTACGGCTTCGCGGCGATCATCTGCATGATCGCCACCGGCTTGCCGGCGCCGTTCTTCCTGCCCGCGGTGTGGCCGGATCTCGTCGACTGGCTGACGATCCTCGCCATGGGCTTCATGAGCGCGCTGGCCCAGGTGCTGCTGATCCTGGCGCTGCAGCGCGCGCCGGCTTCCACGCTGGCGCCGCTGAACTATTGCCATCTGCTGCTGGCGCTGGTCTACAGCGCCTGGTGGTTCGGCCGCTGGCCCGACGGGCTTGCCATGGGCGGCATCGCGCTGATCGTCGGCGCCGGGTTGTCGCTGACGCTGCCCGCGCGCGCCGCGGCACCGGTTTCTCCTTCCTCCCTTGATTCGAGGCAACCCTCATGAGCGAGCTTCACGACCTGGCCTACTGGCGGCAACGCGCGCAGTCGATCGTCCCGAACCTGCGCGGACAGGCCTATATCGACGGCCGATGGACCGACGCCGCCGATGGCGCCACCTTCGACAGCATCGATCCGGCCACCGGCAACGTGCTGGCGAAGGTGGCGGCATGCGCCGAGGCCGATGTGGACCGCGCGGTCGCCGCGGCCCGCAGGGCCTTCGAGCAGGGCCTCTGGGCGGCCATGCCGCGCCGCGAGCGCAAGGCCACGCTGCTGCGGCTGGCGGCGCTGATCGATGCGCATCGCGAGGAACTGGCGATGCTCGAAACGCTGGACATGGGCAAGCCGATCGCCGACACGCTGTTGTACGACATTCCCGAATCGGCGCGCACCTACGCGTGGTATGCGGAGGCGATCGACAAGATCTACGACGAGATCGCGCCGACCGATGCCAACGTGCTGGCCACGATCACGCGCGAGCCGCTGGGGGTAGTCGCGGCGGTGGTGCCGTGGAACTATCCGCTGCTGATGGCAAGCTGGAAGGTCGCGCCAGCGCTGGCCGCCGGCAACAGCGTGGTGCTCAAGCCCGCCGAGCAGTCGCCCCTGAGCGCGCTGCGCCTGGCCGCACTGGCCGAGGAGGCCGGCATTCCGGCCGGCGTGTTCAATGTGGTGCCGGGACTTGGCGCCCAGGCGGGGCAGGCGCTGGGCCGGCATGCCGACGTGGATTGCATCGCGTTCACCGGCTCGACCGCCACCGGCAAGCGCTTCCTGGAATATGCGGGCCAATCGAACCTGAAGCGGGTCTGGCTCGAATGCGGCGGCAAGTCGCCGCATATCGTCTTCGACGACTGCCCGGACCTGGACCGCGCGGCGCAGGCCGCGGCGATCGGCATCTTCAACAACCAGGGCGAGATCTGCATCGCCGGCTCGCGTCTCTACGTGCAGCGCGGCATCTACGATGCGTTCATGACGAAGCTCGAGGCCTGCGCCGCCAACATGCAGCCCGGCGATCCGCTGGACCCGGCGTCCGCGATGGGCGCGATCGTCGATGCGCGCCAGCTCGATCGCGTGATGTCGTATGTGGCGGCGGGCCAGCGCGAAGGGGCACGGTTGAGGCTGGGCGGCCAACGCGTACGGGCGGAAACCGGCGGCTACTTCCTGCAGCCGACGATCTTCGAGTGTCCGGCGCAATCGCTGTCGATCGTGCGCGAGGAAATTTTCGGGCCGGTGCTGGCGGTCACCGTGTTCGACACCGAGGAAGAGGCGCTGCGCATGGCCAACGACTCGCCCTATGGTCTCGGCTCCGGGCTGTGGACGGCCAACCTGGCACGCGCGCATCGCGTGTCGCGGCAGCTGCGGGCCGGGCTGGTATGGGTCAACTGCTATATGGACGGCGATATCACGGTGCCGTTCGGCGGCGTCAAGCAGTCCGGCTCGGGGCGAGACAAGTCGCTGCATGCGCTGGACAAATACACCGATCTGAAGACGACCTGGATCAGCCTGGTGTAGCGGCGTTTGCCCCCGGACGGTGAGCCCGAACCGACCGGATTGGTGCGCCGTGGTGCAACGAGGGGACTGGCGTCATGCCGATGGCGCCGGCGGGAGACATGCGTCCACATCGCCGTGGTTTTTGGCGTATTTCGCGCGCTTTCTCGTGGCACGGCAGTTGCGATGAACTGCGCGTCGCCCGCCGCCGAGCGGGTGCATTCCCTTCGCTCAAAGAGGTCTGTCGATGCCACTACGTTCCCGTCTTCTTCGCGCCTGCCTTGCCGTCACCGCGCCTGCCATCCTTGCCGCATCGTCGTGGAGTCATGCCGATTCCGCATGGCCCCGTCAGCCGGTCAGGATCGTGGTGCCGTTCAACCCCGGCGCCGCTACCGACCTGATCACGCGCCAGCTGGGCCAGGCCCTGGCCAAAGAATATGGCCAGAGCTTCGTGATCGAAAACAAGCCCGGCGCCGCCGCGATGATCGGCAGCGAGGCGGTGGCCCGCGCACCGGGCGACGGCTATACGCTGCTGATGTCGGGACCCGCCTCGATGGTGACCAACCGCTTTCTCTACAAGAAGTTGAGCTACGACCCGGATGCCTTCGAGAAGGTGGCGGTGGTGGCCTATACGCCGAATATCCTGCTGTCGCATCCGTCGCTGCCGTTCAGGACGCTGCCCGAAATGGTGGCCTACGCCAAGGCCAATCCAGGCAAGCTGACCTATGCGTCGTTCGGTGCCGGCACCACCTCGCACATGGCCGGGGAAATGCTCAAGGCGATGGCGGGCATCGACATCGTGCACGTGCCGTACAAGGGCGCGGGGGAAGCGATTCCGGCCCTGCTGTCGGGCCAGGTGTCGATGTACTTCGACACCATCATGACGGGGTTGCCCTACGTCAAGGCCGGGAAACTGAGGGCGCTCGGCGTGTCGAACGCCAAACGCTCGGCGATGGCGCCCGATGTGCCGACCATCGCGGAGCAGGGCTATCCCGGCTATGACATCGCGCCGTGGTACGGCATCGTCGCGCCCAAGGGAACGCCGGCGGACATCGTGGGCAAGCTCAATGCCTCGATCAACCGGCATCTGCTGGACGCTGCCTTCCGCGACAAGCTGGCCGCGACGGGCGCCGAGCCGCGCGGCGGCAGCGTGGCCGATTTCCGTGCGATGGTCGAGGCGGAGATCCCGCGTACCGAAAAGCTGGTCAGGCAGTCGGGGCTGACGCTGCAGTAAGGCATCGCGTTGCCGCCAGCGGAGTCAGGCCCGTCGGGCCACCCAGGCTCCCCAGAACAGGCTCGAGAAGAACGGCTCGGGCTTCTCGAAGCCAGCGTCGGACAGCAGCGTGGCGACGGCCTCGTCAGATTGCGGCGGATCCGCACCCTGCAGGATCTTGCCTTGCTTGATGCGAACCTCTTCCTCGCTGGCGCCGTTCATGCGCCAGCGCTGCCCCCACGCGGCCATCAGCAGCGGCCGCGAGGCATAGGCGTAGCGGTTGCCGGCAAGGACCAGCGGCGTGCCCGGCTTCAGGCGCTGGGCAATGTCGCGAAGAATCGCCTGCTTGGCTTCGTCGCCCGGCAGGTGGTGCAGCACGCCGATCAGCGTCGCGGCGTCGAAGCGGACCTCGGCCGGCAGATCGGCGACCACGCCGAGCACGGGCTCGGTACGCCCCAGCAGGCCGGCCTCGCGGACTCGGGCCAGCGCGAGCTCCAGCATCGGCTGCGAGGGATCGACCGCGACGAAGCGCCAGTTCGGCTGGAGCGCGCCGGCGACCACGATCTCGTTGCCGGTACCGCCGGCGCCCGCGACCAGCACGGTGGCGCTCGACCCGGGGCCAAGCGCGGCGGTCAGCATGCAGGCGGCCAGTTCATGGCAGGCGTCGTAGCCGGCGAGCGCGATCCGGCTCTGTCTCTCGTATTCGGCAGCGCGCAAGGGATCGAATTTGGCGGCGGTGTCGGCAGTCATCGTTCTTGTTCCTGTATTGCGATCGGCCAAGTCTGGCATAAGATCGATCATTCTTTCGGGCAAAGAGATGATCGAAATGCCGGTGCGCGAAGCAAAACATGATCGATTGGCTGCCTTCCTGCGGGCGTTCGGCCTGCGGGCTGTTGCGGGCGCCGATGCGGGGAGAGGTGGGGCGCTCGCCAGGCTGTATGTCATGGGCGATGCGGACGATGCCGACGGCGGTATCGGCGTTCCCACGCATCTCGTCTTCCGTGCCTCGGGCGGAACGCCTTGCCATACCGACGGCGCGGTTCTGGCCGCCGCGGCCGTGGATTTCGGCGGCGCGACCAATCCTCTGGTCGGTGCCCTGCCCGACGAACTGGTGTTCCCGCTGGCCGAGCGGCCGGAGATGCGGGGCCTGGCGGAATTGTTCGTCGCCGAAGTCGAGGACTGCAGGTGCGGCAGTCCGACCGTCAAGGACCGGCTTTGCGAAATCATCGTGGTGCTCGCGGTGCGCCGCGCGATCGCGATGGGCACCGTCAATGCGGGCCTGCTGGCTGGCCTGGCCCACCCGAGGCTCCATCCGTGCCTGGTCGCCATGCATGACGAGCCGGCGCGACAGTGGCGCACCGACGATCTGGCCCGTATCGCCGGCATGTCGCGCAGCCATTTCGTTGCACAGTTCGCCCGGACCGTCGGCACCACGCCGGCCGATTACCTGACTTCGTGGCGCCTGGCTTTCGGCCGGGCCCAGCTTGCCCTGGGACATAGCGTCAAGGCGGTCGCCAGCCGCGCCGGATTCGGCAGCGCCGCTGCGTTCTCGCGCGCCTTTTCCCGTCAGTACGGGTATGCGCCGGTCACCGTCAAGGCTAGCGCGCAGGCCGATTGAACATGGCTCGGTTCCGATGCCGCGCCGTGATTCGTCAATGCCAGAGGAACCATGTCCCCTCTGACCCCCATGCGCTCTCTTCTCGTCCGGCTGCACCGCTGGTTCGGCCTTGCCGCCGCCATCTTCCTGTTCATCTCGGGCCTGACCGGCGCCATCATCTCGTGGGATCACGAGCTCGACGAATGGCTCAATCCGCAGCTGTTCCAGGCGCGCACCGAAGGCGTGCCGATGCCGGCGCTGGAGCTGGCGCGCCATATCGAGCAGGCCGATCCCCGGCTGCGCATCAGCTATACGCCGCTGGAGATCGAGCCGGGCCATGCATTGACGATGTTCGTCGAGGGGCGGATCGATCCGGCCACCGGCAAGCCCTTCGACCTCGGCTTCAACCAGATCGCGGTCGACCCGGTCACCGGTGAGATCCAGGCGCGCCGGATGTGGGGCGCGATCTCGCTGTCACGCGAAAACCTGCTGCCCTTCCTCTACAAGCTTCACTACACGATGCATATTCCCGACGGCTGGGGCATCGAGCTGGGCAAATGGTTCATGGGGCTGATCGCGATGGCGTGGGCGCTGGATTGCCTGATCGCGCTGTGGCTGTCGTTCCCGAATCGTGCCGCATGGCGCAAGTCGTTCGCCTTCCGCTGGCGCAAGGGCGGCTATGCGCTGAACTTCGACCTGCATCGATCGGGCGCGGTCTGGTTGTGGGGCCTGCTGTTGCTGCTGGCCGTGACGTCGATCTCGATGAACCTGGAGACGCAGGTGATGCGGCCGCTGGTGGCCAAGCTGTCGCCGCTGAGTCCCAACGAATTCGACAAGCGCACGCCGCGCCCGCTGGACCAGCCGCACGAGCCGGCGGTCACGCGCGAGCAGGTGCTCGCCGCGGCGCGGGCTGAAGGGACGCGCCGCGGCTGGCCAGAACCGGCCGGCGGCATCTTCTACTCGTCGCCGTACGGCCTCTATGGCGTCGGCTTCTTCGAGGCCGGCAACGACCATGGCGACGGCGGCCTGGGCAACAACTGGCTGTACTTCGACGGCAGGACGCTGGCGCCGGCGGGCGGCAGCATCCCGGGCACCGGCAGCGCCGGCGACCTGTTCCTGCAGGCGCAATTCCCGCTGCATTCCGGCCGCATCCTCGGCCTGCCGGGGCGCGTGCTGATTTCGCTGATGGGGCTGGTGGTGGCGATGCTGTGCGTGACCGGCGTGGTGATCTGGGTGCGCAAGCGGGCCGGGCGTCGCGCGGCGGCGGGTTTGCGGCAGACGGGCTCGACGCCTGCCGTGGAGCTGGGCGCCTGAGCCGATCGCGGCTTGCCTAGCGCGGAGCCGCAGTGGCCCGTCGGCGGGCACGCGCTGCCAGCCCGCCGCCGAGCGACCAGCGCAGCGTCGGCGCCAGCACGCGCATGCCGGCCAGCGACAGCGGCCGCCGCAGTGCACTGATGCTGGCGCCGGCCAGTCCCAGTTCGCGCCGGACCCAGTCCGGCAGCAGCGCGATGCCGGCATCGGCCATGATGCGTACCGCCGGCACCAGCAGCGGATTGGCCACCGGCATCTGCATCACCAGCCGCACCACCTCATGGGTGCGTTCGGTCACCAGCAATTGCGGTCGCATCTTCTGCAGGTACGCCGCGATCTGGTCGCGAGAGCGCGGCACTTCGGTGGCGCCCAGCAGTTCGGCGATCAGCGCCACCTCGTCATAGTAGCGATCCTGCTCGGCGGCGGACAGCGGACGGACATAGCGCAGGTAGGCGGCGAGGAAGCTGGAGACCTCGGCCACGTGGACCCAGGTCAGCAGGGCGGGATCGCTGGCCGCATAGGGGCGGCCGTCGGGCGCGGTGCCGGTCACGCCGGTGTGGATGCGGCGCACCCGTTCGATCAGGCGCATCGCGTCGGCGCGGTTGCCATAGGTGGTGCCGGCAATGAACTGTGCGGTGCGGCCCAGCCGCCCCTGCATGTCGGTACGAAAGCTGGAGTGGTCCCAGACCCCGGCCAGCGCCAGCGGGTGCATCGTCTGCATCAGCAGCGCGCTGACACCACCGGCGAGCATCGCGGGAAAGTCGCCATGCACGCGCCAGCAGACCGCATCGGGCCCGAACAGGCCCGGATCGCCCGGGGGATTGTCGTAGTCGAGCGTCAGGCCGGAGTTGCTGCGGGTCAGCGCGCGGACGTGCGCGCCGGCCTGTTCGCGCACCCGGCGGACCACACCGCCCGGGCGCGATGCCGCAGCGTTCAGCCCTTGCCTGCTTCCTTCACTGCCCTTCATGCCTGCCTGATCTCGTACCGCCTTCGGTGAAAGGCCAAATCGCCTTGATCGGCCTGAATCAGCCTGAAACAGCCTCCTGAATCAGCCTAATAGTAACGAAGGTCGGTGGCCTTGCCCCAGAACACGCGATACGCGTAGATCGTGTAGCCGAGGATGGTGGGCAGCACGATGACCGCGCCGATCAGGATCACGGCCAGCGATTCCGGCGCGCTGGCGGCCTGCCAGATGTCGAGCTGGTCGACCACCAGGTAGGGGAACAGGCTGTAAGCCAGGCCGTTGAATGCCATCAGGAAGATCACCGCGGTGCCGACGAAGGGCACCCAGGCCAGGCGGTCGTTCCCCGCCCTCTGCAGCGGGCCCATGCGCCGCAGCAGCCGGTCGATCACCACGAACAGCGCGATCGTGATCAGCGGGATCGGCGCCAGCAGGATGATGTTCGGCAGCGAGAACCACTTGTCGAAGATCCGCTCGCTGACCAGCGGCGTCACCACCGAGATGGCGGCCACGCCCACGCCGGTCAGCCACAGGCTGCGCCGGGCCCAGTAAATGGCCCGCGCCTGCAGGCTGCCGGTGGTCTTCATGATCAGCCAGCTGGCGCCGAGCAGGCAGTAGCCCGCGACCAGGCACAGGCCCACCACCACCGCGAACAGCAGGTCGAGCCAGCCGTATTCGAAGCCGGTGATATAGAGGCCCAGCATCAGGCCCTGCGAGAACGAGGCCAGCAGCGAGCCGCCGTAGAAGGCCCAGTTCCACCACGGCTTGTGGTGGGCGCGCGCCTTGACGCGGAAATCGAAGGCCACGCCGCGCAGGATCAGCCCGGCCAGCATCAGCGCGACCGGCAGGTACAGATTGGTCAGGATCACGCCGTGCGCCATCGGGAAGGCCGTCAGCAGCAGGCCGACGCCGAGCACCAGCCACGTTTCGTTGGCATCCCAGAAGGGTCCGATCGACGCGATCATCGTGTCCTTGTCGGCATCGTTGGCGCGCCGCAGCAGCACGCCGACCCCGAGGTCGTAGCCGTCCAGGATCACGTAGATCAGCATCGACAGCCCCATCAGGGCCAGGAAGACCAGCGGCATCCAGCCGGCGGGTTGGGTCAGGTCGGTCATTGCGCGCTCCGTGGCTTGCCGCCGATGACGGGTTGAGGGGTTTCGATTTCCGGTTCGTCGATGGCCGGATCGGTGCCGGCGCGGCGGGCCAGATAGAACACCACCGAGATATAGGCCGCGATCAGCAGCAGGTACAGCGACAGGTACATCAGCAGGGTCGAACCGACCATCGTCGCCGGCACCTTCGAGGCGGCCTCCGCGGTGGTCAGCACGCCGTAGACCAGGTAGGGCTGGCGGCCGATCTCGGTGACATACCAGCCGGCGACCAGCGCGACCCAGCCCGAGAAGGTCATCGCCAGCAGCATGCGGGCCACGCCCCTGGACGGCTCGCCGCGCCGCTTGAACTGCCAGGCCGCCAGCCAGGAGACCAGCAGCATCAGCATGCCGACGCCGACCATGATGCGGAAGGCGAAGAACACCGGCGCCACGGGCGGATGCTTGCCGGGGAACGCGTCGATGCCCTTGACCTCGCCATCGAAGGTGTGGGTCAGGTAGAAGGACGCCAGCTTCGGGATCGAGATTTCCCAGTCGGTGCTCTGGGTCACCGCATTGGGCCAGCCGAACAGCACGGCCGGGACGCTGGTGCCCGTGGTCCAGATGCCTTCCATCGCCGCGATCTTGGCCGGCTGGTGTTCCAGCGTATTGAGGCCATGCAGGTCGCCGACGACGATCTGCAGCGGGATCAGCACCGCCGCCACCATCACGCCGGTGCGCATGGTCGAGCGGACCTCCGGCGAGCGGTCGTTGCGCAGCCAGCGGTAGGCCGAGATGCCCGCCAGCAGGAACGACACCGTCAGGCCCGAGGCGATCAGCATATGGGTCAGGCGGAACGGGAACGACGGGTTGAAGATGACCTGCAGCCAGCTGACCACATGGGCCTTGCCGTCGATCATCTCGAACCCGGCGGGCGTCTGCATCCACGAGTTCAGCGCCAGGATCCAGAACGCCGACAGCGTGGTGCCGCCGGCAACCAGCAGCGTGGCGATGGTATGGGTGCGATTGCTGACCCGGCGCATGCCGAACAGCATGATGCCGAGGAAGGTCGCCTCCAGGAAGAACGCGGTCAGCACCTCGTAGGCCAGCAGCGGGCCGGCGATATTGCCGACCGTCTCCATATAGCCCGGCCAGTTGGTGCCGAACTGGAAGCTCATCGTGATGCCGCTGACCACACCCAGCGCGAAGGTCAGCGCGAACACCTTGACCCAGAAGCGATAGGCCGCCATCCATCGTTCGTCGCCGGACTTGCCGTAGCGCAGCTTGAAGAACAGCAGCACCCAGCCGAGCGCGATGCTGATGGTGGGGAACAGGATGTGGAAGGTGATATTGGCGGCGAACTGGATCCGCGCCAGCAGGATCGGGTCGAGCGACGACAACATGGGGCACTACTCCTTCTTGGTGCGAGCCGGCTTGCGCTTGCCTTCGGCGGGTTTGCCGCCGACGGCCCCGGATAGCTTGTCCTTCACTTCCAGCAGCTTAGTCACGCGGGAGCCCAGTCGCATTAATTTTTCCAAAGTGGCGATATCAAGCTTTTGCATATCGTTGAACCAGCCCGTCACCAGCAGGATCAGCTCGTACATCTCCTGCATGCGCCGCTGGGCATGCTTGTCGTCGGGATCGGACGGCGTTTCGAGCTGAACTTCCCGCAACATTGACAAAGTCGGGTCGATCTCCCGGCGGCGGCGTTCTTCGGCCAGGGTCCGGAAAATGGCCCAGACATCGTCCGGCGCCGAGAAATACTCGCGCCGGTCGCCCGGCTGGTGCGAAAGCCGTACCAGGTTCCACGACTCCAGTTCCTTCAGCCCGATGCTGACGTTGGAGCGCGAGAAGCCCAGCGACTCGGCGATCTCATCGGCATTGAGCGGGCGGGCCGCGGTAAACAGCAGCGCGTAGATCTGGCCGACGGTGCGGTTGATGCCCCAGCGGCTTCCCATTTCGCCGAAATGAAGGACGAAGCGCTGGATCAGGGGCGACAGTTGCATGTTTGTCTGTTTTGAATTTTCAGTAATTTTTGAAAGTTTAGAACGGAACGTCGATGCTGGGCAAGCGAGGGCGCCGGAGTGCGACCGGGTGTCGCACTCGTTGCCGAACCGAGTGCCGCAGCCGGGGTGCCGCAGCCCGTTGCCGAGCCGCCAGGCCGCCTCACGGTAAAATACGATAACGATTCTCGTTTATTGATAGCAGTGTGAGCACAATGGACCCCCGTCCCAGCATCCTGATCGTCGACGATCACAAGGACATACGTGATCCCTTGTCGACTTACATCAGGCGCTTCGATTTCGATGTAGAGGCCGTGGCCGACGGCAAGGCGATGCGCCAGCGCCTGGAAGCGCGCCGCTACAGCCTGATCATCCTGGACATCATGCTGCCGGGCGAGGACGGGCTGTCGCTGTGCCGTTACGTGTCCGAGCATGTGGGAACGCCGGTGATCCTGTTGACCGCGATGACCGAGCAGGCCGACCGGATCGCCGGTCTGGAGATCGGCGCGGCGGATTATGTGGTCAAGCCCTTCGACCCTCGCGAGCTGGTGGCCCGCATCCGCAGCGTGCTGCGACGCAACCGCGTGCCGGAGGCGCGCGAGCCGGCGGACGTGCCGGCGCCCAGGGAATACCGCTTTACGTTCTGCGGCTGGACCTTCGATACCAGGACGCGGGCGCTGCGCAATCCGCGCGACGAGGAGGTGCCGCTGAGCACCGCCGAGTTTCATCTGCTGCGCGCGTTGGTCGAGAACGCCAACCGCGTGCTGAGCCGCAGCCAGCTGCTCGACATGACGCAGCGCTCCGGCACGATGACGTTCGACCGCAGCATCGACAGCCAGGTCAGCCGCCTGCGCAAGAAACTGGAACCCGATCCGCGCCATCCCGGCATGCTGAAGACCGTTCGCGGCGACGGCTATCTGTTGGCGACCAAGGTCTCGGTGCTGCCGTCATGAAATGGCTCCCGCGCAGCCTGTCGGGCCAGCTGGTGGCCCTGTGGCTGCTGGCGATGCTCGCCGCGCATGTGTTCGCCGTGGTCGCGCTGTCGTGGTGGCGCGCGGACAATGCCACGCTCCATCCGCTGTCGGTGCGGACCATCGAGACGCGCATCCTTTCCGCCTACCGGCTGGCCGGCCGGCCTGCCGATGCGGATGCGCTGCTGCAAGACATCAGCCTGCCCGATTCGACGTTCCGCCTCGCGGCGCACGCCTTGCCGGACCCGTACGGGATGGGCGAGCAGGAGCGGGCCATCGCGCAGCGGCTGCGCAGCCAGCTGGACCTTGCGGATAACGTGCCGATCCACGTGCGCCTGCAGCAGGCCGAACCGGAGCGGGGCGGCCAACGCGGCGGCAACTGGCTGGAGCGCGCGTTCAGCGGCACCCATGCGCTGGCGCTGGACATCGAGGTCCAGTTGCCGAATGGACGCTGGCTGCGCAGCCGGCACTGGCCGACGATGGTCCCGGCGCACTGGTCCCGTGTCCTGAGCTTTTCGCTGCTGGTCGGCATGCTGCCGACGGCGTTGATCGCGCTGTTGTTCGGGCGTCGGATCATGCGGCCGCTGCGGCGGCTGACCGAGGCGTCCAGGCGCGTCAGCCGCGGCGAGCGCGTCATCCTGCCCGCGCCCGGCGGGCTCAGCGGCGTGCGCGAGATCACCCGGGCGTTCAACGACATGCAGGAAAGCCTGACCCGCTTCGTCAACGGGAGGACGCAGATGTTCGCCGCCATCGGACACGATCTGCGCACGCCGCTGACCTCGCTGCGGATCCGGGCCGAGCTGATCGACGACGGCGAGCTGCGCGACGCGATGGTCAAGACGCTGGACGACATGAGCGTGATGGTCGAGGGCGCGCTGCAGTTCGCGCGCGACGATGCGTTGCAGGAGCCGACCCAGGACGTCAGGCTCGACGAGTTGATCCAGGAAATCGTCGATCAGCAGACGATCCAGGGGCGCGCGGTGCGCTGGGAGCTGCGCTGCGACATGCGGCCCGATCCGGGCCTGTTCTATCGTTGCCGCCCCGTCCATCTGAAGCGCGGGCTGAGCAATATCATCGACAATGCCGCGCGCTACGGCGAGGTCGGCATCCGCGTCGTGGCCGACAGGATCCGGCATAGGCTGCGGATCGAAGTCGACGACAAGGGCCCGGGCATCGACCCCGACCATCTCGAACGGGTATTCGAGCCGTTCACGCGCCTTGATGCCGCGCGCAGCGCCGACACCGGCGGTCTCGGTCTTGGGCTGGCGATCGCCCGTTCGTGCATCCGCGCCCACGGCGGCGATGTCACGCTGCACAACCGGGCGGAGGGCGGCCTGCGGGCCGTCATCGAGCTGCCGAACTAGGCGGTGGGGTCCAGGCGTCGGCGGCGGGCGCGAGCCGCGCGACTGGCGCGGACCCGATTGTGGCGAAATGTGTCAACGAATGCGCATTGCAATAGTCCGCCACACATCAACAAACGCCGGCAACATCAAATAGTAATCATTCGCATTTTGACGGGTGCCGATGCCTGCCGTTCCATGGCGAGCGTCGAAATGCGGTGTTCACCTCTTTGACGGGGAGGGTGCTTCCTGTTTCCAGCGAAGGCTCGGCAGCACGTCAGGTCCGTTGTCCTTCTCTGGAGTCCTCCGTGCAGCAAAGAAAAATAGCGAACGCCATCCGCCTGCTGGTGTCAGGCGCTTCCGCGGGTCTGGTGATCTCTGTCTCGACGATCCCGCTCGCCGCCCATGCCCAGGCAGCCGCCGGCGAGGGCACGGGGAGCGGACGCGCCAGCACGGGCGGCAACGTGCTGCCCCAGGTAACCGTCTCCGGCGACGCGATCCAGAACACCAATGACGCCCCGCTTGGCATTTCACGGCTGCCGGACACGGTCCGCGAAACGCCGAAGACGATCAACGTGGTGCCGCAGGAGGTCATCGAGCAGCAGCACGCCACCTCGCTCGAGCAGATCCTGAAGAACGTGCCGGGCATCACGATCTCGACCGGCGAGGGCAACGGCGGCCAGAGCGGCGACCAGTTCCGCATCCGTGGCCTGTCCGCCAAGGGCGACATCTATGTCGACGGCCTGCGCGATTTCGGCGCCTACAAGCGCGATGCGTTCAACACGGAAAGCGTCGAGGTCATCAAGGGACCTTCCGGCGAGAGCTTCGGCGTGGGCAATGTCGGTGGCCTGATCAACCAGACCACCAAGAAGGCGAACCTGCATACCAGCACCAGCATCGACCAGGGTTTCGCCACCGAAGACACCTATCGCACCACGGTCGACAGCAACTTCCGCCTGAACGACACCTCGGCGCTGCGCATCAACGGCATGTTCCAGAACGGCCGCGTGGCCGACCGCGCCCACGTCGGCGACGATCGCCGCGGCCTGGCGATCGATTTCGGCACCGGCCTGGGCACCAGCACCGAGTGGCACCTGAACTATTCGTACCTGCGCCGCACCGGCGCGCCGGACTTCGGCGTGCCGGTCGCGCAGGGCGCCGATGGCATCTACCGTCCGCTGACCGAGTACGGCGTGCCGGGCATCTCGTCGTCGACCTCGTACGTGCGCAATACCGACCGCGACAGGACCGACGCGCACGTGGTGTCGTCGAACTTCAAGACGAAGCTCGACAACGGCATCACGATCAGCAACGACACCCGCTTCAGCTACTACGAGCGCGACTTCTCGGCGACCAATCCGGCCGCGGTCAGCTATGCCAATCTCCAGCGTCTGCTGGCCGGGGGCAACGTTCCCGTGTCGTACGGCGCCGGCGGCGGCATGACCTATCTGCAGCGCGGCTGGGGCATCCAGAACGTGCTGAGCGCCAAGGGCGAGTTCATGACCGGCAGCCTGCGCCACAAGGCGATGGTGGGGCTCGATACGATCTACCAGCGCGACCATCGCAGCATGGGCAGCTGGACCGGCCGCAACAACACCCAGACCGTCGTCAATCCGGTCTTCGACAACAGCCCGAACGCGACGGTGGCGTACGCCAACACGCGCGACGCCAATGCGACCAATGTCGGCGTGTTCATCAACGACCGCGTCTGGTTCAACGACAAGTTCTCGCTGCTCGGCAGCCTGCGCTGGGACTACTTCCAGAGCGAGTTCTCGACCAGTGCCTCGACGCTGGGCGGCAAGGCGGACTCGAAGAAGCTGAGCCCGTCGATCAGCGCGATCTGGGAGCCGACCAGGGACACGATGTTCTACACGTCGTTCTCGCGTACCTACCGGCCGGTGGGCACCGATATCGCAGTGGCGGTCGGCGGCGTGGCATCGGAAGTGCCGCAGAACGGCGTCGGCAACGAGCCCGAGCGTTCGGACACCATCGAGGTCGGTGCCAAGGTGGACTTCCTCGACAAGCGTCTGGGCCTCACAGGTGCGATCTTCCAGACGAAGAAGGCCAACGCCTACACGGTCGATCCGGTGACCGGCGACATCACCAACGGCTTCTCTGATTCGGGCGAGGGCCGCAAGATCCGCGGCGTCGAGGTGGGCTTGAGCGGCCGCATCGTCGGCGGCTGGACCGCCAATGTCGCCTATGCCTACCTGAGCGGCGAGGTGACTTCGGCCACCAATGGCGCCATCGTCGGCAATGCGGCGCCGGGCGTATCGCGCCACAACGTCACGCTGTGGACCGCCTATGACATCCCGCACACGCTGCTGCCGGTGCCGGGCAAGCTGACCATCGGCGGCGGCCTGCAGTACTCCACCGGCTACTGGGCCGATTCGGCGAACACGGCCAAGATGCCGGACAACTTCTCGCTGGACGCGATGATCGCGTACAAGGTCGGCAAGTACCGGATCTCGCTGAACGGCTACAACCTGACGGACCATCTGAACTACCAGTCCTCGTTCGGCGCCGTGCGTGCGGTGCCGACCTCGCGCAGGACGTTCCTGCTGAACGTCGGCATGACGTTCTAAGCGGAGACGAAGGGGCGGTGCCCCCGAACACCCGTCACGTCGTTCCCCGCACGCGGGAACCCAGCGTCTTTCAAAGCCACTGGGTCCCCGCCTGCGCGGGGACGACGTGTTGGCTGGCGAAGCGGAGCCGCTAGAATTGCGAAATTCCGCTGCCTTTGCGCCGCTCCTTGCGCCGCTTTTTGCGCCACTCCCGCCAACCTTGCCATGCTGGTCCAGATCCCCGACGTCCTGACCCCCGAAGAAATCCGGTACTGCCGCGAACGCGTCGAGCGCTCGCAATGGGTCGACGGGCGCGTGACCGCCGGCGACCTGGCGGCGCAATCGAAGTACAACCTGCAGATTCCGGTCGACAGCGCCGAGGCGCGCGAGCTGGGCGAGCTGGTGTTGACCGCGTTGGGCCGCAACCCCACCTATCATTCGGCCGCGCTGCCGCTGCGCGTGATGCCGCCGATGTTCAATCGCTACGACAGCGCGATGAATTTCGGCACGCACGTGGACAACGCGATCCGCACCGTGCCGGGCACGGGCGGCATGCGCCTTCGCGCCGATGTCTCCAGCACGCTGTTCCTGTCCGATCCCGATGAGTACGAAGGCGGCGAGCTGGTGATCCAGGACCTCTACGGTTCGCACACCGTCAAGCTGCCGGCCGGCCATCTGGTGGTCTATCCCGCGTCGTCGTTGCACAGGGTGACCCCGGTGACCAAGGGCTCGCGCTGGGCCTCGTTCTTCTGGGCGCAGTCGATGGTCAAGGACGACGGCCATCGGCGCATGCTGTACGAGCTTGATCTCGCGATCATCGAGATCCGCAAGCAGCTGGGCGACGACAAGGACGCCGTGCTGGCCCTGGTCAATCACTATCACAACCTGCTGCGTCGCTGGGCCGAGCTGTGACGCGCTGGCAGATCCCCGCGGATACCGTCTCGCTGCGCGATTACGAGCGCCGCTTCCACGAACGGGTGGAGCCGGGCGTGCGCGCCTATGTCGGGGGCGCCGCCGCGGACGGCATCACGCAGCGCGAGAACGGCGCCGCGTTCGAGCGGCTGCGGCTGATGCCGAGCGCGCTGGTCGACATGTCGCACGCCTCGGCACGGCGAACGCTGTTCGGCGAGGTGCTCGACTACCCGATCCTGATCGCGCCGACGGCCTTCCATCGGCTGGTGCATCCGGACGGCGAACTGGCGACGGTGCACGCCGCATCGCTGACGCGCACGTGGATGACGGTCAGCACGCAGGCCAGCGTGACGCTCGAGGCGATCGCGCGGGCCTCGACGGTGCCGCTGTGGTTCCAGCTGTATCTCCAGCCGCGGCCGCAGGATACGGCCGACCTGGTGCGCCGCGCCGAGCAGACCGGATACAGGGCCATTGTCGTGACCATCGACGCCGCCGTCAGCGGCGTCCGCAATATCGAGCAGCGCGCGGGCTTCCGGCTGCCGGACGATGTCGGGGCGGTCAATCTGGCGGGCTATCCGCCGGTCGAGCCGGTCAGCGCCAGCCACGGCAGCCCGGTCTTCCGCGGCATGCTGAAGAACGCGCCGACATGGCGCGATATCGAGACGCTGTGTGGTCAGACGTCGCTGCCGGTGCTGGTCAAGGGCCTGCTCAATCCGAACGATGTCGAGCCGGCCCTGAACGCCGGGGTCGCCGGCATCGTCGTCTCCAACCATGGCGGACGCACGCTGGACACCGTACCGGCGACGATCGATTGCCTGCCCGCCATCGCGGCGCAAGTCGGTGGCAGGGTGCCGGTCTTGCTGGATGGCGGCATCCGGCGCGGAACGGATATCGTCAAGGCGATCGCGCTGGGCGCGACCGCCGTGATGCTCGGGCAACCGGTGCTTCATGCGCTGGCGGTGGGCGGCATGCCTGGCGTCGCGCATATGCTGACGCTGCTGCAGACCGAGCTGGAAATCGCGATGGCGCTGGCCGGCTGCCCCACGTTGGACGCGATCGATGGGTCCGTTCTGGCGCGCTCGCGATAGCCGTGCCGGCCGGCGCGGTGCGCAGGGCCTCTACTGATAATAAGTTATCATTTGCCGATCCCGGCGCGCCGCCCGGTGTGTTGTCTTTGATCCTGTCCGTTGAGCGGGCAGCCTTCGCAGAAGGACGATCGACTCATGTATTCGCGACTCTCCCCACTGTTTGCCATCGCCGTCTTCGCTGCCTGCATCGCCGGTCGGGCGCAGGCCGCCGAGCCGCATGTCCATGGGCAAGCGACGCTCGATGTCGCGGTGGAAGGCCAGGTGCTGTCCATCGCGCTCGCATCGCCGCTCGACAATGTATTCGGCTTCGAGCGCCTGCCGCGCACCGACGCCGAACGGGCGAAGGTCCGTCAGGCCATTGCCGGCCTGCGCGACGGTGCGGCGTTGTTCCGGCCTTCCCCGGAGGCCGACTGCCGGCTCGAAGCCGCGCAGGTGCAATTCGGCGCGCTGCACCACGGCCTGACCGGCGAGGGAGAAGCGCCGCGCGGCCAGCCGCAGGCAGAGCATCAGCACGCGGATCTCGATGCGGACTACCGCTTCCGCTGCGCCCGGCCCGAGGCGTTGCGTTCTGTCGACGTACGCGTGTTCCGCCTGTTTCCGGGCGTCAGCCGGATTGCCGTCCAGCTTGCCACCGACACGCGCCAGTCTGGCGCGACGCTGACGCCGGCACAGCCGCGCCTGCGCTGGTGAGGGCGATGGCGCAGGCGATGGCGGAGGCGATGGCACACGTGCCGCACGAAGAGCCGCTGGTCGTGGCGAGGAATGTCGACTTTCGCTGGCCCGGTCGCGACGGCGGCGCGCTGTCGCTGCCTGCCTTCGAACTGGCCCGCGGCGAGCATCTGTTTGTCTCGGGCCCCAGCGGCAGCGGCAAGACCACGCTGCTGTCGCTGCTGGCCGGCGTGGTGGCGCCGCGTCAGGGCTCGATCCGGATCGCCGGTACCGATCTGACGATGCTGCCATCCGCCGGACGCGACCGCTTTCGCGCCGACCACATCGGCATCATCTTCCAGCAGCTGAATCTGCTGCCCTATCTGTCCGTGCTCGACAACGTGCTGTTGCCGTGCCGCTTCTCCGCGAGCCGCAAGACGCGCGCCCGCGAGCAGGCCGGTGGAGCGGTCCAAGCGGCCGGCATGCTGCTGGAACGGCTCGATATGCCGGCCAGCCTGTGGCGACGCCCCGCGGCGCAGCTGTCGGTGGGGCAGCAGCAGCGGGTCGCCGCGGCGCGCGCGCTGCTGGGGCGGCCCGAACTGATCCTGGCGGACGAGCCCACGTCCTCGCTCGATGCCGCCCGGCAGGCCGCGTTCATGACGCTGCTGCAGCGGGAGTGCCGCGGGTCGGGCGCCGGGCTGGTGATGGTCAGCCACGATGAGCGGCTGGCGTCCGGCTTCGACCGGCGCTTCACGATGCCGGCCGCGCGCGAAGAGGAGCCGGCATGATCGCGCTGATGTCGATTGCCGCGCGCAGCGCGTGGAACCGCCGCTTCAACCTGGTCTGGATGGTGATTGCGATCGCGCTGTCGACGGCGCTGCTGCTCGGCATCGAGCGGGTCCGGCATCAGGTGCGCGCCAGCTTCGCGCAGTCGGTGTCGGGCACGGATCTGATCGTCGGCGCCCGCACCAGCCCGATCCAGCTGGTGCTGTACGCGGTCTTCCGGCTCGGCGGCGCGACCAACAACATCGGTTGGGGCAGCGTGCAACGCCTTGCCGCCCACCCGCAGGTCGCATGGACGATCCCGCTTTCGCTGGGCGATTCGCATCGCGGCTTTCCGGTGCTGGCGACCACGGCCGGGTATTTCGAGCATTTCCGCCATGGCGATGGCCGCGCGCTGCGGCTCGCGCAGGGACGCCCCTTCGACGACAGGATCGATGGCATGTTCGACGCGGTGCTCGGCGCCGAGGTCGCCCGCCGCCTGGACTATCGCATCGGAGACAGAATCGTGCTGGCCCATGGCGATGCGGCGGCCCCGGGCGCGCTGCGTCTCGAGCACGGGGACAAGCCGTTTACCGTGGTCGGTATCCTGGCGCCGACCGGAACGCCGGTCGATCGCACCATCCATATCGGCCTGGAGGCGATGCAGGCGATCCATCTCGATTTCCAGGGCGGTACACGCGTGCCCGGCGCGTCGATCGCGCCCGAGCACCTGCGCCGCTTCGATCTGACGCCCGACAGCGTCACCGCGGTGCTGGTCGGCCTGAAGCTGCGCTCGCGCGTCTTCGCGCTGCAGCGGGAGATCGCCCAGGACACGCGCGAGCCGTTGATGGCGGTGCTGCCGGGCGTGGCGCTCGACGCGCTGTGGGACCTCGTCGATATCGCCGGCAATGCGCTGCGCGCCGTGTCGGCGCTGGTCGCGGTGATCGGGCTGGCCGGACTGGCGTCGTCGATCCTGGCCGCGCTCGGCGAGCGGCGGCGCGAACTGGCGATCCTGCGGGCGGCCGGGGCGCGGCCGCGCGATATCCTGGCCCTGCTGGCGATCGAAGGCATGATGCTGATGCTGACCGGCGTCGCCGCGGGCGTGGCGCTGCTGTCGCTGAGCAGCGCGCTGCTGGCGGGCTGGCTGGAGGCGCGCCTTGGCGTGGCGCTGCCGGTATCGTGGCCCAGTCTCGCGGAACTGCCGCTGCTGGCCGCGCTGGTCGTGGCCGGGTTTGCAGCAAGCCTGCTGCCGGCATGGCGGGCCTACCGCCTGAGCCTGGCGGACGGGCTCAATCCGAGGACATGAAAGATGACTAGGCAAACGCCAGGCAATCCGCGGCGCCGCAAGTGGCTGCTCGCGGCAGGCGGCGCGTTGGGGGTGGCGGGCCTGAGCGCGGCGGGGCTCTGGTGGATCCGCGGCCGCGGCGACTCGGCCGGATCGTCGTCGACCGCGCGGCGCAAATACGCGATCGGCGAAACGCTGGAGCGCGAGACGCCGCCCACGGCTCCCGCGCCCACGACCTATCGCGAGATCGAATGGGACGCGCTGCTGCCGAAAGGATGGGATCCGCTCGCGCCGCTGAAGGGCCTGGACCTGGCACAGATGGAAGATGGCGATCCCCGGGCGCAGGCAGCGCTGGAGAAGGCCAAACAATACTGGCAGGAAGCGCCGGTCGAACCTTCCCTCGATGGTTCGCCGGTACGGCTGCCGGGCTTCGTCGTCTCGTTGGGCGGCGAGGGCGAGGCGATCCGCGAATTCCTGCTGGTGCCGTATTTCGGCGCCTGCATCCACGTGCCGCCGCCGCCCGCCAATCAGGTCGTCCACGTCCAGGCGAAGGCGCCGCTGCAGGGTACCCGCACGATGGATACCGTGTGGATCGAGGGCGTGCTGCGCGTCGAGCGTGCCGAGACGGCGATGGGCGACAGCGGCTATGCGATGCGCGACGCGCGCGTCGAGCCTTATGTGGAGCCGCGGCGCGAGCGTCCGTGATCCGACGCTGATCGCCCAATGCGCGCGCCGCGGTTCGGGGTCAAGGCCCTAGTGCGCGCGAGTCGGCAGTCCCACCGCATCGACCAGCACCTGTTCGAGCCATGCCGGGCCGTTGGTCGACAGGCGGGCGAGCAGCCCCGTATCCGCCCCGGTACCGATCGCCAGCACGCCGCCCAGCACGGCCAGGCCCAGCGCGCGGCGCAGCCATTCGGTCGCACCCATCGAACGCTTCATGGCGGACAGCACGCGGCCGCCGATGCCCAGCGCAGCCGCCAGCGAGGTCGCCGCCCCCGCGGCGTAGGCCAGCAGCGCCAGCGACGTCGACACGCTCGCGCCGTTCAGCGCCGCACCGGTCAGCACCAGTCCAAGGATCGGGCCGGCGCACGGGGCCCACAGCATGCCGGTGGCGGCGCCAAGGCCCAGCGAGCCCCATATGGTGCCGGCGCTGCCACCACCACCCCTGCCGCTGCCATTGCCGCTACCGTCGGCCAGGCGGTTGCCGAGCGCCACCAGCGGACGGGCCAGCGCATCGGCCAGGCGGGGCAGCAGCAGCGACAGGCCGAACACCGCAAGCAGCACCAGGGCCGCGATGCGTCCGTACTCGTTGGCCTGAACAACCCAGGCACCGCCGGCGGAGGCCAGCGTCACCACGGCGGCAAAGGTCAGCGCCATGCCGGCGAGCATCGGCAGCGTGCCGCGCAGGAACGGCTGTCCGGACCGGCTCAGTACAAAGGGCAGCACCGGCAGGATGCAGGGGCTCAGGATGGTCAGGGCGCCGCCAAGGTAGGCGAGAATCAGCAGGGTCATGATCGTGTCTCCAGACAAAAGGGTTGGCTTGCCCTCGATCAGACCCGGCCGGCGTCGCTGCGATGTGTCATCGAGCGGCGAGTTTGTACCGCAGTGTGGGGTCTCGCCGGCCAGATACATTGCGATACACGCGGATTTGCCGTCCCCATACAATGCCGGGGCGGCAGGCATGGCGGTACGCCTGTCGCGCGCACAGCTCGCTCTCCTTCAACCTGCCGGTGACAACAATGGACGCACACGTCGACCATATCCTCATCGTCGATGACGACCGGGAAATCCGGGAACTGGTCTCGACCTATCTGACCAAGAACGGTCTGCGCGTGACGGTGGCGCCCGACGGCCGCCATATGCGCGCCTTCCTGGACGCCAATACCGTCGACCTGATCGTGCTCGACGTGATGTTGCCCGGCGACGATGGCCTGGTGCTGTGCCGCGAGCTGCGCGCCGGCAAGCACAAGTCCACGCCGGTGCTGATGCTGACCGCGCGCGACGACGAGACCGACCGCATCATCGGCCTTGAAATGGGCGCCGACGACTACCTTGCCAAGCCGTTTGCCGCGCGCGAACTGCTGGCCCGTATCAAGGCGGTGCTGCGCCGTACCCGCATGCTGCCGCCCAATCTGCAGATCACCGAGGCAGGGCAGATCCTCGCCTTCGGCACGTGGCAGCTCGATACCACCGCGCGCCATCTGATCGACGCCGAGGGCACCATCGTCGCGTTGAGCGGCGCGGAATACCGGCTGCTGCGCGTGTTCGTCGACCACCCGCAGCGCGTGCTCAATCGCGACCAGCTGCTGAACCTGACGCAGGGGCGGGAGGCCGAGATGTTCGAGCGCTCGATCGACTTGCTGGTCAGCCGCCTGCGCCAGCGCCTGAACGACGATGCGCGCGAGCCGAGCTATATCAAGACCGTGCGTAGCGAGGGCTATGTCTTTGCCTCGCCGGTGGAAATCCGCGAGGCCCGGCAGTGAACGCGCCCCGCTGGGCGTGGCCGCGCACGCTGCGATCGCGCCTGTTCCTGATCCTGCTGACCGGCCTGGTCGTCGCCCACGGCCTGTCGTTCGCGGTGCTGTTCTCCGAGCGGTATATGTCGGCCCGGCAGGTGATGCTTGGCACGCTGGAGACCGACGTGGCCACGTCGATTGCCATCCTCGACCGCCTGCCGGCGGCGGAGCGGCCGCAGTGGCTGCCGCGCGTCAATCGCGGCAACTATCAGTACATCCTCGGCGAGGGTCTCCCCGGCGTACCCGAGATGACGGCCCGCGGCAGGGATATCGCCGAACGGATCACCGAAGCGAGCGGAGGCCGCTTTCCGGTGCGGGTGGAATCGATCCCCGGCGACGGCAAGCGCGTGCAGGCCCATCTGACGCTGAGCGACGGCAGTCCGCTGACCATCGACGTGCATCCGCGCATGACGCCGATCGCGCAATGGTTGCCCTATGTGCTGATCCTGCAGCTGCTGTTGCTGATCCTGTGTTGCTGGTTCGCCGTTCGGCTGGCCATACGGCCCCTGGTCGCGCTCGGCGATGCCGCGGACGCACTCGATCCCAACACGCAATCGGCGCCGCTCGACGAGAGCGGCCCCACCGAACTGGCCCGCGCCGCGCGCGCATTCAATGCGATGCGGGGCCGCATCGCGCGCTTTGTCGAAGAACGGGTGCAGATCCTCGCCGCGATCTCGCACGATCTGCAGACGCCGATCACACGGATGAAGCTGCGTGCCGAAATGGCCGACGACTCGGACGACAAGCGCAAGATGCTGAACGACCTGTCCGAGATCCAGACGCTGGTCCAGGAAGGGCTGGCGTACGCCCGCAGTGCGCATGGCGATGGCGAGAAGCCGTCGCGGATCGACCTTGGCTCCTTTGTCGAGAGCCTGGCCTACGACTATCAGGACACCGGCAAGGCCGTCACGATGCTGCAGAACGCCGGCGGAGCCATCGTCACGCGGCCGCATGCATTGCGGCGCGTGCTGACCAACCTGATCGACAACGCGCTGAAGTTCGGTGGGTCGGCGGAACTGAGCGTGCGCCGGGACGGGGACACGGTGGCCATCGAGGTGCTCGATCGCGGCACCGGTATTCCGGACGACCAGCTGGAGGCCGTGCTCAAGCCCTTCGTGCGCCTGGAGCAGTCGCGCAGCCGGGAAACCGGCGGTACCGGCCTGGGCCTGGCGATCGCCCACGAGCTGACGGCGGCCATCGGCGGCACGCTGACGCTGCGCAATCGGGAGGGGGGCGGCCTGGCGGCCGAAGTCAGGCTGGGCTGACGTAACGGTCCCTTGTTCCTGCGGCATCGGCTCCTCGGAGCCGATTTTTTTTGCCCGCTTTGTATGCCTTTGTATCTCGCGTCCGCGGCGATACGCACCCAGACAAAAACGGCCCTTGCCCGCTACGGGCGCGATACGTCGGTCGCCTTAAATGGCATCCGTGGCCCGGCGCTGAACGACAACGAAGCGATCCGGACCGCGCGATACCAACCCGCAACGCAATCTCTTTCAAAGGAAACCATCATGACCGCCCAATTCGCCAAGCGCTTTGTTTTTGCCCTGTCGCTCGCCGCCGCTGCCGCCGGCGCGCAAGCCGCCAGCTTCGCCCAGCCCGGTGCGCGGGACCCCTACACCGAGGGCGCCCGCTCGGTGGCCGATGCTCGCGACCCGTACAGCAGCGGCGCCCGCTCGGCGCAGGAGCCGCGCAGCGTCTACAGCGACGGCGCGCGCCAGACCGATCCGTACAGCGACGGTGCCCGCCAGTTCGACCCGTACAGCGACGGCGCCCGTACGCTGGCCGGACAGGACCGTACCGGCGTCTCGGCCGAACCTGCGCGCAGCGCCGACCCGTATCTGGACGGCGCCTACGCCTGACCGCCCGGCCCGCGAAATCACCATCATCGAACGCAACCCATTGATCGAATCAGCGAGGGAACCCGAATGACCCAAACGTCCCAAACAACCCAGATGGCCCGGATCGACAAGGTGCTGTACACCGGCAAGACCCGCACCACCGGCGGACGCGACGGCGAGGCGCACAGCGACGACGGCCGGTTGAACATCAAGCTGTCACCGCCGGGAAGCAAGGGCGCCGGCACCAACCCGGAGCAGCTGTTCGCCGCGGGCTGGTCGGCCTGCTTCATCGGCGCGCTGGGCAAGGCCGCCAGCAAGCTGAACGTCGCGCTGCCGTCCGCCCCGTCGGTCGACGCCGAGGTCGACCTGGCGATGGCCGGCCAGGCCTTCCAGCTGCAGGCCCGACTGCATGTGCATATCCCCGGGGTGGACAGCGAAGTGGGGCGGGCCCTGGTCGAGACCGCGCACGGCATTTGCCCGTACTCGAAGGCAACGCGCGGAAACATCCACGTGGAGACCGTGCTGGTCTGAGCGTGCGAGGGCCCGCTGCCGGTCGATCGATCGGCAAGCGTGGCCGCTTCCCCGGTCCGCAAGCCGCCTCCTCTTATCCATTTCGACCTGTCCGACATCATGCGCACGCTTCTCGCTTCCACATTGGCCGCCGCCGGCATCGCCGCGGTCTGTTTCGTCGGCAATGGCGCCAACGCCGTTGGTTCCGGCGTTGGTTCCGGCGTTGGTTCCGCATTTGGGTTCACGATCCCGAACCAAACCAAAGCCCCCGAATTCGTCGGCATCGACCGCTGGCTGAACTCACAGCCGCTGTCGATGCAGGGCCTGCGCGGCAAGGTCGTGCTGGTCGACTTCTGGACCTATTCCTGCATCAATTGCATCAACACGCTGCCCTACGTCAAGCAGTGGCACGACAAGTACAAGGACCAGGGGCTGGTCGTGGTCGGCGTGCATACACCCGAGTTTCCGTTCGAAAAGTCGACCGCCAACGTGCAGGCCGCGATCAAGCGTTTCGATATCCGCTATCCGGTCGCGCAGGACAATGGCTACGCGACATGGTCGGCCTATCACAATCGATACTGGCCCGCGCTCTATCTCGTCGATGCGGAAGGCAAGATCGTCTACCAGCATTTCGGCGAGGGACAGTACGCGGAAACGGAGGCAGCAATCCGCAATGCGCTGGCACAGCGCAAGCAATAAGGGGCATGTGTGCGCCGGGGCGTCGCGCAGCGCCCCGGGAAATATGGGGAATACGGGGAATCGCCCGGATGGCGCGCGGTGCCAGGATGTGGCCCAATGCCTGCGAACCCGCCGGTCCCGACGCAGGGGCCGAGCCGGAATCCGATCATCACATCACAGGAGACTTCGAATGAAGCCACGCCGCGCCCTGCTCAGCATGCTGTTGTTTGCATCCGCCACCGCCTTTGCGCAAGGCAAGCCCGTGGTGCAGTTCATCGCCACGGGCGGCACCATCGCGATGAAGATCGACCCCGTCAAGAATGCGCCGGTGCCGGCGATCTCCGGCGACGACTTGCTGGCCACGGTGCCCGACATCGGCAAGTACGCCACCATCCAGGTCAATAATCTGTCCAACGTGCCGTCGGACTATATGGACCCGCCGCGCTGGGTCGCGCTGACCCGGGCCGTGCAGGCTTCGCTGGACCGGCCCGACGTGGCCGGCGTCATCGTGTCGCACGGCACCGATACGCTGGAAGAAACCGCATACTGGCTCGACCTGACGGTGCGCTCCGACAAGCCGGTCGTGCTGATCGGCGCGCAGCGCAACGCGTCCTCGCCGGACTTCGACGGCCACCGCAATCTGCTGAACGCCGCGCGCATCGCCGTCGACGAGCAATCGAAGGGCAAGGGCGTGATGCTGGCGATGAACAATCAGATCAATGCCGCCCGCTACGTCACCAAGACCCACACCGCGAACGTCGAGACGTTCAATTCGGGTGATTTCGGCTTTATCGGCGAGGTCTATCCGGATCGGGTGATTTACTCGAGCACGCCATCGCGCCGTCAGCATATTCCGATCCAGACCGACAAGATGCCCGAGGTCGAAATCGTCGCGATGTACGGCGGCGCCGACGGCGCTGCGCTGCGCAACGCCGTCGATCGCGGCGTCAAGGGCATCGTGGTGCAGGCGCTGGGCATGGGCAACATGAATCAGCCGATGTTCGAGGCCGTCAAATATGCGCTGTCCAGGCAGGTGCCGGTCGTGATCTCGACGCGGGTGCACAACGGACGCGTTCTGCCGAACTATGGCTTCGTCGGCGGCGGCAAGACCACGTTCGACGCCGGCGCGGTGATGGCCGACGATCTGAAGCCGGCCAAGGCGCGCATCCTGCTGATGCTGCTGTTGCAGCGAGGCGTGACCAGCCAGGCCGACCTGCAGGCGGCGTTCAGCCGCTAAGGCTTGGCGAGAAGATAGAGGCTATGCGGCCGGTGGCCAGATCCAGCCCGGCCACCGCCGCTTCAGCCGGTCGGCGACGATGCCGACCTCCACCATGGCCTGCGCCGCGATTTCCGACGGCGGCGACGTCTTGCGGCTGACCAGGCCAACGGACCGCACCGGCCCATCGACGATCTCGGCCACCCGCATGCCCTTCAGCGACAGCAGCGGCATGATGCCGAGATAGGGCAGCACCGCGATGCCAAGCCCTTCCTTGACGAAGCCTGCAATGGTGCCGATCTGGTCCAGCTGGAGCTTCGGGCGGAACTGCACGCCGCGCTGCAGGAACGCGGCGCTCATGTATTTCATCGCGGTGCTGCGGTCGGTCATGCTGATGAGCGGCAGGCCGGCGAGTTCGTCCATATGCATGCGCTTGCGCAAGGGCTTGCGCCACTGCGCCGGAGCGAGCAGCACAAAGCGATCGCGCAGGATCTCCCGGAACAGCAGGTCAGGGTTGGAGGGCGACGCGGAGGCCAGCGCGAAGTCGACCTGATAGTCGATCACGCGCTGTACCGCGGCTTGATCCGCGCAGTCGTGCACCGCGATCTGCGCATGCGGATAGCGCCGTTCCAGCGCCGCACAGACGCCGGGCAACAGCACGTTGGCAAGGGATGGCAGCGCCGCGATCGACAGCCGCTGCGCCTCCTGTTCCGCGCGGCTCTGCAGATGCCGCAGGCCGGAATCGAACTCGCCGACGATGCGGCGGGCCATCGGCACCAGCTGCTCGCCGGCCGGCGTCAGCCGGACGCTGCGCGTCGATCGTTCGAACAGCGCGATGCCCAGTTCCTCCTCCATCTCCTTGACCGCCTTGCTCAACGACGGCTGCGTGACGAAAAACTGCTCGGCGGTGCGGCTGAAATTCAGCGATTGCGCCAGTGCCAGGAAGATCCGCAGTTGGCGGGGTGTGATATTCATTCTTCGGGTCTATCAATCTATAGACAAAGGGAATTTCCGCAATAAATGTAGTCTCCCTAGAATGGGCCGCGCAAGCGATTGCGGGATTTCCTTGCGGACCTGGACAACGGAGACGAGATGCTGGATCTGAACGGCAAGGTGGCGCTGATCATGGGATGCGGCGCCGTCGCCGAAGGGTGGGGGAACGGGCGCGCCACGGCGATGCTGATGGCGCGGCAGGGGGCGCGGGTGTTCGGCACGGACCTGCATCTGGGCCATGCGGTGCGCACGCGCGAACTGATCGTCGCCGAAGGCTACGAGGCCGATGTGGTCGCGTGCGACAGCACCAGCGCGGAGCAGGTCGAGGACGCGGTGCGGGCCTGCCTGTCGCGCCATGGCCGTATCGATATCCTGGTCAACAACGTTGGCCTGTCGCAGCCCGGCGGTCCCGTCGACATGGACGAAGCCGTCTGGGATGCGCAGATGCAGGTGAACCTGAAGGGCGCGTTCCTGGCGTGCAAGCACGTGCTGCCGATCATGAAGCAGCAGGGCGGCGGTGCGGTCGTCAATATCGCCTCGGTGGCCGGGCTGCGGTATGTCGGCAAGCCGCAGGTTGCCTATGCCGCGGCCAAGGCGGGCCTGATGCATTTCACGCGGACGACCGCGGTGATTCACGCGCCGGACAACATCCGGCTGAACTGCGTGGTGCCCGGACTGATGCATACCCCGTTGATCGAAGGGCTGGCCGCCAAGTATGCCGGCGGCAATACGCAGGCGTTCATCGCGCACCGGCATGGCCAGGTTCCCATGCAGCGGATGGGCGATGGCTGGGACACCGCGCACGCGGTGCTGTTTCTGGCAGCCGACGAGAGCCGCTATATCACCGGCACCGAGATCGTCGTCGACGGCGGGCTCGTTGCCGCGACGCGATAGCGGCCGCGCGGCCGCGTGCATTGCAGTGGCATGCCGTCAGGCATGCGGCAAGGCTCTCGCCAGCCTTGCCATCGATAACGACAGGAGACCACGATGACATTCCTTTCCCGGCGCCTGCTTGGCGCCGCGGCGCTGGCCGCCGCTGCCCTCTTTTCCGCCGCTACCACCTGGAGCCAGACGTATCCGAGCCAGCCGATCCGGCTGATCGTGCCGTTCGCGCCGGGCGGCGCGGTGGACCAGACCGCGCGCACGATTTCCGGCGCGCTGGGCAAGGAGCTGGGCCAGCCGATCGTCATCGAGAACAAGCCCGGTGCCAGCGGCTCGCTGGGCGCGGCCGATCTGGCACGGGCGAAGCCAGATGGCTATACGCTGATGCTGGCGCTGGATTCGCATGCGGTGAACCACTACACGGTCAAGAACCTGCGCTTCGATACGTTCAAGTCGTTCGACTACCTGAGCCTGCTGGTCACGACGCCGCAGGTGCTGGTCGTCAACAACGCGTTGCCCGCCAACAATCTGGATCAGCTGGTGGCCTACCTGAAGGCCAATCCCAATACCTCGTATGGATCCGCGGGCACGGCGTCGGCCGGGCACGTCAACAGCGCGCAGCTGTCCATTGCCAGGCAGCTGGCGACGACTCATATCCCGTACAAGGGCGCGGCGCCGTTGCTGACCGACCTGCTGGGCGGCCATGTCCAGTACGCGTTCGCCGGCCTGTCGGTGATGCTGCCGCATATCAAGGCGGGCAAGGTCCGCGCGCTGGCGGTCAGCTCGCCGAAGCGCTCCGCGATGCTGCCCGACGTGCCGACGATGAGCGAGGCGATTCCGGGCTTCGAGTATCCGACCTGGATCGGCCTGGTCGCGCCGCAGGGCTTGCCGCCCGACGTTCGCGCGAAGCTGCTGGCCGCGACGCACAAGGTCATGCAAGATCCCGAGGTATCGAAGCGATTCGCAGAGAATGCGTTCGATATCGTCAACAGCAGTCCCGAGGCCTTTGCCGCCCGGGTCAACAAGGACGCGGGCGCCATGGGCGATCTCGTGCGCCGCAAGGTGATCGTCGCGGAATAGACCACGCCGATTCCATTTACCCCACTACGGACCCAGACATGGCCGCCATTCCCTACGCCGATCTTTCGGCTCCCGACATCCAGCCGCTGGCCGAACGGATCGCCGCCGAGCGCGGCAGCGTGCTGCATCTCTATCAGATGCTGCTGCACGCGCCGCCCGTGGCGGAAGGCTGGCTGACCTATCTGACCACCATCCGACAGAAGTCGAGCCTGCCGGGCGCACTGCGCGAGATGGTGATCATGCGCGTGGCGATTCTGAACGGTGCGTCGTACGAGGCCGACCAGCATGCGCCGATCGCGCTGAAGGAAGGCATGACGCAAGCCCAGCTCGATGCCTTGCCCGACTGGCGCGACAGCGCGCTGTTCGTCGATGTCGAGCGCGCGGTGCTTGCCTACACCGACGCGATGACGCGCGACATCCGCGTGGAGCCCGCCGTGTTTGCCGGGATCGCGCGGCACTTCTCGCATCGGCATGTGGTCGAACTGACCGCTACCATTGCCGCGTACAACATGGTGTCGCGCTTCCTGGAGGCGCTGCAGGTGCATTCGCACGACGCGAGGTAGTGTTGTGCTCGGGGGGGCCTTTCCCCCGGCCCCTCTCCCGCCAGCGGGAGAGGGGAGCCAACCACCGGCATTGCGGTCAACCATAGTGACTCGCCTCTCGCTGCGCAATCTCCCTCTCCCGCTTGCGGGAGAAGGTTGGGGGAGAGGGCAGCGTGGATCCACCCCTCCGGGCCGTCAGCGCCCCGAGGGAACCTCCGAAGGCGATACCGGATCGGCCTCGAAATCCATCGTATCCATATCGACATCGGACGCCACCGGCTTGCCGAACAGCTTCAGCCAGGCAAAGCCCAGCACACCCGCGCTCAGCGATGCCAGCAGGATCGCCATCTTCGATGCATTGATCACGGCCGGCGCATCGGTAAAGGCCAGGTTGGTGATGAAGATCGACATCGTGAAGCCGATGCCGCCGAGCAGGCCCGCGCCAAGGATATGCCGCCAACGCAGGTCGAGCGGCAGCTTGCAGAGACCGATGGCGACCGCGACGAAGCTGACGAGCGTGATGCCCAGCGGTTTGCCGACCACCAGCCCGGCCAGGATGCCAAGGCTGTTCGACGAGGCCAGCTCCTGCGCCCAGTCGCTGCCGATGACGATGCCGGTATTGGCCAGTGCGAAGATCGGCAGGATCACGAAGGCGACCGGCCGATGCAGCAAGTGCTCGAGCCGATGCGACGGCGAAGCGGCGTCGTCCTGCCTGGCGGAGAAGGGGATCGCGAAAGCCAGCAGCACGCCGGCAATCGTCGCGTGCACGCCGGACTTCAGCATCAGGAACCACATCAGCACGCCGCCCAGCAGGTAGGGGATCAGCGACATCACGCGCAGCACGCGGTTCATCACCAGCAGCGCGGCGAATACCGCGAGCGCGCCGGCCAGATAGATGAACGCCAGTTCGGCCGTGTAGAACAGCGCGATCACGATGATGGCGCCGAGGTCGTCCATCACGGCAAGCGCGGTCAGGAAGACCTTCAGCGAGGCCGGCACGCGGCTGCCGAGCAGCGCCAGCACGCCGAGCGCGAACGCGATGTCGGTCGCCATCGGAATGCCGATGCCGGCCTGCGTCGGCGTGCCGCCGTTGAATCCGAAGTGGATCAGTGCGGGAACCGCTATGCCGCCGGCCGCCGCGACGATGGGCAGCAGGGCATTCCGGAGGCTGGACAGTTCGCCGTTGTACAGCTCGCGTTCGAGTTCGAGGCCAATCAGCAGGAAGAATATGGCCATCAGCGCGTCATTGATCCAGTGCTCGACGCTGAGGCCCGCGACTTTCACATGCCACAGGTGGAGGTACTGATCGCCGACCGGCGAATTGGCCAGTATCAGCGAAACGACGGTGCAGGCGATCAGCAGGATGCCGCCCGCCTTCTCGGACTCGAAAAAGCGCTGGAACGTATTGGAGAGTCGTCTTTGTACGATTGCCATGGGACCTCTCTTGGGGAGCTATACCGGGATGGAAGCGAATGGAATTGCGCGCGCGCAGGCGCCGCGGCTTCCGTTGCCGGGAGGCGCGGAAGGGGGCGTTGCGTGACAGCGCGTGGGAGCGGAGAGTCGACCAGGGGAATGGTCTGGATGAGGGTGGTGCATGCATCGGTCGCGGAAAAGCCGCGTGGCGGCCCGACCGACGCTAATCCTGCCACCCCGTGGGGTGAGCACCCGGGCCGAAGTATACCGGAACGGGGTGGCAGGAGGGCGGAGACGTCGTTAAGCGGATCCGCTCTTGGCGGCGGCGCCGTGCTTGCGCGCAAGCGGCAGCCGCCATCCCAGCGTCATGCCGGCGGCCGCGATCAGGATCGCCGCGGCACCGGTCCATTGCGCCCAATCGAGGCGCAGGCCGAAGGCCACCATATCGACGACGATCGCGACCACGGGATAGACGAAGGACAGCGCCGCCGTCATCGCGGTCGACAGCTTCTGGATCGCGCCATACAGCAGGATGTAGACCAGCCCGGTATGGACCACGCCGATCGTCACCAGCATCGGCCACGACCCGTCGTAGGCCGCCAGGTCCGACAAATTGGCGAACGGGGCCAGCATCGCCATGCCGACGCAGGCCTGGATCAGCGCGATCAGATGCGGCGGCACGCCCGACAACCGCTTGGTGATGATGGCCGCGACCGCATAGAAGAACGCGGCACCCAGCGCCAGCGCGATACCGCCCAGATAGTCGGTGGCGCCATGGCCGTGATCGGGCTTTGCCTGCACGATCATCAGCACGCCGGTGAAGGCGATCAGCAGCCAGGCCAGCTTGGTCAGCGTGATGCGTTCGGAAAACAGCAGCGCGCCCAATGCCACCAGCATGAATGGCTGCGTGTTGTAGACCGCCGTCGCGATCGAAATCGAGGCGCGCGGATAGGCCGCAAACAGCAGCAGCCAGTTCATCACGATCGCGACGCCGCCCAGTGCCGCCAGGCCCAGCGTGCGCCAGGTCAGCTGCCGCAGCATGCCCAGCGCGGCGCAGACCGCCAGCAGCGTCAGCGCGCCGAACAGGCAGCGCCAGAACACGACGTCGCGGATCGGCTGTCCGGACTCGACCACGAACCAGCCGATGGTGCCGGACAACACCATCGAGGCCGTCATTTCGGCAGTGCCGCGTAGGGAATTCACCGTCTTTCTCCTGAGGGCTGAATGGTGTTTAGAATCGCATGACGAGGGCCGCGATTCTATATGGTTTGTTAGGCAGGATGGCGGCAGTTCCTGTATTTCTAAGGTATATCGCCTGATCCCCTAAGGAAATAAAAAATGCTCGACGATGTCGATCGGCGCATCCTCGCCGTGCTGGCGGAGGACGCCCGGATTTCACTGAAGGAGTTGGCGGCGCGGGTCGGGCTGTCTTCGCCGAGCACTTCGGAACGGCTCAAACGCCTGGAAGAACGCAAGGTCATCCGCGCCTTCACCATCGATATCGATCCGGCCGCGCTCGGTTATCCGCTGCAGGCCATCGTTCGTATCCGCCCGCTGCCCGGCAAGCTCCATATCGTGCAAAAGCTGATTGCCGATATTCCGGAGATCGGGGAATGCGACAAGGTGACCGGCGAGGATTGCTTCATTGCCCGCCTTTATGTGCGTTCGATCGAGGAGCTCGATGGCCTGCTGGATCGCGTGGCCCAGATGGCGGAAACCAATACGTCGGTGGTCAAGGCCAAGGTGGTGCCCAAGCGCGGCGCGCCGATCGGAGAGAGCCGCGGCTAATGCCCGCACGGCTTGTCCGCCCGGACTGCATGGTGGAACAAGCGCGGAAAGCCTTGCCAAACAGGCGCACGACGGTACATTGTTGGCGGAGAACAAGCCGGCGAACTCGTTCGGCAACCATCCACACCCGGAGATGGAGACAAGCGATGCGTACCGTC
Organism: Cupriavidus sp. UGS-1; assembly: GCF_021213615.1. Taxonomy (NCBI): domain Bacteria; kingdom Pseudomonadati; phylum Pseudomonadota; class Betaproteobacteria; order Burkholderiales; family Burkholderiaceae; genus Cupriavidus; species Cupriavidus sp. UGS-1. The sequence goes on along the minus strand of NZ_JAJQJF010000004.1, from coordinate 124,896 downwards.
AACGCGCAGTTCCTGTTCGATTTCGGCAGTCCCAACGCCTACCTGGCACACAAGGTCATTCCGGCCATCGAAGCGCGCACCGGCGCGACATTCGAATACGTTCCGATCCTGCTTGGCGGCCTGTTTCGGCTGACCGGCAATCGATCGCCGATGGAGGCGTTCGCCGGTATCAAGAACAAGCCGGAATACGGGCGGCTGGAAATGCAGCGCTTTATCCGGCGGCACGGCCTGACCGCGTTTCGAATGAATCCCCACTTTCCGGTCAATACGCTGCAGATCATGCGAGGGGCGATCGCGGCGAGCCACGATGGCAGTTTTGCGCGATATGTCGACGCGGTCTTCGGCGCGATGTGGGAGCGCGGATTGAAGATGGACGATCCGGCCGTGATCGCGTCCGTGCTGGACGAAGCCGGGCTGGATAGGTCTCGGCTGCTGGAGGCGATCAATCAGCCGGCCGTCAAGGAAACGCTGCTCGGCAATACGCAGCGCGCATTCGAGCGTGGGGCATTTGGCGCGCCGACCTTCTTCGTCGACGACGAGATCTTCTTCGGCAAGGACAGCCTGCGCGATGTCGAAGAGGAAATCATCCGCGTGCGCGCCGCCTGATTCGCGTCCTGCCTTTCCACCCGTTCGGAGGCTTCCTGCCCATGAAAACACGCATCACTGAACTGTTCGCGATCCGCTATCCGATCATCCAGGGCGGCATGCATTTCGTCGGCCTTGCCGATCTGGCGGCGGCCGTTTCCAATGCCGGCGGCCTGGGCATCATCACTGCGCTGACGCAGCGCACGCCCGAGCTGCTGGCCAGGGAGATCGCGCGCTGCCGCGAGATGACGGACCAGCCGTTCGGCGTCAACCTGACCTTCCTGCCGACGTTCTCCGAGCCGCCCTACGCGGAATACATCGCCGCCATCGCCGAAGGGGGCGTGCGTATCGTCGAGACCGCGGGCCGCAGTCCCGAACAGTACATGCCGGCGTTGAAGGCGGCCGGCATCAAGGTGATTCACAAATGCACGTCGGTGCGCCACGCGCTGAAGGCCGAGAAGATCGGCTGCGATGCGGCCAGCGTCGACGGCTTCGAATGCGGCGGCCATCCGGGCGAGGACGACGTGCCCAACATGATCCTGCTGCCGCGGGCCGCCGAAACGCTGAAGATTCCGTTCGTCGCGTCCGGGGGCATGGCGGACGGCCGCAGCCTGGTGGCCGCGCTGGCGCTGGGCGCGGACGGCATCAATATGGGTACCCGCTTCCTGGCCACCGAGGAAGCGCCGGTGCATGCGAACGTCAAGCAGGCGATCGTCGAGGCCAGCGAGCTCGACACGCGGCTGATCATGCGGGCGCTGCGCAATACCGAGCGGGTGCTGAACAATGGCGGCGTCGAGCGGCTGCTGCAGATCGAGCGCGAGAAGGGCGCCGACCTGAAGATCGCGGATATCTACGATCAGGTCGCCGGCATCTATCCGAAGGTGATGGTGGAGGGCGATGTCGAGGCGGGCGCGTGGAGCTGCGGCATGGTCGCCGGCCTGATCCACGACATTCCGAGCGTCAAGACGCTGATCGACCGGATCGTCATGGAGGCCGAACAGTTGACGTTCCAGCGGCTGGCCGGGATGTTCGACGCGCGGCGCTGAGGGGCAATGCATGGGCGAGGCACGGTGCCTCGTCCATGCGGGAAGCTGGAAAGCCGGTAGCCGGTAGCCGGTAGCCGGTAGCCGGAAGCGGGAAGCCCGACACCCTGAGTAGGGGCCGAGGCCCCCCGGCAGCCCGATCACCAGGCCTCGATCCACGGCCGCAGATCGAGCTCATGCGTCCACGCGTCGCGCGGCTGCTGGTGCAGCATCCAGTAGGCGTCGGCGATGTGCTCGGGATTCAGGATGCCGTCGCGATCCTTCAGCGCATAGCGCTCGGGGAAGTTCTCGCGGATAAAGGCGGTGTCGATGGCGCCGTCGATGATCGGGTGGGCCACGTGGATGCCCTGCGGCCCCAGCTCCTTCGCCATCGATTGCGCCAGCGCGCGCAGGCCGTGCTTGGCCCCGGCAAACGCCGAGAATCCGGCGCGGCCGCGCAGGCTGGCGGTCGCTCCTGTAAAGAAGATCGAACCGCGGCCGCGCGGCACCATCACGCGGGCCGTCTCGCGTCCCATCAGGAAGCCCGCGAAGCAGGCCATCTCCCAGACCTTGAAGTAGACGCGGGCCGTCGTGTCCAGCACGTCGAAGCGGACGTTCGCGCCGATGTTGAACACCGCCACCTCGATCGGCGCGATGTCGGCCTCGATCCGCTGGACCAGGCTCGTCATTTCCTCTTCCTTGCGCGCGTCCGAGCCGAAGGCATGCGCGATGCCGCCCTCGGCTTCGATCTGCTGAACCAGCGGCGCCAGCTTGTCGGCATGGCGCCGGGTCACGCAGGCGATATAGCCCTCGCGGGCGAAGCGCCGCGCAATGGTACCGCCGGTCGCATCGCCGGCACCGATGACAAGGATGGCCTTCTTTTGGGTCATGGTGTCTCCTTCGGGGCGGCCTGGCACCGCCGGCCATTCCGGCGGCAAGCCGATCGAGTTGTGTTTGCAACGCCGGATAGTGTCCGCGATTTTGCCGAAGGCTGCTGGCGGCCAGGTCGGCCTGATGGGCCACGGCGCACCTATCGCTAAGACGATTCTCAATGTCGGCCGACGGCGGCATGAAACGCAAAATGCGTGTCCTTCTGTGAAGCATCGAAAGCCCGCGCGCAGGATGCTGTCGGCCTCGACACTCCTCGGTTCCAACCATGGTTCAAATCGAAGACGCCAGCTACAAGCAGCTGTATTCATCGCCCGCGATGGTCCGCAATCTTGTCTCGGGCTTTATCCCCGACGGATGGTTACAGGGGCTGGATTTCAGCACGCTGGAATGCGTCCCTGGCCACTATGTCTCCGACGATCTGCGGCAGCGGGCCAACGACATGGTGTGGCGGGTCCGCGCCGATGACGAATGGCTGTATCTCTATTTGATGATGGAGTTTCAGAGCACAGTCGATCACGGCATGCCGGTGCGCATCATGTCCTATCTGGGACTGCTCTATCAAAGCCTGATCCGCAAGGAGTACGTCAAGCCCCGACGAGGCATCCCGCCGGTGCTGCCCATCGTCCTGTACAACGGTGAAGGGCCATGGGATGCACCCACCGATATCGCGGCGATGCTGCCGGACGTGCCCGGGCTTGTCGGTGAGTACCTGCCCAAGCTTAAATATCTGTTGTTGGACAGCGGACGCATCGGCAAGGAAAAGCTGCGCGCGATGCGCAATCCGGTTGCCGTGCTGATGCAGCTGGAAGAGGCGGAAACCCAGCAGGAGGTCGGCGAGTTGATCGACAAGCTCGCGGACATCGTCAAAGGCGACGAAGGACTGAAGCGAATCTTCCTCAACGTGTTGCCGGGACTGATCGGCAGGCGCAGCGGCAACACCTTGGACGTACCGGTGGTCAATGATCTTGTGGAGATGAAGATGAAGCTAAGTCAGAGTTTCAAGGTGTGGGCGCATGAGTACATTCAACAAGGACGAATCGAGGGGGAGCAGAAGGGGCGAGCGGACGCCGCGACGGCGTACCTCCAACGGCAGCTGACCGCCCGCTTCGGAGCCTTGCCTGAATATGCCGTGACCAAGATTGAGGGCGCAACCGAAAAGGAACTCGAGCGATGGGCGCTGCGCCTGCTTCGCGCGGAGACGCTGGACGACGTGTTCAAGGATCCGCTGGCAGACGACACGCCAGGCACTCACTGAGGCCAACACCGACGTCGCGGAAGAATTGATGGGCTGGGCATTGCGAGCGGTCCATGCAAAATCGCTTGCTGAAGTCTTCGAAGACACGCCCAGATAACCTGTGAGCTTCACCCCCGCCGCATGAGATTGGCGCCGTCGTGCACCTGACCTGAACGACGGCGCCAATAACGTCACCGCATATCAATCCGCCTGAATCCCAAACTCCTTGACGATCCGCGCGTAGCGGTTCGCATCCGCCGCAATCAGCTTGCCCAGATGGGTGGCGTCCCCTCCGACCGGGCTGATGCCGAAGGTCGCCATCTTCTCGACGATGTCCGGCATCTTCAGGATCTCGTTGATATGCCCGTTCAGCGTTCGCACCACGTCAGCCGGCATGCCCTTCGGACCGAGGATCGCCTGCCACGCACCCACTTCGACGTCCTTGTAGCCGAGCTCGGCCAGCGTCGGCACGTTGGGCGCGAACGGCGAGCGCTTCGGATCTGCCACGGCGATCGGCAGCAGGCGGCCGTTGGTCACGTACTGGAACACGGCGCCATAGGTGGAATAGGTCATCGGCACCTGGCCGCCCAGCACGTCCACCACCGCCGGCGCGGTGCCGCGATACGGAACCTGCGCGATCCGCACGCCCGCCGCCTTGTTGAACAGCTCGCCGAGGATATGCATCGGCGAGCCGTTGCCCGGCGACGCATAGGTCTGCACCGTGCCGGCCTTGGCGCGCGCCACCAGATCGCTCATCTTGCTGATGCCGGTCGACTTGTTGACGACCACGAACAGCGACTGGCTGCCGGTCTGTATCACCGGCGTGAAGTCGCGCTGCACGTCGTAGGCCGCTCCGGAGCCGGGCTTGAGTACGAGGGGGGCGAGCGCCACGGTGTTCGGCGCGGCCAGCAGCGTGTAGCCGTCCGGCTGCGCCTTGGCGACGTAGGCGCTGCCGATCGTGCCGGCGGCGCCGGTGCGGTTCTCGACGACGACCGACTGGTTCAGCCGGATCGCCAATTTCTCCGCGATCATCCGCGCCAGCACGTCGGTGTCCCCGCCGGCCGGATAGGCGACCACGATCGTGATGGGTTTGCTCGGATAGCCCTGCGCATGCGCGGCGCCCGTGCCGAGCAGCGCGCCGGCCGCCGTAACGGCCGCCGTAACGGCCGCGAACAGTTTGCGGGTGGTGGACTGCTTCATGATTCCTCCAGTTGTCTGCGTTCAGCGATGCCGGCGATCAGAACACGTGCTTGATGCCCAGCATCGCGCCGAGCTGCGAGCCGCCGGGGCGCGTGTTCGAGCCCGGCGATCCACCGCTGACTGAAGTCGTCAGCGTGCCGTCGTTGTCGATGAAGCCCGCGGTCGCATAGACCATCGTCCGCTTCGAGAACGCATACGAGCCGCGCAGCGCGTACAGCATCTGGTCGTTGTCGCTGTGGCGGTATTTCAGGTAGTAGACCTGCCCGGCCAACTGGAAGGCGGGCGTGATGTCGTAGGCCAGGCCGGCGTACCACATGTCGCTGCGCGGAGTGGGGCTGGCCTCGTTGTCGCGGCGGATCAGGCCGGCGCCGGCCTTGACGCGATCAAGCAGGACATAGCCGCCGACCGACACGCGATCGTCGGTCAGGCTGCTGCTCGTCAGGCCGGCAAACGCGCCGGGGCCGCCGCGCAGCGAGTCGTAGGCCGCATGCACGCCCCACGTCTTGGTCGCGTACTGGACCAGCGCCGACCAGGCGCGGCAGGCGCGCGCATCGGCGGGGTTCTCGCCCGCGCAATTGGTGCCGGACGGGCTCGGACCGGCATTGGCGGCATCGCGGCCGAAGCTGTACGAGGCGCCCACCGTCAGCCCGCCGAAGGTGCCCTTGTAGACCACGGCATTGTCATGCCGCGTGTTGGGGATGTAGCTGTCCAGGGAACCCGAACCGTAGACGTTGGGCCCGAGGATGTCCGAATCGAGGATCGCCCAGAACAGCATCGTGTACTGCCGGCCGAGCGAGATCTGGCCCCACGGACCGGAAACGCCGACCCAGGCCTGGCGGCCGAACAGCCGCCCGCCCTGGTTGGCATTGCCGGTATCCGGGCCAAAGCCGGACTCCAGCACGAACAGGCCCTTGAGCCCGCCGCCCAGGTCCTCGGTGCCGCGGATGCCCCAGCGCGACGGCACCGTCGCCGTCAGGTTCGGCATGCGGACGACACTGTCCTTGTTGGGGCCGACGTTGTTCACATACTCGACGCCGGTATCGACCACGCCATACAGCGTGACCGATTGCGCGGCCGCCATCACCGGCGCGGCGGCAAGCGCGGCCAGTGCGATCCGTCCTAATTTCATTGCGATTCCTTCCCGATTCCGTCTTGTGGTGGTTCCGGCGGCCGCGTCGTCTCTGTGGCCGATCGCGTCCGTTCCTCGTTGTACTGGCAGTCCTGATGGTCTTTTGCGTTTCATATATAAAACAGTGAACTACATAGGAAACGACAAGCGCAATATAGCGGGCGTTTTGGCCTCGGGCGGGCAGGGAATTCCCTAGCGGGCCGGTAGGTGTTTACGCGGATCTTCAGCGGAATTTCCGGGCGATATAGTCGAGAAGTTTTTACCTAAGGACGTAGGTTTCATATATGGAACAAAACTCCGACCGGCGCCAACCGGCCATGCTTACCCGGCTCGCCGACACGTTCGCGGAAGCGCTGTCGACCGTGGATGCCAGCGGAGCGCAGGTGGCCTACCGCGTTGGCGGCGGCCAGGGACCTGTGGTGCTGCTGTTGCACGGGATCAGTTCGGGAGCGGCGTCATGGCTGCCATGCGCGAGCCTGCTGGCTGCCCATGCACGCGTGATCGCCTGGGACGCACCCGGCTATGGCGCATCGACGCCGCTGGCCGAGCGCGCGCCGCGCGCATCGGATTACGCCGTGCGCCTGCAGGCGCTGCTGCGGACGCTGGATCTGCGGCCGGCGCTGATCGTCGGCCATTCGCTCGGCGCGCTGATGGCAGCGGCGTATCTGGCGCAAGCCGAACCGGACTGGCGTCCCGCGCGGGTGCTGCTGGCAAGTCCCGCGCAAGGCTATGGCGCCCCCGGCAAAGAACAGAAGGCGGCTGACGTTGCGCGGCAACGGCTCGAGGCATTGGCCACGCTCGGTGTATCCGGGCTGGCCGAACGCGGCCCGGCGCGGCTGTTGAGTCCCGACGCCGACGCCGGGGCGCGCGAATGGGTGCGATGGAACATGAACCGCCTGAATCCGGACGGCTACCGCCAGGCGGTGGCGATGCTGTGCGGCGACGACATCGGCGCCTACCTGGCGCGCCGGCATGACGACGTACCGGTCGAGATCGGCTGTGGCACTCGGGACGTCGTGACGCCACCGATCGGCGCCGAAGCGCTGGCGCAGCGGTTCGGCCTGCCCTTCACGCCGATCCCCGATGCCGGCCATGCCTGCTACATCGAGCAGGCGGCCACCGTCGCGCGGTGGATTCGCGCGGCGTTGGACCAACGTTCCGCCCGCTAGACAGTGTCGTTCCCGCGGACGCGGGGACGACAACATCACCTGTTTCCAGTCCGACACCCGGTTCCCGGGTAAACCCCAGTCCAATCCCGCAACGCCGAGGTCTATAGTTCAGTCGTGTTCAATACATGGATCGCTGTTCCATATATAAAACATACAGCGAGACACCGGCCGATCGGAAAAAGGAGCAAGCGCAATGGAAATCCTCGACTACAACCCGCAGCTCGCGCCCTGGGACAAGCCCGCGCCGAACAACGTGGCGGGTAAGGGCTATATCGAGCGGCCGGGCAAGGTGCCCAACATCGTCTGGCAGACACGCTCGGCACTGCCGACCGCTTACGAGAACGCGCTCGGCGATGCGCTCGAGTCCGCCTTCGAAGCAGGCGCGACGACGCCCGAAGACGTGGTGCGCGCCTTCAACCGCGCCGGCTTCCTGACCGCCGATGGCCAGCCCTGGACCGAGGCGCGCTTCCTGGCCGAGATGCAGCGTCTGGGCGCCTGACCCAGACGACCCCCGACGACACCCAGCGGTCCCGCAAGAGAGAACAACGATGGAATCGAACAAGCAAGCCCGCATCGAAGAACGGCTGAACACCGGCCTGCGCAACTACTGGTACCCGGTGGCCGCGTCGTGGTCGGTGACCCATGCGCCGATCGGCATCACCCGGCTGAGCCAGAACATCGTGCTGTGGCGCGACGGCGCCGGCCAGGTCCATGCGCTGGAGGACCGCTGCCCGCACCGCGGCGCACGCCTGTCGATGGGCTGGAACCTGGGCGACCGCGTCGCCTGCTGGTATCACGGCGTCGAGGTCGGCGGCGACGGACAGGTCAAGAGCGTGCCGGCGGTCGAGAGCTGCCCGCTCGAAGGCAAGACCTGCGTGCGCAGCTATCCGGTCCAGGAGAAGGCCGGCGCGATCTTCCTGTGGTTCGGCGAGCGCGCGCCGCTCGACGGTGCCGACAGCGCCGACACGCTGCGCTTGCCCGAAGAGCTGGAGAACCCGGAGCACAGCCACTTCCTGTGCGTCGCGCACTGGGACTGCAACTACCGCTACGCGATCGACAACGTCATGGACCCGATGCACGGCGCCTACCTGCATGCGGTCTCGCATTCGATGGCCAGCGGCGAGAAGCAGGCGGTGATGGCCGTGCGCGAGACCGAGCACGGCCTGATGTTCGAGAAGACCGGCCAGCGCGGCGTCAATTTCGACTGGGTCGAGTTCGGCGAGACGGGCACGATGTGGCTGCGCCTGGCGATCCCGTATCGCCCGAAGGTCGGCCCCGGCGGTCCGTTCGGCATCGTCGGTGTGGCCACGCCGGTCGACGAGGAACACTGCATGGTGTTCTTCTGGCGCACCCGCCATGTCCAGGGCTGGGAGCGCGATGTCTGGCGCTTCCTCTACCGCAACCGGCTGGAGAAGCTGCACTGGGACGTGCTGGAGCAGGACCGCGTGGTGCTCGAATCGATGGCGCCCAACGCCCGCGAGCACGAAATGCTCTACCAGCACGATGTCGGCATCACGCGCGTGCGCCGTCTGCTGCGCCGCCGCGCCGAGCAGGAACTCGCCGATGCGCCGATCGCGATGCTGCAGCCGGCGGCCTCGGGGGTCGCCAGCCATGCCTGAGTTCCAGCATCCCGGCGACACGTCGTCGATGCTCGCCGGCCGCAAGGTGCTCGTTACCGGCGCCGCCCGCGGCCTGGGCCTGGCCTTTGCCACCGCGATCGCCGAGGCCGGCGCCTCGGTGGCGATGGCCGACATCCTGGCCGATCGCCTGCATCAGGAAGCCGAAGCGCTGGCCTCGCGCGGCCTGCGCGCGGTGGCGCTGCCGCTCGATCTGTCCGATCCCATCTCGGTGCAGGCCTGCGCCGCCGAGGCGGTGCGCACGCTGGGCGGCCTCGACGGGCTGGTCAACAACGCCGCGGTGACCGACTCCGGCGGGCGCGACGCCAGCGCGATCGATATCGACACCTGGGACCGCGTGATGAACGTGAACGTGCGCGGCACCTGGCTGATGACCACGGCCTGCCTGCCCGCGCTGCGCGACAGCGGCCGCGGCGCCATCGTCAACCTGGCCTCCGACACGCCGCTGTGGGGCGCGCCGAACCTGCTGGCTTATGTGGCCAGCAAGAGCGCCATCATCGGCATGACCCGTTCGCTGGCACGCGAACTGGGCCCGGACAACATCACGGTCAATGCCGTGGCGCCGGGCCTGACGCTGGTCGAGGCCACCGAGTACGTCCCGCAGAAACGGCACGAGCTCTATCGCGAGCAGCGTGCGATCTCGCGCGAGCAACTGCCCGCCGATGTCTGCGGCGCCGTGCTGTTCGCGCTGTCCGATCTTTCCCGCTTCGTGACCGGCCAGACCCTGGCGGTGAACGGCGGTTTTGTCATGCACTGACGTCACCGACGTCACTGAAGACCCCGAAGACCCTGAAGACCTGAAGACACCGAAGACCGAAGGAAATCCAAATGAGCGATCTCTCCGAACAACAAGACCTCAAGCGCAGCTGGGACCGTCCCGAGGGCGCCTCGTTCGAGCAGTGGATGGAGGGCCGGGTCGCGCGCTTTGCGACGCGCCGCTACGACTGGAACGCGCTGAAGTTCCAGGCCGACTACGACCCGAAGTACCGCCGCGCGCAGATGCGCTATCTCGGCACCGGCGGCACCGGCGTGGCAGCGGACAGCAACACCGTGCCGTCGGAGCACTTCACCTTCTCGACGATGATCATTCCGGCCGGCCATGAAGGCCCGTCGCACCTGCACACCGATGTCGAGGAGGTGTTCTTCATCCTGCGCGGCAAGATCAAGCTGGTGCTGGAGAAGGACGGCGAGCGCTACGAGACCATCCTGACCGATCGCGACCTGGTGTCGGTGCCGCCGGGCGTCTATCGCGAGGAAATCAATATCGGCGAGGAAGACGCGCTGATGTGCGTGATGCTCGGTGCGAAGAAGCCGATCACGCCGACCTATCCGCCCGAACACCCGCTGTCGAAGATCAAGCGCTGACAGCAGCGGCCACCCGCCCCGACCCCGGATTCCCATGACCGACCCTCTGCCGCCGGACACCGTCCAGGACAAGTACATCGTGCCCGGCCTCGAACGCGGCCTGCGGCTGCTCGGCGAATTCAGCCGCGCGGAACGCACGCTGAGCGCGGCCGAACTGGCGCGCCGCCTGCAGGCGCCGCGTTCGACCGTGTTCCGCCTGCTCGCCACGCTGGAGATGCTGGGCTTTGTCGAACGCAGCGACAACGGCCGCGAATACCGGCTTGGCATGGCCGTGCTGCGGCTGGGCTTCGAATACCTGGCGTCGCTGGAGCTGACCGAGCTCGGTGCGCCGCTGCTCGACCGGCTGCGCGACGAGACCGGCTATCCATGCAACCTGGTCGTGCGCGACGGCCGTTCGATCGTCTACGTCGCCAAGTCGGTGGCGCCGCGGCCGTTCGCCAGCAGCGTCAACGTCGGCACGCGGCTGCCCGCGCATGCAACGGTGCTGGGCCGCGTGCTGCTCGAGGACCTGACGCTGGCCGAGCTGCGCGAGCTCTATCCCGAGCCGCGACTGGAAGCCTTCTCCGAGGGCACGCCGCGCACGGTCGACGCGCTGTTCGAGATGGTGCAGACCGACCGCGAGCGCGGCTACGTGCTGCAGGAGGGCTTCTACGAGGCCAGCATCTCGACGATCGCCGCGCCGGTGCGCGACCGCAGCGCCCGCGTGGTGGCCGCGATGGGCGTGACGATCCCGGCCTCGCATATCGATCCCGGGGAACTGGGCGGCATGGTCGAGAAAGTCAGGAACACCGCGGGCGAACTGTCGCGCCTGCTCGACTACCGGCCGACGCTCGGCCGCAAGGTGGTCAACCTGTGAACGGAGCAAAGCAAGATGTCCATGATTGAACTCGGCGGCAAGGTTGCCGTCGTGACCGGCGGCTCCTCCGGCATCGGCCTGGCCACGGTCGAGCTGCTGCTGGAGGCCGGCGCCGCGGTGGCGCTGTGCGGCCGCGACGCCGACCGGCTGGCCACCGCCGAGGCGCAGCTGCGCGACGCGCATCCGGGCTGCCGCCTGCACGCCGCGACCTGCGACGTGCTGCAGCCCGAGCAGGTCCGCGCCTTCGCCGCCGAGGTCGAGACCACGCTCGGCCCTGCCGACATGCTGATCAACAACGCGGGGCAGGGCCGCGTCTCGACCTTCGCCGATACCGAGGACCAGGCCTGGCTCGACGAACTGCAGCTGAAGTTCTTTTCGGTGATCCACGCCACCCGTGCCTTCCTGCCGCAGCTCGAACGATCGCCCAACGCGTCGATCGTCTGCGTGAACTCGCTGCTCGCGGTCCAGCCCGAGCCGCATATGGTCGCCACCTCCGCCGCGCGCGCCGGCGTGCACAACCTGGTGCGCTCGCTCGCCACGGAGTTCGCGCCGAAGGGCATCCGCGTCAACGGCATCCTGCTCGGCCTGGTCGAGTCGGGCCAATGGCGCCGCCGCTTCGAGGCGCGTCCCGAAGCCGACCGCCATCTGGACTGGGCCGCGTGGACCGCACGCCTGGCGCAGCACAAGCATATTCAACTCGGCCGTCTCGGCCTGCCGCAGGAGGCCGCGCGCGCCATCCTGTTCCTTGCCTCGCCGTTGTCTTCGTACACCACGGGCAGCCACATCGATGTTTCCGGAGGACTCTCCCGTCATGCGTAACGAACAACCCCAACAAGATCAACAAGCCGTGCGCGAGCAGCAGGTCACCGTCGGCTGGGCCATCGCGGCCTTCCTCGAGCAGTGCGGCGTCAAGGCGGCGTTCGGCGTGATCTCGATTCACAACATGCCGATCCTCGACGCGATCGGCGAGCGCGGCAAGATCCGCTTCGTGCCGGCGCGCGGCGAGGCGGGCGGCGCCAATATGGCCGACGCCTGCGCGCGCACCACCGGCGGCCTGGGCGTCTGCCTGACCAGCACCGGCACCGCCGCCGGCAATGCGGCCGGCGCGATGGTCGAGGCGCTGACCGCCGGCACGCCGCTGCTGCATATCACCGGCCAGATCGAGACGCCGTACCTGGACCAGAGCCTGGCCTACATCCACGAAGCGCCGGACCAGCTGACGATGCTCAAGGCCGTGTCCAAGGCCGCCTTCCGCGTGCGCAGCGCCGATACCGCGATCAGCACCATCAAGCTGGCGGTGCAGACCGCGCTGACCGCGCCGACGGGCCCCGTCAGCGTCGAGATTCCGATCGACATCCAGGCCGCGCTGATTCCGCTGCCGACCGATCTGCGCCCGCTGCCGGTGCCGACCCACGTGCCTTCGGACCATGCGCTGGACGCGCTGGCCGAGCGCCTGGTCCAGGCGCGCCGTCCGCTGCTGTGGCTGGGCGGCGGCGCCCGCCATGCCGGCGCGCAGGTCAAGCGGCTGCTGGACCTGGGCTTCGGCGTGGTGACCAGCACGCAGGGCCGCGGCATCGTGCCCGAGGACGATCCGCGCTCGCTGGGCGCGTTCAACCTGCACAAGCCGGTCGAGCAGTTCTATCAGACCTGCGACGCGATGGTCGTGGTCGGCTCGCGGCTGCGCGGCAACGAGACGCTGAAGTACGAGCTGAAGCTGCCGCGTCCGCTGTTCCGCGTCGATGCCGATCCGGCCGCCGAGGGCCGCTGCTACCAAAGCGACTACTTCGTCAGCGGCGACGCCGCGCTGGTGCTCGACGGCCTGGCCGACCGGCTGCAGGCCCGCATGCGGATCGACCCGGCGTTTGCCGGCGACCTGCGCCGCGCCCACGAGATCGCGGTCAAGGGGCTGGTCGACGGCCTTGGCCCGTACTCGGCGCTGGTCGAGGCGCTGCAGGGCGCCGTGGGCCGCCACTTCAACTGGGTGCGCGACGTCACCGTGTCGAACAGCACCTGGGGCAACCGCCAGCTGCGCATCTTCGATTCGCGCGCCGGCGTGCATGCGCTCGGCGGCGGCATCGGCCAGGGCCTGGCGATGGGCATCGGCGCCGCGGTCGGCGCCGCGGCGACCGGCTCGGGCAAGAAGACCTTCTGCCTGGCCGGCGACGGCGGCTTCATCCTGAACCTGGGCGAGCTTGCCACGGCGGTGCAGGAGCGTGCCGACCTCGTGATCGTGCTGATGAACGACAAGGGCTACGGCGTCATCAAGAACATCCAGGACGCGCAGTACGGCGGGCGCCGCCACTACGTCGACCTGCATACGCCGGACTACGCCGCGCTGTCGAAGGCGCTGGCGCTGCGCCATCGCCGCGTTAGCCGCCTCGACGAGATCGGTGCCGCGCTCGATCAGGCTACCGTCGAGCCGGGCCCGTTCCTGCTGGAGATCGACATGCTGTCGATCGGCAGCTTCAAGACCGCGTTCGCCGGCCCGCCGGTCAATGCCGCGGAGTCCACGCAAGAGCCGGCACAAGGTGCGGCCGAACGTGCGGCCGAGCGCGCCACGCTGACTGCCTGAAGGAGAACGGCAATGCTGCATGTGTCGATGGTGGGCTGCGGCGCGATCGGGCGCGGCGTGCTGGAGCTGCTGAAGTCCGATCCCGACGTGGTGTTCGATCTGGTCATCGTGCCGGAAGGCACGATGGACGAGGCGCGCAGCGCGGTGTCCGAGCTGGCGCCCCATGCCCGCGTCGCCACGCATCTGAGCGAAGCCGACCGCCGTCCCGACCTGCTGGTCGAATGCGCCGGCCATCGCGCGCTGGAGGAACACATCGTGCCGGCGCTCGAGCGCGGCATTGCCTGCATGGTGGTGTCGGTCGGTGCGCTGTCCGAGCCCGGCCTGGCCGAACGGCTGGAAGCGGCGGCGCGGCGTGGCGGCACCCAGGTGCAGCTGCTGTCGGGGGCGATCGGCGCGATCGACGCGCTGGCGGCCGCGCGCGTCGGCGGACTCGACGAAGTGGTCTATACCGGCCGCAAGCCGCCGCGCGCGTGGAAGGACACGCCGGCCGAGCAGCGTGTCGACCTCGATGCGCTGGACGGACCGACGGTGATCTTCGAGGGCAGCGCGCGCGATGCGGCGCGGCTCTATCCGAAGAACGCCAACGTCGCCGCGACGCTGTCGCTGGCCGGCCTGGGCCTGGACCGCACCGCGGTCAGGCTGCTGGCCGACCCGGGCGTCGAGGAGAACGTCCATCACGTGGAAGCGCGCGGCGCCTTCGGCGGCTTCGAGCTGACCATGCGCGGCAAGCCGCTTGCGGCCAACCCCAAGACCTCGGCGCTGACCGTGTTCAGCGTGGTGCGCGCGCTGGGAAACCGCGCGCATGCGGTATCGATCTGAACAGCCGAATCCAACGCGAACCCGAAGACGCGAACATGAAGACGCAAGACCTTCTCCCCATCTGTATCGCCGGCCAATGGCGTCTCGGCGGCGGCGACCGCTATGCCACGCGCTATCCCGCCACCGGCGAGGTCGTCGCGGAACTGCGCGCGGCCAGCCTCGCCGACGTCGAGGAGGCGGTGCAGGGCGCGCAGCGCGCCTTCGAGACCAGCGGCTGGGCACAACGCAAGCCGCATGAGCGCGCCGCGGTGCTGTATCGGGTCGCCGAGCTGATCCGTGCCCGCGCCGAGCCGCTGGCGCAGCGCCAGCGGCTCGACAACGGCAAGCCGATCAGCGAGACCCGCGCGCTGGTCGCCAGCGCCGCCGGCACCTTCCAGTTCTTTGCCGCCGCCTGCGAGACGCTGGAGGAAACGCTGACGCCGCCGCGTGGCGACTTCCTGACGATGAGCGTGCACGAGCCGATGGGCGTGGTCGCGGCGATCACGCCGTGGAACTCGCCCATCGCCAGCGAGGCACAGAAGCTGGCGCCGGCGCTCGCCGCCGGCAACGCCGTGGTGGTCAAGCCGGCCGAGGTCACGCCGCTGATGGCACTGGAACTGGCCGCGATCTGCGAGGAAGCCGGCGTGCCGAAGGGCCTGATCAGCGTGCTGCCGGGCAAGGGCTCGGTGATCGGCGATGCGATCACGCAGCACCCGCTGGTGCGGCGCGTGTCGTTCACCGGCGGCACCACCACCGGCAAGCACATCGCGCATATCGCCGCCGACAAGATGATGCCGGTGTCGCTGGAACTGGGCGGCAAGTCGCCGACCATGGTGTTCGACGATGCCGATCTCGACCACGCGGTCAACGGCGTGCTGTACGGCATCTTCAGCTCGTCGGGCGAGTCGTGCATCGCCGGTTCGCGGCTGTTCGTCGCGCGCTCGCTGTATGAGCCGTTCATGGACCGCCTCGCCGCCGGTGCCGCGCGGCTGCGCGTCGGCGACCCGGCCGACGAGCGCACCCAGATGGGACCGCTGATCACCGACCGCCATCGCGATTCGATCGAGTCGTTCGTCGCGATGGGCGTCGAGGAGGGCGGCCAGCTGCGCACCGGGGGCATGCGGCCAAGCGTGCCCGGCCTGGACAACGGCTACTTCTATACGCCGACCATCATCGAAGGGCTCGATAACCGCGCCCGCATCTGCCAGCAGGAGATCTTCGGACCGGTGCTGGTGGCGATGCCGTTCGACGACGAGGACGACCTGATCGCGCAGGCCAACGACAGCGTCTATGCGCTGGCGGCCGGCGTCTGGACGCGGGACTACAAGCGCGCCTGGCGCGTGGCGCGCGCGGTGCAGGCGGGCAACGTCTGGATCAACACCTACAAGCAGTTCTCGATCTCGACGCCGTTCGGCGGCTGGCGCGACAGCGGCCTGGGGCGCGAGAAGGGACGACTGGGAATCCTGCAGTACATGGAGCAGAAGAGCGTGTACTGGGGCCTGCATCAACAACCGCTGCCGTGGGCGAACTGAGCCGGCGGCCGCTGGAGACCGACATGAATCAAGTACTGGGCATCGACGAGATCGTCTATGGCGCCGACGATTTCGACGCCTGCCGCGGCTTCTTCAACGATTGGGGTTTGATCCTGAAGCGCGACGACGCGCAGGGGCTGGACTTCGAGACGCTGAACGGCTGCCGCGTGCTGGTGCGCCGCATCGACGATCCGGCGCTGCCGCCGGCGATCGAGGCCGGCCCCACGCTGCGCGAGGTGGTCTGGGGCGTCGATACGCCCGCCGCGCTGGACCGCATTGCCGCGGCGATCGCCGGCGAAGCCAGCTTCGTCCACCAGGGCGGCGGACAGGGGGACGAAAGCGTGCGCATCGGCTGCACCGATCCCAACGGCCTGGCCGTGCGCTTTCAACTGACCCGCAAGCGCGACGTCGAAGTCGAATGCGCGGCGATGAACACCTGGAGCGCGAAGCCGCGCGTCAACCAGCGCGGTCCGATTTACGAGCGCGCCACGCCGATCGAGGTCGGCCACGTGGTGTTCTTCGTCAAGGACGTCGACGCCACCGAGCGCTTCTACACGGACAAGTTCGGCTTTGTCGCGTCGGACCGCTATCCGGGCCGTGGCGCCTTCCTGCGCTGCGCCGACGAGGGCGGCCATCACGACCTGTTCCTGCTGCAGCTGCCGCAGCCCAAGAGCGGGCTGAACCATGTCGCGTTCACCGTGCGCGATATCCACGAGGTGTTCGGCGGCGGCATGCACATGTCGCGCACCGGCTGGGAGACGCAGCTCGGCCCGGGCCGCCATCCGATCTCGTCGGCTTACTTCTGGTACTTCAGGAACCCGGCCGGCGGGCTGATCGAGTACTACGCGGACGAGGACCACTGCGACGCCCACTGGGAGCCGCGCGAATTCGAGCCGGGGCCGACGATGTTTGCCGAATGGGCGATCGAAGGCGGCATCGACGGCAATACCCGCCGCCAGAAGAACGCCGGCGGCCCGGAAGGGAAGTTCCTGACCGAGAAACGCTGAAGACGACGCCCCCGGCGCAAATGGAATCAGAAGGAAGTGTGATGAGTGCCAGCCCCACCCTGACGATGCGCGTGCAGGCCATGCGCTACGAAGCCCGCGGCGTCGTCAGCATCGAACTGCAGGACCCCGCGGGGGCCGCCTTGCCGGAATTCAGCCCCGGCGCCCATATCGACCTGCATCTGGGCAACGGCCTGGTGCGCAGCTATTCCCTGTGCGGCGCGCCAGAGGCGCGGCACAGCTACACCGTTGGCGTGCTGCTCGACCGCGGCAGCCGGGGCGGCTCGCGCTATGTCCATGAGCAGTTGCGCGTCGGCGCGACGCTGCCAGTCGGCGCGCCGCGCAACAACTTCGAACTCGACGAGAGCGCCTCGCACACGGTGCTGGTCGCCGGGGGCATCGGCGTAACGCCGATCGTCTGCATGGCCCGCCGGCTGCATCAGCTGGGCCGCGCCTTCACGCTGTTCTACTGCGCGCGTTCCCGCGAGGAGGCGGCCTTCGTGGCCGAACTGCAGGCCTATGGCGATGCGGTGCGCCTGCATTTCGACGCCGAGGCCGGCGGTCCGCCGGATCTGGCCGCCATGCTGGCCGGACTGGATCGGGGAACCCACTTCTATTGCTGCGGCCCGGGCCCGATGCTGCAGGCCTTCGAGTCGGCCTGCGAGGCGCATGGCTACCCGAACGTCCATATCGAGCGCTTCGCCGCCGACCCGTCGGTCGAGGCGGTGCAGGACGGGGAGTACGCGGTGTCGCTGGCGCAGACCGGCATGGAGGTCAAGGTGCCCGCCGGCAAGTCGCTGCTCGACGCGCTGCTCGAAGCCGGTATTGCGGTCGACTACAGCTGCCGCGAAGGCGTATGCGGTTCCTGCGAGACGCGTGTGCTCGGGGGCGAGCCCGACCATCGCGACGGTGTGCTCAGCAAGGCCGAACGCGCTGCCAACCAGTCGATGATGGTGTGCGTGTCGGGCTGCAAGGGCAAGCGGCTGGTGCTGGATCTGTAGCCGGGCCGGCAGCCCATCCCTTCCACGGCGCGCCGTGTCGGCGGCGGCGCCGTTTCCTCCCCACGCAGTCCGTTCCCACGACAGGTCCGCGCCGTGGCCATGCCCACCGCCGCGGACCGGCCACGGCAATTTCAGGAAGCAAGCATCGTGTTGACAGAAAGACAAGAGCTGGCGCCCGCCAGTGTTCCGGGGCCAGCCACGGCCATGTTTCGTGGTGGCGCGGATGGCGCAACCGCTGGCGCCGGTGCCGGTGCTTCCGCCACGGCCTCGGACGCCGCGGGCGGCGTGACGCGCGGCCAGATCGTCGCCCGCATCGAGCGCCTGCCCAACAACCTGATGCATGTGAAGGCGCGGCTGCTGATCGGGCTGGCGACCTTCTTCGACGGCTTCGACGTGATCGCGATTGCCGCGACGCTGCCGCTGCTGATCGCTCAGTGGTCGCTGACGCCGGGCCAGATCGGTTTCCTGATCGCCGCGCCCTCGGTCGGACAACTGGTGGGCGCGCTGTTCTTCCCGTGGCTGGCCGAGCGCTACGGCCGGCTGCACTCCATCGCCTGGAGCGCCGGCATCATCGGCCTGATGAGCATCGCCTGCGGCTTCGCGCCTTCGTTCGAGCTGTTCGCGTTGCTGCGGATCGTCCAGGGTCTGGGCCTTGGCGGCGAGCTGCCGGTCGCCGCGACCTATATCAACGAGGTCACGCGCGCGCATGGCCGCGGCCGCTTCGTGCTGCTGTACGAGGTGGTGTTCCCGATCGGCCTGCTGGTATCGAACGGGGCCGGTGCCTGGCTGGTGCCACGCTACGGCTGGGAGGTGATGTACTTCATCGGCGGCGTGCCGATCGTGCTGTTCTTCGTGCTGCGCAAGATCCTGCCGGAGTCGCCGCGCTGGCTGGCCGAGAAGAACCGCATGGCCGAGGCCGACCGCGCGGTGCGCGCCTTCGAATCGCATGCGCGCACGCCGCTGCCGCCGGTCGGCGATGCCGCGGCGTTCGACGCGATGGCGGCCCGGCACCCGCGGCGCCGCGTGCGCGATCTGCTCAGCGGCCCCTACCTGGGCCGCACGCTGGCGGTGTGGATGCTGTGGGCCACCTGCGGCTTCATCCAGTACGGGCTGTCGACGTGGCTGCCGACGATCTACAAGACGGTCTACCACGCGCCGCTGCAACTGGCGCTGAACCTGGCGGCCGGCGCCTCGGTGCTGGGCGTGGTCGGTTCGCTGGTCTGTGCGATGGTGGTCGACAAGGTCGGCCGCAAGCCGGTGATCAACGTGTCGTTCGTGCTGTGCGCGCTGTCGCTGGCGCTGGCGGGACTGCTGCACGAGCAGTCCGTCTATGTGGTCGCCACGCTGTGCGCGTTCGCGATGGGCTTTCTGGCCAGCGGCTTCATCACCGCCTATGTCTATACCCCGGAGCTGTATCCGACCAGCGTGCGAGCGATGGGCTGCGGGTTCGGCGGCGCCTGGCTGAAGATCGCCGCCATCTTCGCGCCGACGCTGATCGCCGGCACCATCGGCAGCGGCGACCTCAGCGGCGCGTTCTATGCGCTCGCGCTGGTGCCGTTCGCGGCGGCGCTGACGGTGCACTGGCTCGGCATCGAGACCAAGGGCAAGGTGCTCGAGCAGCTCGAGGCGTGAGAGCGCATGCCACGCGGTGACTTACTGTTCTTCCGGGATACCGGGGTCGACCCCCGGGCCCATCACGCATCGCGCATGCAATTTCCGCAGCGCGCGATACAGGGCCTCGCGTTCGCCGGAATCCAGCAGATGCAGCACCGCGGCCTGATGGCGCCGCGCCAGCGGGATCACCTGATCGTGCAGCGCCATGCCTGCGGCGGAGATTCGGCAAAACAGCTTTTTACGCGGCGTATTGCCCGCGTTGGACAGCTTCACCAGCCCGCGCTGTTCCAGCAGCCGCAGCGTGCGGCTGACCAGCGCCTTGTCCGAGGTCGACTGCACCACCAGTTCGGCGAAGGGCAGTTCCCCCCAGTGAGCGAGCAGCGCCAGCAGCCGCCATTCCGGCACCGTCAGGCCGAACTGCTCGGCGTAGGGCTGGGTCACCGTTCGCCGCAGCGCGTTGACGAGCTGACCCAGCATCGTGGTCAGGAAGTCGTCGACCGTCAGGCCGGTTCCCTGTTCATCGAGGCCGCTCCACGGCGTGCGCGCCTTGCGCGTTGCGGCGGCGTCCTTGCGGTTGACCTCAGCGGATGTCTTCATCGTATCGGCATGGATCCAAGGGGAAGATGGGCGGCGATTGTCGCACGGGGATCGGCGACGGCAGATTGGAAGCGGCGCCGGGACGGAAGCGATTCTGAAGTCGTGCGCCAATCCATAAAGGAAGACCGCGCCAGCCGGTCCTTTCCGTTCCCGGCGCGCCCGTGTTATATGAGTGTCGATCATCTGGATGGAATGCCAAATTCCAAGAATTCGAGAACCGACCATGAACAACGCTTCCCTGCCCGACGATTCCCAGGAACGGTACATCGTGCCCGGCCTGGAGCGCGGCCTGCGCCTGCTTGGCGAGTTCAACCGCACCGACCGCACGCTGTCGGCGGCCGAACTGGCGCGGCGCCTGCAGATTCCGCGCTCGACCGTGTTCCGCCTGCTTGCCACGCTGGAGATGATGGGCTTCGTCGAGCGCACCGACGGCGGGCGCGAATTCAAGCTCGGCATGGCCGTGCTGCGGCTGGGCTTCGAATACCTTGCCTCGCTGGAGTTGACCGAACTGGGCCGGCCGCTGCTGGAGCGGCTGCGCGACGACATCCAGCTGCCGTGCAATCTGGTGGTGCGCGACGGCCGCTCGATCGTCTACGTCGCCAAGTCGGTGGCGCCGACGCCGTTCGCCAGCACCGTCAATGTCGGCACGCGGCTGCCGGCGCACGCCACCGTGCTCGGGCGCGTGCTGCTGGAGGATCTGACGATGCCCGAATTGCGGCAGCTCTATCCGGAGCCGCAGCTCGAAGTATTCTCCGACAGCACGCCACGGACCGTCGAGGAACTGTTCGACATGGTCCAGCGCGACCGCGAGCGCGGCTATGTGCTGCAGGAGGGCTTCTTCGAGGCCAGCATTTCCAGCATTGCCGCGCCGGTGCGCGACCGCAGCGGCAAGGTCGTCGCGGCGATGGGCGTGACCATTCCGGCGGCGAAGATCGATCCGACCAGGCTCGATTCGCTGGTCGAGAAGGTCCGCGGCGCGGCCCTCGAGCTGTCGCGCCTGCTCGACTATCGGCCTCAGGACGAGGGCAAGGTGGTGCCGCTGCATCGCGGCTAGCCGCCCACGGCAAAGCGCGGCCCGACGGCCGCGGAAACGGGAGAGAACGATGAAGCGGGGCATGCCCGGGGCGGGACCGATGGTGGCGGCGAACGACGGGATGCCGTGGCGGCGCCGGACACTTGCGGCGGCGACTTTTGCCCTGGCGGTCGCCGGTGCGGCCGGCACGCCGGCGGCACAGGCCGCCACTGCATGCGCGACGACCCGCATCGTGGTGCCGTTCCCCGCGGGCGGCCCGGCCGATCTGCTGGCCCGCACGCTTGCCCACGGCATGCAGCGCGGCCAGGGCCGCACCGTGATCGTCGACAACAAGCCCGGTGCGAACGGCAATATCGGCATCGACGCGGTGCGGCGCGCGGCCGGGGACGGTTGTACGGTGTTGATCGCGCCGGCCGGCAATCTGACGATCTATCCGACGCTGATGCCCCAATTGCCCTACCGCGTCGAGCGCGATTTCCGTCCGGTGTCGCTGCTGGCCAGTTCGCCGAATGTGCTGGCGGTCCATCCGTCGGTCAAGGCGAAGTCGGTGGCCGAATTGGTCGCGCTGGCCCGCACCGCCGAGCGCGGCGGCACGCCGCTCGGCTATGCCAGTCCGGGTGTCGGCAGCGGCCTGCATCTGGCCGGCGAGCTGTTTCGCCAGAGGGCCGGCGTGGCGCTGCTGCATGTGCCGTACAAGGGCACGACCCAGGCGCTGAATGACGTGGTTGGCGGCCAGGTACCGATCCTGCTCGGCACGCTGCCGACGCTGGCGCCGTTCATCCAGTCGGGCGCGTTGCGCGCGATCGCCGTGACGCAGGGCAAGCGCTCGCCGGCCGCGCCGAATATTGCGTCGATGGCGGAGCAGGGCATGGCCGGCATCGAGGTCAGTTCGTGGTACGCGATGCTGGCGCCGGGCGCGACGCCGGACGAGACCGTCGCGCAACTGCACGAGGCAGTGCGCACGGTGCTGGCCACCCCGGCGGTGCGCGCCGACCTGCAGCGCCAGGGCATGGAGCCGCAGGCCAGCACGCCCGAAGCGCTGGCGACGCGGATCCGGGAAGAAACCGCGAGCTGGGCCGAGCTGATCCGCGCAAACGGCATCAAGGCCGAATAGCACTGCGGCGCGCGGCGCGCCCGAGCGTTCAACTTGCCTGCTCTGGCTCGCGAACGCGCGGCCGCACCACCAGCGAACGGCGCGGCAATTCCGAGTCGAGCACCAGCCGGCCGTGCACGCGGCCGTTCATCCGCGTGATATGGCGCGTGCAGTCCTGCATATGCGCGGCCATCAGCTTGCGCACCTGCTCGGCATCGCGCGCGCGGGCCGCCGCGACGATCTTCTTGTGGAAGCGGACATTGGACGCGCCGAACTTCTCGTGCTCGCAGGCGGGCGTGTCGTTGCCGAACACCACCAGCTGCCGCAGCATCTCGTTGATCAGTTCGCAGCAGAAGCGCAGCATCGGATTCGGATTGGCCGCGGCCAGGATGTCGTGGAAGCTCAGATCCTCCTGGCGCTGGTCCAGCGGCGCGGCCGCCGAGGCCGAGGTGGGGTCGCACAGGTCGATCGTATGCTCGAGCGCGCGGAAGTCGTCCTCGGTCAGGTGCGGCACCGCGCCGGCGGCCAGCTCCGGCTCGAGCAGCCGGCGCACCGTGTACACGTCGGCGATGCCGACGTCCTTGAAGAACAGATAGTTCTGCATCAGCTGGAAGGTGCGGTCCAGCGGCACCTCGACGATGGTGCCGCCGCCGGCCGGACCGGTGCTGACGCTGATCAGCCCTTGCACCTCCAGCGACTTCAGCGCTTCGCGGATCGTGCTCTTGCTGACGCCGAAGGTCTGCTGCAGCTTGATCTCCTGCGGCAGCTTGTCGCCGGGCTTCAGGTCGCGCTCGGTGATCAGGCGCTTCAGTTCCTCCGCCACCAGGTCGGCGCGCTTCTGCTTGCGGATCGCCAGAGCCGGCGCCTTCGCGCCGCGGAACGTCACCATGGATTGTCCTTCCTTTCGTTTGATCGCCATGCCGGCGCGGCATGCGCCTTGCCGGGTCGCGGCGGTGCCGCAGTGGTCCATGCAGCGGTCCGGCGCGGTCCATCGCGGTGCACCGGGCACCGCCTTCGCGCATGACCGGCGCCTGCACGGGCGCAGGTAAACCCTGACCGGCGCTTCATTGACAGTCGCGCAAACCGGCTCCTATGATGCCTTCAACCAGTTTATACGTATAAATAGAATAAACGGGTTCGATTCTTGCTGTAGCGCTGTTGCGATCCTGTCGCGTGCCGGACCTTCCCTTTCGATGGACCCCACAGATCCAAGGAGTGAGCTTTGAATCGTCGTGACGTGCTCAAACTCGGCGCGCTGGCCGCCGTCCCCGCCTCCCTGCTGCGCGCCGGTGCCGTGCTGGCCGCCGACGATGCGATCGAACTCGGTTGTCCGGTGCCGATGTCCGGCCCGTTCGCCGCCAACGGCAAGTTCGCCGACCTTGGGATGAAGCTGATCGTCGAGCAATACGGCAAG
This sequence comes from Cupriavidus sp. UGS-1, assembly GCF_021213615.1. NCBI lineage: Bacteria > Pseudomonadati > Pseudomonadota > Betaproteobacteria > Burkholderiales > Burkholderiaceae > Cupriavidus > Cupriavidus sp. UGS-1. Next base: position 101,150 of record NZ_JAJQJF010000004.1, on the reverse strand, counting down.
GTGCTCGGCAAGCCGTTGCGCTACAGCGTGCTCGATACCGAAGGCAAGCCCGCCACCGCGGTGCGCAAGGTGCAGGAGCTGGCGCAGCAGAAGAACGCGCGCTACTTCGCCGGCGGCATCCTGTCGTCCGAATCGTTGGCGATGGGCAAGGAGGCCGAGAAATTCGGCGGGGTCTTCGTCACCACCGCCGGCGCCGACGAGATCACCGGCAAGGACTGCAACCGCGCGACCTTCCGCTGGTCGGTGCCGACCTATGGCGCGATCGAGCGCACGGTGCGGCCGCTGATCGAATCGATGCCCAAGGCGAAGCGCTGGTACACGATCACGCCGCAATACGTGTTCGGCGAGGGCCTGCTGTCGGCGGCGAAGAATATCTTCAAGGAGAAGGGCATTGAGCACGTGGGCAACAGCTACCACGCGCTCAACGAGAAGGAGTTCAGCGGCTATCTGACCAATGCGATCGCTGCCAAGCCCGACGTGCTGCTGATCCTGAACTTCGGCTCGCAATCGGCCGACACGCTGCGCCAGGCGGTCAGCTTCGGCATGAAGAAGAACACGACGATCCTGCTGGCCTGGGCCTCCGGGCTCGAGCAGTTCGAATCGTTGGGTGCGGACCTGTGCGACGGCGTCTATTTCGGCGCGCAGTACTGGCACGGCGTCGACACGCCGCTGAACCGCGATCTGGTGCAGCGCTGCAAGACGGCCTTCAAGTCCAATCCAAACTACAGCCTGGCTGGTTCCTATATCTGTACCAAGCTGATGCTCGACGCGATGGTCAAGGCCGGCAGCGCCGACCCGAAGGCCGTGATCGCGGCGATGGAAGGGCTCAAGTACGAAGGGCTGACCGGCCCCGAGGAAATCCGCGCCGCTGACCACCAGGTGCTGAAGAACTACTACCTGCTCAAGGGCAAGGCCAAGGGCAAGATGAAGGACAAGGACGACTACGCCGACGTGATCAGCGTCGGCAAGGCCTTCCTGCCGCCCGAACAGACCCAGTGCAAGATGGCCTGAGCAACCCTGCTGGTTTTCTCCCCTCTCCCGCTTGCGGGAGAGGGGTGGGGGAGAGGGCAAGGGGCGGTCGTCACGCTACCGCGCGTTGAAACCACCCCCTCTCGCCAACCCTCTCCCCCTGAAGGGGAGCGGGAGAACGCTGCGCCTTCGATGATCAGAGGGCGCTATCCAACGCGACAGCCATAGCGAAAACCGCTTCATGAACGTCTACCTGTTGCAGGTCATCAACGGCATTGGCATCGGCATGTTGTATTTCCTGCTGGCCGTCGGCCTGTCGATCGTCTTCGGCCTGTTGCGCTTCGTCAATTTCGCGCACGGCGCCTTCTATGCGCTCGGCGCGTATTTGTGCTTCCAGGCGCTGCAGCTGGGCATGAACTTCTGGGCCGCGCTGGTGCTGGCGCCCCTGGTGATCGGTGCGCTGGCCTGGCTGGTCGAGCGCGTGATGCTGCGCCACGTCTATGCCCAGCCCCATGAGTTCCACATCCTGGTGACGGTGGGCCTCGCGCTCGCCGTGCAGGAGCTGATCATCGTCGGCTGGGGGCCGCTCGGCGTCGACGTGCCGCCGCCCGACGCGCTGCAGGGCGTGGTGATGTGGGGCGACTTCATCTATCCGAAGTATCGGCTGTTCGTGATCGCGTTCACCGCGCTGCTGGCGGTGGCGCTGTGGTGGCTGCTGGAGGGCACGCGGCTCGGCAGCGCGGTGCGTGCCGGCAGCGAGTCGACGGAGATGGTGTCGCTGCTCGGCATCAACGTGTTCCGGTTGTTCAGCCTGATGTTCGCGCTCGGGGCGGCCACCGCCGCGATCGCAGGCGTGCTGGCCGCACCGATCCGCGGCGCCGAACCGTTCATGGGCGTCGAGGCGCTGGGCGTCGCCTTCATCGTCGTGGTGGTCGGCGGCATGGGCAGCTTCACCGGCGCGCTGATCGGCGGGCTGCTGGTCGGCGTGGTGCAAAGCCTGATGAGCACGCTGTGGCCCGAGGGCGCCAGGCTGATGATCTATGTCGCGATGGCCGCGGTGCTGCTGCTGCGTCCGCACGGCCTGCTGGGGAGGGGATGATGGCGTATCGATTCTGGTGGCTCGCGCTGGCCGTCACCCTGCTGCTGCCGTTGACGCTGCGCTCCGGCACGCTGGCGACCGAGGTGCTGATCTACGCGATGGCCGTGATGGCCTGTAACCTGCTGCTCGGCTACACCGGCCTGCTGTCGTTCGGCCAGGGCATCTTCTTCGGCCTGGGCAGCTATTCGCTGGGCCTGGCGCTGACCCGCATCGCGCTGCCGGTGCCGATTTCGCTGGCGCTGGCGATCGCCATCGGCGCGGGGGCGGCGGCGCTGGTCGGCTGGTTCTCGATCCGGCAGCGCGGCACCTACTTCGTGATGCTGACGCTGGCGTTCTCGCAGATGTTCTATTTCCTGGCCTATTCGGTGCCGTCGCTGACCGGCGGCGACAACGGCCTGCTCGACATCCCGAGACCCGCCCTGTCGATCGCCGGGCGCGAGCTGGTCTCGCTGGCCTCGCCGTGGCAGTTCTACGGCTTCGTCGCGGTGCTGTTCCTGGTGGTGTTCTTCCTGGTGCTGCGCGTCACCGATTCGGTGTTCGGCCGCACGCTGCTGGCAATCCGCGACAACGAGGAGCGGGCGCTGGCGGTTGGCTACAACATCAAGGCGTTCAAGCTGCTGGCCTTCGTGATTTCCGGCGCGGTGACCGGGCTCGCCGGCGGCCTGCATGCGATGCTGACCGGCATCGCGCCGCTGGCCAATATCGACTACCACGTCAGCGAGATGATCCTGATCATGACGGTGATCGGCGGCACCGCCAACGTGTTTGCGTCGGTGCTGGGCGCGGCGTTCTATGTGCTGCTGGCCGACTGGCTGTCGACACTGTGGCCGCGCTGGCTGATGCTGCTGGGCTTCCTGCTGATCGCGGTCAGCCTGTTCATGCAGCGCGGCCTGTGGGGGCTGGGCACGACGATCTGGCTGCGGCTGCGCGGCATCCGCCGCGAGCCGGCCGCGATCGGCCCCGACACGGAAGCCGCCGCAGGAGTCGCCACGGATGTCGTCACCACGCGGGAGGAACGCGCATGACCGCCCCGATTCTGGAGGCCACCGGCGTGGTCAAGCAGTACGGCAAGTTCATGGCGCTGGGCGGCGTGGATCTTCGCGTGATGCCGGGCACCGTGCATTCGGTGATCGGTCCGAACGGCGCCGGCAAGACCACGCTGTTCCATATGCTGACCGGCACGCGCAGCGTGACCAGCGGGCGCATCGTCTTCGACGGGCACGACGTCACCGGCGAGACCGACTACCAGCGCGTGCAGCGCGGCATCGCGCGCTCGTTCCAGGTCACCAGCCTGTTTCCCAGCCTGCCGGTGCGCGAGAACCTGCGGCTGGCCGCGCTCGGCACGCAGCCGCGGCGCGCGATGAACTGCTGGCGCCGTCCGGTCGGCGAGCTGGCCTGTATGGAGACGGTCGAGCGTGTGCTCGAGCGGCTCGAGCTGACCCGCGTCGCCGGCGCGGTCGCCGGTGCGCTGTCGCACGGCCAGCAGCGCCGGCTCGAAGTCGGCATGGCGCTGGCCGCGCGGCCGCGCGCGATCTTCCTCGACGAGCCGACCTCGGGCATGGGCGTCGACGATCTCGGCGCGATGAAGCGGCTGATCCGCGGGCTGGCCGAGGACCATACCGTCGTGCTGATCGAGCACAACATGGACATCGTGATGGACATCTCCGACACCATCACCGTGATGCAACAGGGCAAGGTGCTGATGGAAGGCCCGCCCGACACCGTGCGCGGCGATCCGCGCGTGCGCGCGGCCTATCTCGGCAACATGATCACCGGAGGCGAGCGATGACGATGCTCGATGTGCAGGCCATCCATGGCTACTACGGCAAGAGCCATGTGCTGCAGGGCGTCTCGCTCGCGGTGGGCGAGGGCGAACTGGTGACGCTGCTGGGCCGCAACGGCGCCGGCAAGTCGACCACGCTGAAGGCGATCGCCGGCGTGGTGCCGCCACGCGGCGGCCGCGTGCTGTTTCGCGGCAACGATATCGCGGGGCTGCCGCCGCACCGGATCGCCGCCCAGGGGCTGTGTTTCGTGCCCGAGCATCGCGGCATCTTCAAGCTGCTGACCGTCGAGGAGAACCTGAAGCTCGGGGCCCGGCGCGATTCTCCGTGGCAGCTCGACGACGTCTACCGGATCTTCCCGCGGCTGCGCGAGCGGCGCCGCAACAGCGGCGCAAATCTCTCCGGCGGCGAGCAGCAGATGCTGGCCATTGCCCGCGCGCTGATGAACCATCCGCGCCTGCTGATGCTCGACGAGCCGGTCGAAGGCCTGGCGCCGGTGATCGTCGAGGAAATCGTTGCGCAGCTGAAGTTGATCAAGGCGGCCGGCGTGCCGATCCTGCTGGTCGAGCAGAACCTGGAGGTCTGCACGCAGCTGGCCGAGCGGCACGTGATCATCGAGCAGGGCGCGGTCGTCTATACCGGTACCAATGCGCAATTCGTCGCCGACGAGGCGGTCAAGGACCGCTATCTCGGCGTGGGCCTGGCGGCGTGACGATCGCGCCGTCACCGTTTCCATTCCGTCGTCCCCGCGCAGGCGGGGACCCAGTGACTTCAAGCCGCTGGGCCCCCGCCTGCGCAGGGGCGACAAAGAGCTAGCTTCGGAAAATCGACATGTCAGTTGACCTCACCATGCATCCCCAGGCCAACGCCGTTCCAGCGCCTGATATCGACGCGCTGCGCATCGACGGCGCCCGCCTGTGGCACGCACTGATGCGGCTCGCACAGATCGGTTCGACGTCCAAGGGCGGCGTCTGCCGGCTCGCGCTGACCGATCTCGATCGCCAGGGCCGCGACTTCTTCGTCGCCGAGGCCAAGGCGATGGGCTGCACGGTACGCGTCGATGCGATCGGCAACATCTTTGCACGCCGGGCCGGACGCGACGACACGCTGCCGCCGGTGATGACCGGCAGCCATATCGATACGCAGCCGACCGGCGGCAAGTTCGACGGCAACTATGGCGTGCTGGCCGGGCTGGAAGTGTTGCGCACGCTGGCCGACGCCGGCATCGTCACCGACGCGCCGCTCGAGGTCGCGGTGTGGACCAACGAAGAGGGCTCGCGCTTCGTGCCGGTGATGATGGGCTCGGGGGCTTTCATCGGCGAGTTCGCACTCGACCATGTGCTGGCGCAAACAGACCGCGACGGCGTGCGCGTCGGCGACGCGCTGAACGAGATCGGCTATGCCGGCGCCGAGCCGGTCGGCGGCCGCGCCGTCGGCGCTTATTTCGAGGCCCATATCGAACAGGGTCCGGTGCTCGAGGGGAACGACACGGTGATCGGCGTGGTCACCGGCGCGCTTGGACAACGCTGGTACGACGTGGTGCTGACTGGCATGGAGGCGCACGCCGGACCCACGCCGATGGCGCTGCGGCGCGACGCGCTGCTGGCCGCGTCCGAACTGGTCGGCATCGTCAACCGCATCGCGCTGGACCATCCGCCCCACGGACGCGGCACGGTCGGCTGTCTGTCGGTCCATCCCGATTCGCGCAACGTCATCCCGGGCCGCGTGACGATGACGGTCGACCTGCGCGCCGCCGATGACACCGTGCTGTCGGCGATGGACGCGGCCCTGCATCGGGCCTGCACTGCGCTGTCCGAACGTTCGGGCATCGACATCGAGGTCCGGCAGGTGGTCTATTTCCCGCCGCAGCCCTTCGAGCCACGGCTGGTGCAGGCCGTGCGCGACGGCGCCGCGCAGCTGGGGTTGTCGGCGATGGAAGTGGTCAGCGGCGCCGGCCACGATGCCGTCTATCTGGCCCGGGTCGCACCGACCGCAATGATCTTCGTGCCGTGCAAGGACGGCATCAGCCATAACGAGATCGAGGACGCCCGCCCCGAGCATCTGGAGGCCGGCGCCAACGTGCTGCTGCACGCGATGCTCGACGCCGCGCGCGGGCGCTGAGCCCGCTGTCTGACCCGGCCTCCGACCCACACCGCACCGACCCGGACCCAAGCGATGAAAATCCTGATCGCCCGCCTCAATCACGAGACCAATACCTTCTCGCCGGTGCCCACACCGCTGGCCTCGTTCGACCCGCGCTATGGCGAGGACGGCTATCGCGCCGCGCGCGGCACGCGCACCGCGGCCGGCGCCTTCATCGAGCTGGCCGAAGCGGCCGGCGCCGAGATCGTCGTGCCGGTGATCGCCGGCGCCAATCCCAGCGGCCGCGTCGCGGCGCAGGCCTATACCGCGCTGTGCGACGCGATCGTCGAGGCCGCGCCGGGCTGCGATGCGGTGATGCTGGACCTGCACGGCGCGATGGTGGCCGAGAACAGCGACGACGGCGAGGGCGACCTGCTCGAACGCCTGCGCGCGGTACTGCCCGACAAGCCGATCGCGGTCGCGCTGGACCTGCATGGCAATATCACGCAGAAGCTGATCGACCACGTCGACGTGGCGGTCAGCTTCAAGACCTATCCGCACGTCGACATGTACGAGACCGGCGAGCACGCGGGCCGGCTGCTGCTCGACCATATCGCGGGCCGCACGAAACCGGTGGTGGCCTGGCGCCGCCTGCCGCTGCTGACGCATACGCTGTGCAGCCGCACCGATCAGGGCGCGATGCAGCGCGCGGTGGCGCTCGCCAGGGAGGCGGAAGTGCAAGGCATGCTGGCGGTTTCGGTGCTGGCCGGCTTCGGCCTGGCCGATATCGCGGCGCCTTGCCTGAGCGTGATCGTCGTCGGCGACGGCGATGCCGCCGCCGCAGACGCGGTCGCGCAACGCATTGCCCAGCAGATCTGGGACGACCGCGCCGGCTTCGTCTACGACAGCGAGCCGCTGGCGCAATCGATCGCACGCGCGGCCGAACTTGCCGACGCGCCGGGCGAGGGCCCCCTGCTATTGCTCGACCACGGCGACAACTGCATGTCCGGCGGCACTTGCGACAACATGGCCGTGCTGCACGAAGCGCTGGCACAGGGCTTGACCGGCATCGCGGTCGGGCCGGTCTGCGATCCAGAGGCGGTGGCCGCGCTGATCGCCGCCGGCGTCGGCGCCACGGTGACGCTGCCGGTCGGCGACAAGGTGGCGCTGACCCAGCTCGGCGTCTATCCGCAGTCGAAGCCCCTGACCGGCAAGGTGGCCGCGCTCGGCGACGGCGAATACGTGATCAGCGGCCCCACCTATACCGGCCAGCGCATCCGCATGGGACGCAGCGCGCTGCTTGATATCGGCGCCGCGCAGATCGTGATCGTCGAGACGCCGCAGGAGCATTGGGACCTCGGCATCTTCACGCATATCGGCGTGGATCCGCATCGCGCGCGCTTCCTGCTGCTGAAATCGCGGATGTACTGCCGGCCGGTGTTCGTGCCGATCGCCCGTGCCGTGGTCGAGTGCGATGGGGAGGGCGTGACCAGCTCGCGCTACGAGCGCTTTCCGTTCCAGCGCGTGGCGCGGCCCGTCTATCCGCTCGATCCGCAGACGAACTGGCGGTAGAGGCCGCAGCGTATCCCGTCGTCCCCGCGAACGCGGGGACCAGGCGTCTTTGCTCTCTGCTGATGCAAGCCGCTAGACCCCCGGCCTTCGCGGGGGCGACGAGGAGAGAAGAAGGAGGGGATCGCGCTCCCTCGCTTTCACGCGAAACGTCAGTCCCGCAATTCCGGCGGCAGCTTGCCGCCGTTCCGCGCCAGTTCCTGCATCACGCGCTTGTGCAGCCACGTGTTCATCGCGGCCGAGTCGTTCATGTCGCCGTTGTATTGCAGCTCGCGCGCAAGCTCCTTGCGATGCTCGAGGCTGCTGTCCAGCCCCAGCGCCTTCATCGTGTCGACGATCGACGTGCGCCAGTTCAGCTTCTGGCCGCTATGCTGTGCGAGGTCGTCGAGAATCTTCTCGACGTCGACCTCCGACAGCGGCGCCTGCGCGGCACCGGTTGCGGTGCCGCCGGCCGTTGCGCCGGCAGTGGTATTGCCGCCGCCGACGCCCGCCGTCACCGGCGCCGTGGCCGGCGGCGCAGCGCCCTGCGCCTGCCCGGCAGCGCCGGTCTGAGGCTGGCCCGCGGTGCCGGTCTGCGGCTGCTGGGCCTGTGTCGACGCCTGCGTGGAGGGCTCGGGCCGCGCCTTGCCGCGCAGCCTGTTCAGGATTTCGCCAAAGATGCTCATTGCAGATCCTCCGGTTGGGATGTACTGCCAGGTGCTGGGATGTGCCGAGATGTGCTGCGGTATGCAGCCTGATGTTCGGGCTGCACCGCGCAGCCACGCAGGATCCGCGCCACGGTGCGATAGCCGATGCGTCCGGGATGGCATGTCCGTCAGGCAGGTACTTTTGACAAGGATTGGTGCATTTATTGAGTCCAGCAAAGCAAAACGGGCCGCATTTCGCGGCCCGTTTCATCGGTCGTTCCGGCGAATCACGCTGCCAGTTGCGCCGTACCGAGGCGGAACGTCGACACCGCCTGCTTCAGGCGCTTGGCCTGTTCTTCCAGCGAGCCGGCCGCGGCGGCGGCCTGCTCGACCAGCGCGGCGTTCTGCTGCGTCACGGTGTCCATCTGCGTGACGGCCTGGTTCACCTGCTCGATGCCGGCGCTCTGCTCGGCCGACGCCGCGCTGATCTCGCCCATGATGTCGGTGACGCGCTTGACCGCGCCGACGATCTCTTCCATGGTCTGACCGGCCTCCGACACCAGCTGCGAACCCTTCTCGACGCGCTCGGCCGAATCGTCGATCAGCGACTTGATCTCCTTGGCGGCGGTGGCGCTGCGCTGCGCGAGGCTGCGCACTTCGCCGGCGACGACCGCGAAGCCGCGGCCCTGTTCGCCGGCGCGCGCGGCTTCCACCGCGGCGTTCAGCGCCAGGATATTGGTCTGGAAGGCGATGCTCTCGATCACCGCGATGATGTCGGTGACCTTCTTCGACGCGCCGTGGATCTCGTCCATGGTGTTGACCACCTGGCCGACCACATCGCCGCCCTTGACGGCGATGTCGGAGGCGTCGACCGCGAGGCGGCTGGCCTGCTTGGCGTTGTCGGCGTTCTGCCGGACGATGCTGGTCAGCTGCTCCATGCTCGACGCGGTCTCCTGCAGCGAAGCGGCCTGTTCCTCGGTGCGCTGCGACAGGTCGGTATTGCCGACGGCGATCTGGCTGGTGCCGGTGGCGATGGCCTCGGTGCCGAGGCGAACCTCGTTGACGATGCGCAGCAGGTTGCCGTTCATCTCGGCCAGCGCCTGCAGCAGCTGGCCGGTTTCGTCCTTGCTGTCGACGTCGATGCGGGCGCTCAGATCGCCGGCGGCGACGGTTCGCGCGATGCTGACAGCGCGATGCAGCGGACGGGTGATGCCGCGGGTCAGCCAGACCGCGAACGCGATGCCGATACCCAGCACCAGCACGCCCAGTCCGATCAGGCGGTTGCGCGCGGTCTGGTAGACCGCGTTGATGTCGCGCGCGGTGGCGTCGATGCTGGCGCGCTGGATGTCGAGCAGCTTCTGGATCTCGCCCAGATAGGCGTCGCCGGCCGGCACGAATTCCTTCTCCAGCACGGTGTTGGCCTCGTCGGTCAACCCTTCCTGCTTGAGCTTGGTGATCTTGTCGCGCGAGGCGTTGTACGGTTCGCGCACGCGCAGGATGGTCTGGAACGCCTGCTTCTCGGCGTCGGTGCTCAGCAGCGGCTCGATCTTGTCGCGCAGATCGGCAATCGCCTTGACCGAGTTCTTGGTCTCGTTCGCGAAGAACGCGCCGAGCGTCGGATCGGAGCTCTTGGCCACCGCGGTGGTCCGGCGCACGCTGGTATGCATGTAGCGGTACCAGTCGCTGACCAGCCGTTCCTTGGCCAGCGGCTGCTGCATCATGTCATGCGTGCGCTCCGCGACCTGCTGCAACCGCAGGATGCCAAGTCCGGTCATCAGCGTGGACAGCAGCAATACCACGCCAAAGCCGATGCCAAGGCGTGCACCTATTCCCAAGTTTTTCATTTCTTCTACCTGATGGACATTGAATCGCGGCGAACAACGCCACGCCCGCGGACGTCCCGCGCGCGTGCTGCGTATTCGCTCTTCGCTCTTGTGTTGCCGCCCGTTCGCTGACGATTGCTTCGGGGGTCGATGTCAGACAACGGCAGTTGGTAGAAAAACTTGAGGGGAGAGGCTGGGAGGCGGGGACAGCAGGCAGCGCCAAACGTAACATCACGGTCCGCTATCGGCTCCCCTCTCCCACGCCGTGGGAGAGGCTGGGAGGCAGGCAGCGCCGAACGTCACGCCACGGCCCGCCATCGGCTCCCCTCTCCCACGCGTGGGAGAGGGGTGGGGGAGAGGGCAAGGCACTCGCGCAAGCGAGCACCTTCGTATCGCCACCGCCCTTTCCCTCTCCCCCAACCCCTCTCCCGCATGGCGGGAGAGGGGAGAAGACCGCGGGCCTGCTCCGGGGGGGAGGGAGAAGATCGCGGGCCTGCTCCGGGGGAGAGGGAAGCCCGCTGCGGCGGCAGAGGGCACACGGGAGATCCAGTTCAATCCGCCCGAATCCCCCGCGTGCGAATCAGCTTGCCCCATTTGTCGGTTTCTTTCGCCAGATGCTGCTTCAGCTCGGCCGGCGTGCTGCCGATGGGCTCGGCGCCGATCGCCGCGAGGCGCTTCTGCACTGCGGGCTTGCGCAGCGCCTCGACCATCGCGCGGTTCAGCGACTCGACCACCGCGGGCGGCGTGCCGGCCGGCACGAAGGCGGCGAACCATGGCGACAACTCGTAGCCCGGCAGCCCGGCCTCTGCCACGGTCGGCACATTGGGCAGCGTGGCCGAGCGCTTGCTGGTCGTCACCGCGATCGCCGTCAGCTTGCCCGCATCGATATGCGGCTTGGCGGACGTGATGCTGTCGAACATGTAGTCGACCTGGCCGCCGAGCAGGTCGGTGACCGCGGGGCCGCTGCCCTTGTAGGGCACGTGCAGCAGCTCGACGCCTGCCATCGACGTAAAGAGTTCGCCAGCCAGATGGATCGAGGTGCCGTTGCCCGCCGACGCGTAGGTGTACTTGCCCGGCTGGCTCTTCGCGCTGGCGATCACCTCCGGCACGGTCTTGGCGCTGGTCTTGGCCTTGTTGGCGACCAGCACGTTCGGCACCACGGCCAGCAGCGATACCGGCGCGAAATCCTTGATCGGGTCGTAGCTCAGCTTGCGGTACAGCGCCGGATTGACCGCCATGCCGTTGGCGACGATCAGCATCGTGTAGCCGTCGGCGGGCGAGCGCGCGACCAGCTCGGCGCCAATATTGCCGCCGGCCCCGGGGCGGTTTTCCACCACGATCGATTGCCCCAGCGTTTGCGACATCTCCTCGCCGAGCGTGCGGGCGATATTGTCCATCGCGCCGGCGGCCGGGAAGGGGACGATCCAGCGGATCGGACGTTCGGGGTAGGCGGCCTGCGCGGCCGGCGTGGCGAGGGCCGCGGCGAGGCCGAGGACCACGGTGGCGAGAGTGAGCGACTTCATTGTCTCCGTTCCTTCGTGAAGTTCGAAACCAGGGTGCCCGGCGCGCGTTCGGCGCATCTCGGTGGCGTTATCCAGCGGTGATGCGGCTGTGGTGCGGCGCTTACACGGGCGTGGTGCGGCCGTTACGTGGCCATCATGTCGTTGTTGTCGGTGCTATGCGCGATCGCGCCGGTAATGCGCGAGCTTGTCCTCGTCGAGCGCGAGACCCAGGCCGGGGCCGTCGGGCAGCCGCAGCGCGAAGTCCCGATAGCCTGGACGTTCGACCACCACGTCGTCCTTGAGCAGCAGCGGCCCGAACAGCTCGGTGCCCCAGGCCAGTTGCGGCAGCGTGCAGAAGCCGTGCGCCGCGGCGATGGTGCCGACGCTGCCTTCGAGCATGGTGCCGCCATAGAGCGCGATGCCGGCCGCATCGCCGACCGCGGCGGTGCGCAGCATGCCAAAGATGCCGCCCGACTTGGCGATCTTCAGCGCGAACACATCGGCCGCGCCCAGGCGTGCCAGTTCCATCGCGTCCTCCGGCCCGGTCACTGCTTCGTCGGCCATGATCGGCACGACGAAGCGCGCCGCCAGCCGCGCCAGCCCGACGCGGTTCTCCCGTGCGATCGGCTGCTCGATCAGGTCGATGCCGGCCGCCTCCAGCATCGCGACGCCGGTGGCCGCGTCGGCCTCGTTCCAGGCCTGGTTGACGTCGACCGTCACGCGGGCGCGGTCACCCAGCGCGCGCTTGATCGCCGCGACATGGGCGACGTCGTCGCGCACCGCGCGGCGGCCGATCTTCAACTTGAAGGTGTCGTGGCGGCGCTCGGCCAGCAGGCGCTCGGCCTCCTCGATATCGCGGGCGGTATCGCCGCTGGCCAGCGTCCACAGCACCGGCAGCGCGTCGCGCACCGTACCGCCGAGCAGCGTGGCGAGCGGCACGCCGAGCCGCTTGCCCTGCGCGTCGAGCAGCGCGGTTTCCAGCGCCGACTTGGAGAAGCGGTTGCCGCGCGCGACCTTGTTCAGCCGCGCCATCGCGCCATGGATATTGGCGGCGTCCTGACCGATCAGTGCGGGCGCCAGATAGGTATCGATGGTCAGCTTGATGCCTTCGGGACTTTCCTCGCCATAGGACAGGCCGCCGATCGTGGTGGCCTCGCCGATGCCTTCGATGCCGTCGCTGGCGCGCAGCCGCACGATGACCAGCGTCTGCTGCTGCATGGTCGCCATGGCCAGCTGATGCGCGCGGATGGTGGGCAGGTCGACCAGGATCGCGTCGACGGATGTGATGGTGGTTGCCATACCTGAGGGATTGGATTGAGGGTTCGTGGCCCAGTATGCGGCTTGACCAATGCGCTGTCCAAGACCGATGATGTCTGATTCCATACCTGTGAGGTATGGATTCCGGTTCAAGGAGGCCACCATGGAACTGCGCCATCTGCGCTATTTCCAGACCGTCGCGCGCGAGCTCAACGTGACGCGCGCGGCCGCGCTGCTGCATATCGCGCAGCCGCCGCTGTCGCGCCAGATCCGCCAGTTCGAGGATGAACTGGGCGTGCCGCTGTTCGAGCGCGTCGGCCGCGGCCTGCGGCTGACCGAGGCCGGACGCTTCCTGCTCGAGCAATCGCTGCAGCTGACGCAGCGGCTTGACGAGATGATCGAGGGCACCCGGCGCATCGGCCGCAACGAGAAGCGCTGGTTCGGCATCGGCTTCGTGCCGTCGGTGCTCTATGGCGTGCTGCCGGACCTGATCCGCGAACTGCGCGCGGACCAGAGCGAGGTCGAGGTGGGCCTGACGGAAATGATCTCGGTGCAGCAGCTCGAGGCGCTGAAGTCCGGCCGCATCGACCTGGGCTTCGGCCGGCTGGCGCTGAGCGACCCCGCCATCGTGCAGCAGGTCGTGATGGCGGAGCCGCTGGTCGCGGCGCTGCCGGCGCGGGCCGCCCCGCGTGAAGGTGAAGGCGGCAATGGCGGTGGCCGTGGCCGCGTCGGAGGCGATGGCGATAGTCCGATGGCGCCGGCCGAACTGGCGCGGCGCGGGCTGATCCTCTATCCCGCGCGTCCGCGGCCCAGCTATGCGGACCACGTGCTGTCGTTGTTCCGCGCCCAGGGACTGCAGCCGCGCGTGGTGCAGGAAGCCAACGAGCTGCAGACCGCGCTCGGCCTGGTCGCCGCGGGGCTGGGCATCACGCTGGTGCCATCGTCGGTCCAGCGGCTGCACCGGGACGACGTCCGCTATTGTCCGATCGATGCGCCGGGCTTCGTGTCGCCGGTGATCATGAGCTATCGGGCAGGGGACGCGTCGCCGTTCCTGGGCAGGGCGGTGGCGTGGGTGCGCAGGCAGGCGGAGGTCTCGGGCTGAAACGAGCGCCTGGCCGACCGTTCATTCCTCGGCAAAACACTTGGCCAGGAATTCAACGACCGCCCGTACCGCCGGAAGCTGACCGCGCCGATGCGGCATCACGACCGACGTCATCACGTGGCCGGCGGTCCAGTCGGGCAGTACCCGCACGATGTCGCCGCTTTGCAGGGCCGAGCGGCATACCGACAGCGGCAGGCACGCGACGCCCAGACCGGCCGTGACCGCGCCCAGCAGCGCGGTCGATTCGTTGGCGGTCATGCGGGGGCGCGGGGTGACGGTCAGGGTTCGGTCATCGCGATGCAGCCGCCAGCTGGTGGCCATCGGCCGCGTCAGCAGCCCGTCATGGCCGGCCAGCGCCTCCGGTGTCTGCAGCGGATCGGCCGCGGCGAGATAGCGCGGCGACGCGACCAGGACGATCGGCTCGGTCGACAGCAGCCGCTGCACGAGCTCGGAGTCGGGCAGCGGCGCGAAGTGGCTGCGGATCGCGAGGTCATAGCCTTCCTGCGCGACATCGACGAAGCGGTCCGACACGTCCAGCTGGATATGCAGCTTCGGGTAGGCGAGGGCCAGTTCCGGCAGGCGCGGCGCCAACGTCTGCTGCGCGACCGGCACCGAGGTGGTCAGCCTGACCGTGCCGCTCGGTTCCGCGGCGCGCTGGCGCACCACGTCGTGCGCGGCCTCGGCCTCGATCAGCGCCGCGCGGGCGTGCTCGTGAAAGGCGCGGCCGACGTCGGTCAGCGTGAAGCTGCGCGAGCTGCGATGGATCAACCGCGCACCGAGCCGCTGCTCGAGCTCGGCGACGCGCTTGCTCAGCGTCGACTTCGGAATGCCGAGCTGGCGCGAGGCCGCGGCGAAGCCGCCATGTTCGACGGCGGCGGCGAACAGCGAGAGGTCGTTCAGGTTCAGCATGGGAGCGGCAGTGGCGCAATAAAGTCCATCCGTATGGACATTGCGTTGAATTTTTGCCGACTACCGCTTCAATGTCCACAAATCTATAGTCTCTCCATCGACCCGATGCCCGGGTCCTTCAACTGGAGAAACAACATGACCCCCATCCTCTTCTATGGCGTGCCGTCGGGATGCTCGTTCGGTTCGATCGTCGCGCTCGAATGGCTCGGCCAGCCGTATCGGCTATCCCGCATCGAGATGCCGGAGGTCGTCACCAGCGACGCCTTCCGCCGGATCAACCCGGTGGGCGAAACGCCGGCGTTGGCTACCGATGGCGGGGCAATCGTGACGGAAAGCATGGCGATCCTGAACTGGATCGGCGCGCGCGGCATCGATGGCTCGCTCGGTTTTGCCCAGGGGACGCCGGAATTCGACCGGCTCAACCAGATGCTGGCCTACCTGAATACGACCTTCTTCAACGCCTTCGTGCCGCTGTGGCATCTGTACGAGCACGCCAGCGACGACACCACCAAGGCGGTGCTGCGCGAATTCGGCACGATCAAGGTCAAGAAGGCGCATGCGCAGCTGGAGGCGATGCTCGGCGATCGTCCGTGGCTGCTGGGCGATCGGCGCACGCTGGCCGATGCCTACTTCGCCGGCATCGCGCGCTGGACGGACTATCACGGCGTGGTGAACCGGGCGGACTATCCGAACCTGGATCGGCTCTATCGGAAGCTGCAACAGGATCCGGCGGTGCGTTTCGCCAACGCGATCGAGGCGGAAGGGGAGGCGAAGTCGGCCGGTGGCTTCGTGGGTCATGTCGGCCTGGAGCAGGCCTGGGCCGAGATCGTCGCCAAGCGCGAGCAGCGCCTGGCAGCCTGACGATCCCGCGGCGACCGGCGGCGTGCGCTGCCGGTCGCGTGTTGCGGCTCGAGAGTCGCGACTGGAGCGTAGGGACTCGAGTGTCGCGACTCGAGTGTCGCGACTTATTCGTCGTCGCTATACAGGATGCGGCCAACCACGCCGGCCAGGATGGCGCCGACGATCGGCGCGATCCAGAACAGCCACAGCTGATGCAGCGCCATGCCGCCCACCATCAGCGCCGGTCCGGTCGAGCGGGCCGGATTGACCGAGGTGTTCGACACCGGAATCGTCACCAGGTGGATCAGCGTCAGGCACAGGCCGATCGCCAGCGGCGCCAGCGCGCCGTGCGCGCGTTTTGCTGTCGCGCCCAGGATGATCAGCACGAAGAAGAAGGTCGCCAGGACCTCGGTCGCGAACACCGGCATCATGCCGAAGCCCGACGGCGAGCCGGCGTCGAAGCCGTTGGCGGCCAGGCCGCTGACGGTCACGTCGAAGCCCGGCTTGGCATCCATCAGCTGCAGCAGTACCAGCGCGGCCAGCGCGCCGCCGATTACCTGCGCCACGATATAGACCGGTGCTTCCTTCCACGGGAAGCGACCCGCGGTGGCCAGGCCGACCGTCACGGCCGGATTCAGATGGCATCCCGATACCGGTCCTACTGCATAGGCCATCGTCAGCACGGTCAGGCCGAAGGCCAGCGAGACGCCGGCGAAGCCGATGCCCAGGTGCGGAAAGGCGGCCGCCAGGACGGCCGAGCCGCAGCCGCCGAATACCAGCCAGAACGTGCCGAAGGCTTCGGCAAGGGGGCGCTTGAAGTGCATGGTTCCTTCTCCCGATTGAATATGGCGCGCCGCACGGACACGCGGGGGCGACGTCCGACAGGTCGCAGCGTGCGGGAGGATTCTAGGTGCCGCTTACGGCAATGTCATGACTCAAAGCGCACTCTTTGCAGTCGTTCACAATTGGAGCCGCCTGAGTAGCGCTCGACGCGTTGCAACGTGACAGATCGATTGTCGACGACCAAGATGGCGACAGGTGTGGCGCAACGATGGCGCCGCCGCTGCATTCACAACAGATGTACAAAGTCTATTGGACCACCTACGACGCCGAAGGCGTGCCGACGGCGCATGCCGAGGACTACGGCTCGGACCAGCTCGCCGCGGTGCTGGCGCGTTGCGAGGCGCTGCGGGCGCGGCAGCGGGCCGGTGAGCCGGTCGGTTTCGTGACGATGGTGTCGGAGAATCCGTATAGCGTCGGACATCCCGGGGCGGCCGATGTCGAGCCCGGCTATGCCTGGTACAAGCGGCGGCCGCCGCCGCGCTAGATCGCGGGAGGATGTCGATGCGGAGGATATCGACGGCACCGACGGTACTGACGATGACGCCCGGACTACTGCACCGCCTCGATGTCCCCCATCCACGGGCCGAGCTCCCGCCGCAACGTCGATAGATCGATCGGCTTGCCCAGCACGCGCGCCCCGGCGATCGGCTCCTGCAGGTCCGCGCCCGCGCCATAGCCGGTCATCAGCACCACGTCGATATGCGGCTGTTGCGCGCGCAGCGCCACGGCCAGCGCGTCGCCGGCCATGCCGGGCAGCGTGATATCGGTCAGCAGCACGTCGAAGCGCCGGCCATCGGCCAGCAGCAGCGCTTCCTCCGCCGATCCCGCCGCGGCGCAGTCGAGCCCGAAACCCAGCAGCACCTCTTGCAGCGCCTCGCGCGAGGGGACGTCATCTTCGACCAGCAATACGGCGGCGGCCATGCCATCGCGCCGGACCTGCGGCGACTGCGCAGGCGCCGGGCCGCTCGTGCGCCGATGGGCGTCCAGCACGGTCCGCACCGCCCGCGCCAGATCGTCGCGCCGATAGGGTTTGTTCAGCAGCGTCACGCCGTCGTCGAGCTTGCCGAGGTGGAAGATCTCGTCGCGCGTATAACCGGAGGCGAACAGCACCGGAATCGGCGGCCGCCGCTGCGCCGCGCGCCGCGCCAGTTCGCCGCCCTTGATGGTGCCGGGCATGATCACGTCGGTAAACAGCAGGTCGATGCCGATCCCGCTGTCGATCAGCGACCAGGCGGCATCGCCGTTCGGCGCGATGCGCACGCGATAGCCGAGCTGCGCCAGCATCTCGACCGCGGTGATCCGCACATCGGGGTCGTCTTCGACCACCAGGACGGTCTCGCCGCCGCCGACGGGCGCCGGCTCCTGCTCCGCCGTCTCGGGCGCTTCGGCCTCGAGGCAGCGGGGGAAGAACATCTGCACCGTGGTGCCGCGGCCGACTGTGCTCTGGATCGCGATATGGCCGCCGCTCTGCTTGACGAAGCCGAACACCATGCTCAGGCCGAGGCCGGTACCGTGGCCATCGGCCTTGGTCGTGAAGAAGGGCTCGAAGGCGTGCTCCAGCACGTCGGCGGTCATGCCGGTGCCGGTGTCGGCCACGCGGAAGACGACATAATCACCCTCCGGCCGCTCCGGCGCATTGCCGGTCCAGGTATCGGCATCCGGGTCGGGCGATGACGCGCCGTCGAGCACGACATTGGCGGCCGAGATCGTCAGTGTGCCGCCGCCGCGCATCGCGTCACGGCCGTTGATGGCCAGATTGAGCAGCGCGTTCTCGAGCTGGTTGCGGTCCGCCTTCACGTTCCACAGATCGTCGGGCGTCCGCGTTTCGACCTTCAGCGATTCGCCCAGCGCGCGGTGCAGGATTTCGGCCATGCCGCCGATCAACCGGCCGGGGTGGATCACCGCCGGCGACAACGGCTGGCGCCGCGCGAAGGCCAGCAGGTGCGAGGCCAGCTTGGCGCCGCGCCGCACCGCGTTGGCGGCGGTGGCGATGCGGCCCTGCGCGATCGGGTTGTCGCCGGCCTCGGCGGCGAGCATCTGCAGATTGCCGCTGATGACCTGCAGCACGTTGTTGAAGTCGTGGGCGATGCCGCCGGTCAGGTTGCCGATCGCCTCCATCTTCTGCGCCTGCCGCAGCTGGCCCTCGGCAAGCGCGCGCGCGGCGATCGCATCGGCAACACGCTTTTCCAGCGTCTCGGTCAGCTGCCGCAGCGCCTGCTCCGCCAGCTTGCGCTCGTCGATGTCGATCAGCACGCCGGGGAAGCGGTAGGGCTCGCCATGCGAGTCGAACTCGCACTGGCCGTTGGCCTGAACCCACAGATAGCTGTCGTGAGCCCGCCGGATCCGGTATTCGGCGCGGAAGGGCGCGCCGGTGCGGATCGCTTCATCCGTCAGCCTGGCCAGTTCCTCGATGTCGTCCGGGTGGATCACCGCGTTGATGATCGTGCGGGGCACGCCCTGGATCGCCTGTGCCAGTCCGACCGAGAAGGTGCGGGCGAAGCGTTCGTCGCCGGTCAGCGTATCGGAGGCGATGTCCCAGACCCAGGTACCGAGCACCGCGCCGGTATTGAGCGCCAGCTGCAGCCGTTCGTTGGCCTGCTGCAGCGCGCTCTCGGCTTCCTGCCGCCAGCGCTCGGTCAGCACGCGCTCGGTGGTTTCGACCACCACTGCCAGCACGCCGGCGGGGGCGCCATCGTCGTTGGACACCGGGCTGTAGTACAGGTCCATCCAGACGTCCTCGGGACGTCCATTGCGCAGCAGCACCAGTTCCTTGTCGCGGAAGGACAGCGTGCCGCCGGCCAGGCAGGTCTGCATCACGTGCCGGTTGAAGTCGGCCACTTCGGGCCAGCCCAGTTCGACCGGACAGCCGAGCAGATAGGGATGCCGGCCGCCGGCGAACACGGCGTAGGCATCGTTGTAGATCATGTAGCCCGGTCGGCCCCACAACAACACCATTGGCACCGGCGAGGCCAGCAGCAGCCGAACCGCGGCGCCGAGGCTGGGCTGCCAGCGGTCGATCGGGCCCAGCTCGGTGGTGGACCAGTCGAACGCCCGGATGCGCTCGGCCATTTCGCCGTGCCAGCCGGAACAGTCGTGATGTTCTGCCAGGAATGGCATGGTGTGAAGCGAGAGTGGCGACAGGGAGATTGTGCTGGCGGCGAGGGCGTTTGCCAATGCCGGCGCCCGGGAGGGCGGTCCTTCGGCCCACCGCTATATATATAGGGAGAGGGGCGCGGAAGGCGGAATGTCGCAGCAGCGGATTGCGGCGCCCCGCCACGGACGGCCGGTCGCGGCGGGGGCGGAACGATGAAGCGCGGCGGCTGGAGCCGCCGCGCCGGTTTCAACGCGCGGCGTTCAACCGTGCGTCAGTCGCGTGTTTCCAGCGCGCGGTTGATGCGCAGGGCCAGCACCGTGCACGCGACGCCCGACAGCAGGTAGATGCTGACCGCGACCAGGCCGAACTTGACCGACAGGCCCAGCGCGACCAGTGGGGCGAAGGCCGCGCCGAACAGCCAGGCGAAGTCCGAGGTCAGCGCCGCGCCGGTATAGCGGAAGCGCCGCTCGAAGTTCGAGGTCACGGTGCCCGAAGCCTGGCCATACGACAGGCCGAGCAGCAGGAAGCCGATCAGGATGAACAGGTCCTGCCCCGCCTCCTCGCCGCCGAGCAGCATCGGCGTGAACAGGCTGAACACGCCGATCAGCGTCGCCAGCAGGCCCAGCGTGGTGCGCCGGCCGATGCGGTCGGCGATCCAGCCCGACAGGATGGTGCCGACGATGCCGACCAGCGCGCCGGCGATCTGCACTTTCAGCACGCTGTTGACGCTTTGGGTCGCCTGCAGCGCCAGCCAGGACAGCGGGAACACCGTCACCAGGTGGAACAGGGCATAGCTGGCCAGCGCGGCAAACGCGCCAATGAAGATGTTGTAGCCCTGGCCGCGCACCATCTCGCGCGTGCTGATCGGCTCGAGCTCGCCTTCCTCCAGCAGCCGCGTGTATTCCTCGGTCACCACCAGGCGCAACCGGGCGAACAGCGCGACCACGTTGATGGCGAAGGCCACGTAGAACGGATAGCGCCAGCCCCAGGCCAGGAAGTCGTCGGCCGCCAGGTTGGCGTGCAGGTACAGGAACAGTCCGCTGGCGACCAGGAAGCCGATCGGCGCGCCGAGCTGGCCCAGCATTGCGTACCAGCCACGGCGGTCGGGCGGCGCGTTCAGCGCCAGCAGCGACGGCAGGCCGTCCCAGGAGCCGCCGAAGGCCACGCCCTGCAGGAAGCGGAACACCGCCAGCATCACGATCGCGTTCTCGCCGAGCGAGGCATAGCCCGGCAGGAAGGCGATGCCGACCGTCGAGCAGCCCAGCAGGAACAGCGCGGCGGTCAGTTTGACGCCGCGGCCCCAGCGCCGCTGGATCGCCATGAACAGCGCGGTACCGAGTGGCCGCCCGAAAAAGGCGATCGCGAAGATGGTAAAGGCGTACAGCGTCCCTTCCAGCCGCCCGACGAACGGGAAGAATACCGACGGGAAGACCAGCACCGAGGCGATGCCGTAGACAAAGAAGTCGAAGTACTCGGAGGCCCGTCCGATGACGACGCCGGTGGCGATTTCGCCCGGGGCGACCGGCGAATGCGGTCGATCGTCGCTGGAGCTGAGTGAAGGGAAAGGCGCTTGCGAATCGTGCGTGATACTCGACATGCTTCCTCGCTAAATCAGGATAGCGCTACGCCGGACGGACGCGCCCGCCAGGCGCCGCGACCATTGGGACAAAATGTCCAATTCTCCGCGCTTGCCGAATAGAGTACATTCCGCCTCGGTTGTAACAGCTGCGCCCGTCGCACCCGAAGCATTCGTAGTACCAGTCTCCCCCAAGACGGCTACGCTATTTCCTCTGCCGGCAATGCCCCTCATTAATACCATTCGCGGGTTGATTTTGCTGCCCGCCATTACCCTATTGACAGGTTGTAATGCTGTGTTGTTGTCTCCTTCGGGTGACATTGCGGTACAGCAACGTAACCTAATATACATCTCCACGGCGCTGATGCTGCTGATCATCGTCCCGGTGATCGCGCTGACGCTGTTCTTCGCCTGGAAGTATCGGGCCTCGAACAAGAACGCCACCTACTCGCCCGACTGGGACCATTCCACGGTGCTGGAACTGGTGATCTGGTCGGCGCCGCTGCTGATCATCATCGCGCTGGGCGCGATCACCTGGGTCAGCACCCATGCGCTGGACCCGTACCGGCCGCTGGAGCGGATCGACGCCAAGCGCTCGCTGCCGACCAACGTCAAGCCGTTGACGGTGGAAGTCGTGGCGCTGGACTGGAAGTGGCTGTTCTTCTATCCGGAGCATGGCATCGCCACCGTCAATGAAATGGCGGCGCCGGTCGACCGTCCGATCCAGTTCAAGATCACCGCTTCGACGGTCATGAACTCGTTCTTCGTGCCGGCACTGGCAGGGCAGATCTACGCGATGCCGGGCATGGAGACCAAGCTGCACGCGGTGATCAACCAGCCGGGCGAATACGAGGGCCTGTCGGCCAACTACAGCGGCGCCGGCTTCTCGGGCATGCGCTTCAAGTTCCATGGTCTGGACGAGCAGGGCTTCGAGCAGTGGATCGCCAAGGCCAAGGCCAGCGGCCAGACGCTGACCCGCGAGGACTACCTGAAGCTGGAGCAGCCGAGCGAACGCGAACCGGTGCGCTACTACGCCAGCGTCGACAAGGGTCTGTACGACAAGATCCTGAACCGCTGCGTCGAAGCGAACCGCATGTGCATGAACGAAATGATGGCGATCGACGAGCAGGGCGGCCAGGGCAAGCCCGGCGCCTTCAACGTCGCCACGCTCGACCCCGCGACGCGCGCGCGCCTCGGCCTGCAGGATGCGCCGGTGCGCAGCTATGTCGGCGGCATGTGCACGGTCGCCGATCCGGACGGTTCCGGTGCCTTTGGCCCGGCCGCGTCCACCTTTGCGCCGGCCGGCGAATCCGCCGCCGTGACGCTTCCCCAGCTTCCTCTTACACAACGCGCTGTAGCCGGCGTTGACCAGCATGCTTGACAGTTTCGACCTCACCAAGCTCATTTTCGGCCGTCTCTCGTGGGAGGCGATCCCGCTGCACGAGCCCATCCTGATCGCCACCTTCGCGGCGGTCGTGCTCGGCGGGCTGACGCTCGTCGGCGCGCTGACCTACTTCCGCGCCTGGGGCTACCTGTGGCATGAGTGGTTCACCAGCATCGACCACAAGAAGATCGGCATCATGTACATGGTGCTCGGCCTGGTGATGCTGCTGCGCGGCTTCGCCGACGCGATCATGATGCGTCTGCAGCAGGCAATCGCCTTCGGCGACAACATGGGCTATCTGCCGCCGCATCACTACGACCAGATCTTCACCGCCCACGGCGTGATCATGATCTTCTTCGTGGCGATGCCGCTGGTCACCGGCCTGATGAACTACGTGGTGCCGCTGCAGATCGGCGCGCGCGACGTGGCCTTCCCGTTCCTGAACAACTTCAGCTTCTGGATGACCACCGCCGGCGCCGTGCTGGTGATGGTGTCGCTGTTCGTCGGCGAATTCGCCAAGACCGGCTGGCTGGCCTATCCGCCGCTGTCGGGCATCCTGCAGAGTCCGGACGTGGGGGTGGATTACTACATCTGGGCCTTGCAGATAGCGGGGATCGGCACATTGCTCTCTGGCGTCAACCTGCTGGTGACCATCGTCAAGATGCGCGCCCCGGGCATGACGATGATGAAGATGCCGGTCTTCACCTGGACCTCGCTGTGCACCAACGTGCTGATCGTCGCCGCCTTCCCGGTGCTGACGGCCGTGCTCGCGCTGCTGTCGCTGGACCGCTACGTCGGCACCAACTTCTTCACGAACGACTTCGGCGGCAACCCGATGATGTACGTGAACCTGATCTGGATCTGGGGCCACCCCGAGGTGTACATCCTGATCCTGCCGGCGTTCGGTATCTTCTCGGAAGTGGTATCGACCTTCTGCCGCAAGCGCCTGTTCGGCTATGCGTCGATGGTCTACGCGACGGTCGTGATCACGGTGCTGTCGTATCTGGTCTGGCTGCACCACTTCTTCACGATGGGTTCGGGTGCCAGCGTCAACTCGTTCTTCGGCATCACGACGATGATCATCTCGATCCCGACCGGGGCGAAGATCTTCAACTGGCTGTTCACGATGTACCGCGGCCGCATCCGCTTCGAAGTGCCGATGCTGTGGACCGTGGGCTTCATGGTCACCTTCGTGATCGGTGGCATGACCGGCGTGCTGCTCGCCGTGCCGCCCGCCGACTTCGTGCTGCATAACAGCCTGTTCCTGATCGCCCACTTCCACAACGTGATCATCGGTGGCGTGCTGTTCGGCCTGTTCGCCGGCATCAACTACTGGTTCCCGAAGGCGTTCGGCTTCAAGCTCGACGAGTTCTGGGGCAAGGTCTCGTTCTGGTTCTGGCTGATCGGTTTCTATGCCGCGTTCATGCCGTTGTACGTGCTGGGCCTGATGGGCGTGACCCGCCGCGTCAGCCACTTCACCGATCCGTCGCTGCAGATCTGGTTCCAGGTCGCCGCCGTCGGTGCGTTCCTGATCGCGATCGGCATCGCCGCCTTCGTGATCCAGCTGGCGGTCAGCTTCAAGCGCCGTGCCCAGCTGCGCGACGTGACCGGCGATCCGTGGGATGGCCGCACGCTGGAATGGTCGACCTCGTCGCCGCCGCCTGCGTACAACTTCGCGTTCACGCCGGTGGTGCACGACAACGACGCCTGGTGGCAGATGAAGGACCGCGGCTACGAGCGTCCGCAGAAGGGTTTCCTGCCGATCCACATGCCGAAGAACACCGGTGCGGGCATCATCCTCGCCGGCCTGTCGACGGTGCTGGGCTTCGCGCTGATCTGGCACATGTGGCTGCCGGCCGCCGTCGCGTTCGTCGCCCTGCTGGCGGTCGCGATCGGCCACACCTTCAATTACCAGCGTGATTACTACATCCCGGCGGAGCACGTCGTCCGCACCGAGGAAGAACGCACCCGCCTGCTTGCACAACATGCTTGACACCATCGCAACCCAACCGGCCGGCGCCAGCGGCGCGCCGGTCCGTGGCGGCTCCAACGAGCTGCGCTTCTACCTGCCGACCGAGCATCATCCGCAGAACGGGACGATGCTGGGCTTCTGGCTGTACCTGATGAGCGACTGCCTCATCTTCGCCTGCCTGTTCGCCGTGCACGGCGTGCTCGGCC
Organism: Cupriavidus sp. UGS-1; assembly: GCF_021213615.1. Lineage (NCBI taxonomy): Bacteria > Pseudomonadati > Pseudomonadota > Betaproteobacteria > Burkholderiales > Burkholderiaceae > Cupriavidus > Cupriavidus sp. UGS-1. The sequence goes on along the minus strand of NZ_JAJQJF010000004.1, from coordinate 76,516 downwards.
GCAGCTATGCGGCCGGCCCGTCGGGCGCCGACCTGTTCGACCTGCCGCTGGTCGCGCTGAACACGTCGATGCTGCTGCTGTCGTCGATCACCTACGGCTTCGCGATGCTGGAGATGCAGCGCAACAAGCTGAAGGGCACGATGGTGTGGCTGGCCATCACCGGCCTGCTGGGCGCGGCCTTCGTCGGCCTCGAGCTGTACGAGTTCTCGCACCTGATCCACGAAGGCGCGGTGCCGCAGCGCAGCGCGTTCCTGTCGTCGTTCTTCACGCTGGTGGGCACCCACGGCCTGCACGTGACCTTCGGCATCATCTGGCTGATCACGCTGATGTTCCAGCTGAACAAGCACGGCCTGATCGCGGCGAACAAGCGCCGGCTGATGTGCCTGTCGCTGTTCTGGCACTTTCTGGATGTGGTCTGGATCGGCGTGTTTACCTTCGTCTATCTGATGGGAGTGATGGTATGAGCGCCCAAGACTATTCGTTCTCGAATCTGGCCGACAAGGGCCACGGTCATCACGGCGATCATGGCCATGGCCACGACGATCACCACGATCACGACGATGGCGCCGCGCATGGCACCCTCAAGAGCTATGTGATTGGCTTCGTGCTGTCGGTGATCCTGACGGCGATTCCGTTCTGGCTGGTGATGGGCAAGGTCATCGAGAATCAGAGCACTACCGCGCTGGTGATCCTGGGCTTTGGCGCCGTGCAGATCGTGGTCCACATGATCTACTTCCTGCACATGAACACCAAGTCGGAAGGTGGCTGGAACATGCTGGCGCTGATCTTCACGATCATCCTGGTTGTCATCACGCTGGTCGGCTCGCTTTGGGTCATGTATCACATGAACACGAATATGATGCCGACGATGACGCACGACATGAAATCGATGCCTTGACCTCGCCTCGACCTGTAAAACACAGCCCGGATCGCAAGCCCGTTCCCCGCAGCCCGGCCACCCTCGCGGTGCTGGCGCTGCTGGCGGTACTGGCTTTCGCCGGGCTGTTTGCCTTGGGCACCTGGCAGGTCGAACGCCGCGCCTGGAAGCTCGACCTGATCGAACGCGTCGAGGCGCGCGTCCATGCGCCGCCGGTCGACGCGCCGGCGCCCGAGCGCTGGCCCCTGGTCAGCGCCGCGGCCGACGAATACCGGCATGTGCGCGTGACCGGCACCTTCCTGCACGACCGGGAGACGCTGGTGCAGGCGACCACCGCGCTGGGCGGCGGTTTCTGGGTGATGACGCCGATGCGGATGCGCGACGGCACCGTGGTGCTGATCAATCGCGGCTTCGTGCCGCAGGAATTCCGCGCACGCGAGAGCCGCGCCGACAACGAGCCGAGCGGGGAGACCACGGTCACCGGCCTGCTGCGGATCACCCAGACCGGCGGCGGCTTCCTGCGCAGCAACGATCCGGGCGCCGACCTCTGGTATTCCCGCGACGTGCAGGCGATTGCCGCCGCACGTGGACTGGAACGGGTCGCGCCTTATTTCATCGATGCCGATGGCGATGCCGATGCGCAGCAGGCGCCCGGTGCGCCGGGCGCGCCGCGCCGCTGGCCGGTTGGCGGGCTGACCGTGGTGACCTTCCACAACAGCCATCTGGTCTATGCGCTGACCTGGTACGGGCTGGCGCTGATGGTGCTGGGCGCCGCCTGGTACGTCGGCCGCGACGAACTCCGGCTGCGCCGGGGCCATTGAGGGACAATGCGGGGCATGCCGGTTCGCACGGCATGCACTGACCCGCGGCGCCGCGGCGGTACGCTGCGGCACGTGGCAAACGCCGGCGCCATCCTGCTTCGACCCTGACGATGCCTCTTTCCACCGATTCCCCGCCCAAACCTGCCGGCGCCACGCTGGCGGCGCCCAACAGTGCGCCGGCCCCGGCGCGCCGCGGCGAGCGCGCGCTCGACGCCACCGCCCGCAAGAACATGGAGCAGCTGATCGAGCTGCGCTGGATTGCGGTGCTGGGGCAGGTCGCCACCATCAGCGTCGTGCATTTTGGCCTCGACGTGCCGCTGCCGGTCAACCAGATGCTGGCGGTGCTGCTGGGCCTGATTGCCTTCAACGCGCTGAGCCTGCTGCGGCTGCGCTTCGTCGTCGCCGAGGTCTCGCAGACCCAGCTGTTCGTCTCGCTGCTGGTCGATATCGGCACGCTGACCGCGCTGCTGTACCTGAGCGGCGGGGCCTCCAACCCCTTTGTCTTTCTCTATCTGCTACAGGTGATCCTCGGCGCGGTGTTGCTGCAGGCGTGGTCGATATGGGTCATCGTGGTGGTCACCGCCTCGTGCTTCGCCGGCCTGGCGCTGGTCGGCAAGCCGCTGGCGCTGCCGCCGGACCACGAGCAGGGGCTCGGCAGCCTCTATATCCAGGGCATGCTGATCTGCTTCGTGCTGAACGCCGCGCTGCTGGTGGTCTTCATCACGCGGATCATGCGCAATCTGCGCGCCCGCGACGAGCATCTGGCCGATCTGCGCCAGCGCGCCGCCGAGGAAGAACACATCGTCCGCATGGGCCTGCTGGCCTCGGGCGCCGCGCATGAACTGGGCACGCCGCTGGCCACGCTGGCGGTGATCCTGTCCGACTGGCGCCGCATGGAGCCGTTCTCGAAGGACCCGGAACTGCTGCAGGAACTCGGCGAGATGCAGACGCAGGTGCAGCGCTGCAAGTCGATCGTCAGCGGCATCCTGCTGTCTGCGGGCGAGGCGCGCGGCGAAGCGCTGACCGAAACCACGGTACGACGCTTCGTCGACGATCTGGTCGCCGAATGGCGCGCGACCCGGCCGGTCGCCGAGTTTTCCTACGACTACCGCTTCGGCCAGGACCTGCCGATCCTGTCGGACTCGGCCATCAAGCAGATGGTCTGCAACGTGCTCGACAACGCGCTGGAGGCCTCGCCGCGCTGGGTCGGCTTCGACGTGCGGCGCGAGGATGATACGCTGGTGCTGTCCGTGCTCGACGAGGGCCCCGGTTTCGCGCCGCAGATGCTCGAGCGCCTGGGCAAGCCGTACCAGTCGAGCAAGGGCCGGCCGGGCGGCGGACTGGGGCTGTTCCTGGTCGTCAATGTCGCCCGCACGCTGGGCGGCAGCGTCGCCGCGCACAACCGTCCGCAGGGCGGCGCGATGGTGACGATGAAGCTGCCGCTGGCGGCAATCACGCTGGAAGAGGAGGCCGAAGATGCTGCCCAATGATCCCGAGCGCGACCCCGCGGTGGCCGACCCACAGCCCCAGGCCGATCCCGAAGCCGGCCGCGTGCTGATGATCGTCGAGGACGACGCCGCCTTCGCCCGCACGCTGCGCCGCTCGTTCGAGAGGCGCGGCTATCAGGTCCTGCATGCGACCAGCCTCGAAGGGATGAACGAACTGCTGAAGGAACATTCGCCGGGCTATGCGGTGGTGGACCTGAAGTTGAAGGGCGAGGCCTCGGGCCTGGCCTGCGTGCAGGCGCTGCACGCGCACGATGCCGACATGCTGATCGTCGTGCTGACCGGCTACGCGAGCATCGCTACCGCGGTCGAGGCGGTCAAGCTCGGCGCCTGCCACTATCTGGCCAAGCCTTCGACCACCGACGACATCGAGGCCGCCTTCGAGCGCGCCACCGGCGACGTGGACGTCGAGGTCACCGGCCGCCCCACCTCGATCAAGACGCTCGAGTGGGAGCACATCCACGAGACGCTGGCCGCGACCGGCTTCAATATCTCCGAAGCCGCGCGCCGGCTCGGCATGCATCGCCGCACGCTGGCGCGCAAGCTCGAGAAGCAGCGGATCAAGTAAGGCTGCGCGGCGGTTTTGCCCGGCCTTCGTGGCGCAGGCCGCCGAGGCTGCCAGCAAACCGCTCCGCCAACCGCTCGCGGCGAAAGACCTCCACCACGTAGTCGACAAACACACGCGTCTTGGCCGGCAGCAGCGTGCGCGTCGGGTAGTACAGCGAGATCGCCCCCGCATCGGCGTACCACTGTGGCAGGACGCGGACCAGTTCGCCGCGCTCCAGCCACGGCAGCACATCGGGCACTGCCAGCAGCGTCACGCCAAGTCCTTGCAACGCGGCTTCGCGCATCGCGGCCGGATCGTTGAGGACGATGCGCTCCTGCATGGCGATTGCCTGTTCGTCGCCGGCGGCGTCGCGCATGACCCACTGGCGGGTACGCCCGGTATGTCCCGATCGCATGGCGATGCCATCCAGCGATTGCAGCATCGATGGATGGGTCGGCAACGTGCGCCCCCGCAAGTACGCCGGCGATGCGACCGCGATCACATGCGCGGGCGCCAGCGTGCGGGACACCATCCCCGCCGCCAGTTCGAAGCCTCCGCCGATGGCGGCGTCGAACCCTTCGGCAATCAGGTCGACCGCACGATTCTCGAAGTGCCATTCGGGCCGGATTGCGGGATAGCGGGCAAGAAATTCGGGCAACAGCGGCATTACCCACATCACGCCAAAGGAAGGCGCCAGGCTCAGCTTGAGCACGCCGGCGGGTTCGCCTCGATCGCTGGAGGCGGTGGCAATCGCCGCCTGCAGCGCCTCGAGATTGCCCCCGATGGCCGCGAGGAAGCGCTCGCCCGCCTCCGTCAAGGTCAGCTTGCGCGTCGAGCGCTGGAACAGCCTGACGCCCAGATTGCGCTCCAGCATGGCCACATTGCGGCTGACCGCGGCCGGTGTCAGCGCCAGGCGTCGGCCGGCAGCAGAAAAGCTGCCCGTTTCCGCGCTGCGGACGAACGATTCGAGGTTGGCCAGGGTCTCCATGCCGCTCATCTTATATGAACACTTGAAAATTATTCCAGTCATTGATGGCTAATCATCGGGCAATCGGCCGCCCATACTCCGTTCACACCTTCTTGACCAACGGAGAAACAGCCATGACGCAACAGATTCTTCCCCTGGCCGGCAAGACGGCCCTCGTGACCGGCGGCTCGCGCTCGATCGGCGCCGCCATCGCTCGCCGGCTCGCCGCCGACGGCGCAGCCGTCGCGCTGACCTATAGTGCATCCCCTGACAAGGCCGCCGCTGTCGTGGATGACATCGTGGCGGCCGGAGGCCGCGCCATCGCCATTGCCGCCGACGCGGGCGACCCTTCCGCCGTGCGCCGGGCGGTTGCCGGGACGGTCGAAGCCTTCGGCGGCATCGACATCCTCGTCAACAACGCCGGCCTGGGCCTGGGCGGCGCCATCGAAGACATCCCCTTCGAGACCTATGAACGGATGATCGCGGTCAACGTGACCGGCGTGTTCGTCGCCACCCAGGAAGCCGTACGGCAGATGAAGCCCGGTGGGCGCGTGATCCATATCGGCTCGTCGATGACGCGGTACGCAGCCTTTCCGACCGCGTCGCTCTATACCTTGACCAAGGGCGCCATTGCCGGCTTCAACCGCAGCCTGGTACGCGACCTCGGCCCGAAGGGCATCACCGTCAATACGGTCCATCCCGGCCCGACCGATACCGACATGAATCCCGATGGCGGCCCGGTCAGCGAGATCGTCGGCCCCGGCATTGCGCTGGGCCGATACGGGCAGCCGCGGGAGATCGCCGGCGTGGTCGCCTTCCTCGCGGGGCCCGACGCAGCTTTCGTGACCGGTGCCGACATCGTCGCGGACGGCGGCTTCACGGCCTGAGCCAGAGACAGTCATGCATAACGACATCGGCAAGACCATCGGCATCATCGGTGCCGGCGCGATCGGCACCGCGTTTGCGAAGGCGCTGGCCCGCCACGGCATCGAAGCGGTGATCGCAAACAGCCGGGGCCCGGACACGCTGCAGGACGCCGTACGGGCGATGGGCCCATCGATTCGCGCTGGCACGCGCGAGCAGGCCGCGGCGCAGGACATCGTGCTGGTTGCCGTCAATTGGTCGAAGCTGCCGGCGGCACTGGCGGGACTGCCCGATTTCGGCGGCCGCATTGTGATCGATGCCAACAATCCGATCGAAGCGCCGCTGTTTCGCCCCGTCGACCTGCATGGCATGTCGTCGAGCGCGGTGTTTGCCGGCCTTGTGCCCGGCGCGCGCGTCGTCAAGGCGTTCAATCACCTGCAGCCCGCACTGGTGTCGGGCGATCCGCAGGCCGACGGTGGTCGCCGCGTGCTGTTCCTGTCGGGCGACGATGCCGGCGCCAAGGCAGAGGCAGCCACGCTGATCGCGCGGCTGGGCTTTCTCGGCATCGATCTCGGTTCGCTCGACACCGGCGGACGCCAACACCAGTTTCCCGGCGGGCCGTTGGCGGCGCTGAACCTCGTCGCGATCGGTGCGCGGTAACAGGCGCTCGCGCGCGCCTCCCGGAGCGTCACGGCTTGTCTGATTCGTTGTTTCGGTATGGTCGCGATACTCCGTGGAAGCGATAGCTGCAGCGCAATAGCGTAGCGCTTACAATGACCGGCAGCGATTTAGAAAAGAGGGTCGGCCGCGTTCGGCGCGACGGCAAATCTGCCTGGCCGGTCCACGATCAAGGAGACCTTGCGCCCATGCCAATCGAAGCCCTGCTGGACCAGCCGCTCGGCAATCTCGCCGACTGCGTCCGCGCCCACGCCAACACCCGCCCCGAGCATCCCGCCGTCATCGACGACTGCGCCAGCCTGTCGTATCGCGAGTTCGACGCGCTGGTCGACCGCGTCGCGGCGGCGTTGCAGCGCGATGGCTTGCAGCCGGGCGATGCGCTGGCGATCTGCGCGGCCGCGTCGAGCGAGTACGCGGCGGTGTTCCTCGGCGGGCTGCGCGCGGGCGTGGCCATCGCGCCGCTGGCGCCATCATCGACGCCGCAGGCGCTGGCCGGCATGATCGCCGACTCCGATGCGAAGCTGCTGTTCGTCGACGCCCCGGTGCTTGGCGCATTGCAGGGCGCAGGCATCGGGGCCACGGTGCCGCGGATCGGGCTGGGGGACGCGCAGACCGGCAGGGCCTTCGCCGACTGGCTGGCGCCGGCCGGCAGCCGGCCGCGCGAGACGCCGCTGCGAGACGGCCAGGTCTTCAACATCATCTATTCGTCCGGCACCACGGGCGCGCCCAAGGGCATCGTGCACGACCACGCGCTGCGCTGGAACCAGATCCGCCGCGTCAACGAGACTGGTGGCTACGGACCCGATGCGGTGACGCTGATCGCCACGCCGCTGTATTCGAACACCACGCTGGTCAGCTTCATCCCGACGCTGGCGCTCGGCGGCACCGTGGTGCTGATGCCGAAATTCGATGCGCAGCGCTATCTCGAGCTCGCCCAGCGGCACCGCGTCACGCATGCGATGCTGGTGCCGGTGCAATACCAGCGGCTGCTGGCGCGCGACGATTTCGATCGCTACGACCTGTCGTCGTTCCGGATGAAGTTCTCGACCAGCGCGCCGCTGTCCGCGGCGCTGAAGGCGGATATCCTGCGCCGCTGGCCGGGCGGATTGGTCGAGTACTACGGCATGACCGAAGGCGGCGGCAGCTGCGTGCTGGCCGCGCACGAATTCCCGGACAAGCTGCATACGGTCGGCAAGCCGATGGAAGGGCACGACATCCGGCTGATCGACGACGACGGCAACGAGGTGCCGGTGGGCCAGATCGGCGAGGTCGTGGGGCATTCGAACACCATCATGGCTGGCTATCACAAGCAGCCCGACAAGACGGCCGCCGCGGAGTGGTACGACGCGACCGGCAAGCGCTTCATCCGGACGGGCGACGTCGGCCGCTTCGACGAGGACGGTTTCCTGACGCTGATGGACCGCAAGAAGGACATGATCATCAGCGGCGGCTTCAATATCTATCCGAGCGACCTTGAAGCGGTACTGCAGCAGCATGCCGACGTGGTCGAGTGCGCGGTGGTCGGCGTGCCGTCGCAAAGCTGGGGCGAGACGCCGGTGGCCTTCGCGGTGTTGCGCGAAGGTGCGGCCGTCGAAGCCGAGGCGCTGCGCGAATGGGTCAACGCGCAGGTCGGCAAGACGCAGCGTCTCGCCGCGCTGGAACTGTGCGCGCAGCTGCCGCGCAGCGCGATCGGCAAGGTGCTCAAGCGCGAGTTGCGCGATGGGTTTCGTGGGGGCAGGGCGCTCGATTGAGCGCTGTCGTGTGGGGAGCGCGGTTGCCCTCTCCCCCGGCCCCTCTCCCGCAAGCGGGAGAGGGGAGAAAACCGACGGTCTCACACCCGCTCCCGAACGGTATTCTTCCTCTCCCCCAGCCCCCTGCCCCGCGAGCGGGAGAGGCGAGTAAACCGCCGGTACCACGATGGCTTGCGCACTGTGTTCACCCTCTCCCCCTCAGGGGGAGAGGGCCGGGGAGAGGGGGTGGTCTTCATCGCCCCATGAGCCCACTGCCCGCCCGCTATAATCCGCCGACCGATCGACCGCCCACGCACTCCTCCATGCTCAAGGACCCTGTCGAAGCCCGCCCGACGCGCCGCTATGTCGAGAAGCGCGAGACCATTCTCGATGCGGCCGCGATGCGCTTCAATCGCAAGGGCGTGCGCGGCACCACGCTGTCGGACGTTGCGCAGGACGTCGGCCTGAGCACCAACAGCATCACCTACTACTACCGCAAGAAGGAAGACCTGGTGGTCGCCTGCCTGCTGCGGACCATCGACGAGATGGTCGGCATCGCGGCGCAGGCCAGCGCGCAGGCCACCCCTGGCGAGCGGGTCGCGGCATTCATCCGGCTGTTCTTCGCGCGGCTCGCGCTGACGGCCACCGGCGAGCGTCCGGAGCTGATGAGCTTTCGCGAGATTCGCACGCTGCCCGACAGCCATGCCGAGGTCGCGTTCAGCGCGTACAACGACATGTTCCGCCGCATCCGCCAGCTGCTGCGCGAGCGCACGCCGGTCGACGCCGCCGAGCGCAGCGTGCTGAGCGCGCGCGCCCACCTGCTGTTGTCGCTGGCAACGGGCGCGATGGTCTGGATCGAGCGCTACGAGCCCGAGGACTATCCGAAGGTCGCCGAGTCGGTGATCGACCTGCTGCTGCATGGCATCGGCTCGCGCGCGGCGCGCTGGAAGGAGGCGGTCGATACGGCCGCGCTACTACCTTGCCTCGACCAGCCGGAGACCACGCAGCAGGCCTTCCTGCGTGCCGCCACCGACCTGCTGAACGAGCAAGGCTATCGCGGCGCCTCTGCCGACCGAATCTCGGCCCGGCTCAATCTGACCAAGGGTTCGTTCTATCACCACAACGAAAACAAGGACGACCTGATCGCCGCCTGCTTCGACCGGATGTTCGACGTGATACGCAGCACGCAGACGCTGGTCGAGAACGGGCCCGGTACCGGCTGGGACAAGCTGTGCGCGGTCACGCGCGCGCTGGTCCACTACCAGTTCTCCAGCCAGGGACCGCTGCTGCGGCTGACGATCTATGGCGCCTTGCCCGAGGAAATGCGCAAGGAAAAGATGCTGACGATGAACCGGCTGTCGGCGCGCTTCGTGCGATTCCTGGTGCAGGGCATGCAGGACGGCTCGATCCGGCCGCTCGACCAATCGATCGCGGCGCTGCAGATCAACGGCATGATCAACGCCGCGGTCGAGCTGCGCCGCTGGGTGCGCGATGCCTCGTCGGACAACGCGGCCGATCTGTTCGTGCGGCCGCTGCTGATGGGGATCCTGTCGCCGGCGTAGCGGCGTTCGGCGTGGTCGGCACGGCAGTACCGTCCAGTCGTACTGCCGCTCGTATCGCTGATTCGTACCCGCTGATTCGTACCGCTTATTCGTAAAGATGGCAGGCCACCATCTGCCCGTCGCCGCTGTCGCGCAGCGCCGGCTCCTGTGACTTGCAGCGCTCCATCGCCACCGGGCAACGCGTATGGAAGCGGCAGCCCGATGGCGGATGCATCGGGCTGGGGACCTCGCCGCGCAGCACGATCCGCTTGCGCTGGCGCTCGGCCTCGACGTTCGCCACCGGCACCGCCGACAGCAGCGCCTGCGTGTACGGATGGCGCGGCTGCGCATAGAGCGCATCCCGATCGGCGATCTCGACGATGCGGCCCAGGTACATCACCGCGATGCGGTCGCTGATATGGCGTACCACGGCCAGATCGTGCGCGATGAACAGATACGACAGCCCGAGCCGCCGCTGCAGGTCCATGAAGACGTTGACCACCTGCGCCTGGATCGAGACGTCCAGCGCCGATACCGGTTCGTCGCAGACGATCACGCCGGGCTTGAGGGCCAGCGCACGCGCGATGCCGATGCGCTGGCGCTGCCCACCGGAGAACTCGTGCGGATAGCGGTCCGCCATATAGGGCAGCAGTCCCACCATCTCCAGCAGCTCGCCCACACGCGCCCGCGTGGCCGCGCGATCGCCGGCCATGCCATGGATCTCCAGCGGCTCGGCCACGATATCGCGCACCTTCATGCGAGGGTTCAACGAACCGAACGGATCCTGGTAGACCATCTGCACGCTGCGGCGGAAGTGCTTCTCCTGGGCGCGCGTCATCTGCGCGAGATCGGTGCCGTCGTAGTCGATGCGTCCGCCGCTGGCCGCCAGCATCTTCAGGATCGCCAGTCCGGTGGTCGACTTGCCGCAGCCGCTCTCGCCGACCAGGCCCAAGGTCTCGCCCTGTCGCAGCGTGAACGACACGCCGTCGACCGCCTTGACCGAGCCGACCTGGCGCTTGAGCACCACGCCGCGCATGACGGGGAAATGCACCTTCAGGTCTTGCACCCGCAGGATCTCGCGGCCGATGGTGCGAGGGCGGGGCGCCGGGGTTGGCACGGCCAGCGGCATGCCATCGGCAGCGAAGGCGGCATCGTTGATGGCGGGCGTATCGAGCGCGGCGGTGGCGGTCATGGCGTCTCCTGCAGATGGCAGGCATTCAGATGAATCGGAAGCCCGCGGCCATCGGCGGTGGTCTTCAGCATCGGGCGCGTGACGCGGCATTGCGCCTGGGCCAGCGCGCAGCGCGGTTGAAAGGCGCAGCCGGGACCGAGCGCGGTCAGGTCCGGCGGCTGGCCCTCGATCGGCACCAGCGCCTGGCTGGTGTCGCCATCGAGCCGCGGCACGCAGGCCATCAGCCCGCGCGTGTAGGGATGGCGCGGGTCGCGGTACAGCTCGTCGGCCGAGGCCATCTCGACCAGGCGGCCGCCATACATCACCGCGACGCGATCGGCGTAGCGCGCCACCACGCCGAGGTCATGCGTGATCAGGATCAGCGCGGTGCCCAGCCGCTGCGCCAGATCCTTCAGCAGATCGAGGATCTGCGCCTGTACCGTGACGTCGAGCGCGGTGGTCGGCTCGTCGGCGATGATCAGCTGCGGCTTGCAGGCCAGAGCCATCGCGATCATCGCGCGCTGCCGCATGCCGCCGGAGAACTGATGCGGATAGGCGTTCAGGCGGCTGGCCGGCTCGGGAATCTGCACCTGGCCGAGCAGCTCGGCGGCCATGCCCAGCGCGGTCTTCCACGGCAGCTTCTGATGCAGCTGGATCGGCTCGGCGATCTGCTTGCCGATCGTCAGCGCCGGGTTCATCGACGACATCGGCTCCTGGAAGATCATCGCGATGCGATTGCCGCGGATCGCGCGCATCGCGTCGGCATCGAGCTTGAGCAGGTCCTGGCCGTCGAACAGGATCTCGCCGCCATCGATCGAACCGGGCGGGCGCGGAATCAGGCCGAGGATCGACAGCGCGGTCACGCTCTTGCCGGAACCCGATTCGCCGACGATGGCGAGCGTCTCGCCGGGCGCCACGTCGAAGGAGACCTGATCGACCGCGGTCACCACGCCGCGATCGGTACGAAAGCGGGTGGTCAGATTGCGGACCTGCAGGATCGGCTGCGTCATTGGCTTCCTCCTGGTATGGCATCCACGTCGTTCCCGTCTGCTTGAGGCCACAGGAACGTTTCGCAACTCCGTCGTCCCCGCGAATGCGGGGACCCAGTGACTTCAACGAGCTCATCAAGCCGCTGGGCCCCCGCTTTCGCGGGGGCGACAGGGATGATCTGCTCCTCTGTTCCCGTCGTCCCCGCGAATGCGGGGACCCAGTGACTTCCATGAGTCCATCAAGCCGCTGGGCCCCCGCCTGCGCGGGGGCGACAGGGATGTTCTGCTCCTCTGTCCCCGTCGTCCCCGCGAATGCGGGGACCCAGTGACTTCCATGAGTCCATCAAGCCGCTGGGCCCCCGCCTGCGCGGGGGCGACAATCATCGGGCCGTCAGAAGCCCATCTTTTTCTTCATCTCCTGATCGATCCACACCCGCGCGTAGATCGGTCCGGGCCGCACCGCGCCGGCGCGCAGCTCGCCGCCGTAGTTCTTGACCCACGGCCACCAGGCCGTATAGACGTACTGCGTCGGCAGCCAGATATACGGGGCCTGCGCGACGATCTCGCGCGTCAGCGCGCGCAGCGCCTCCTGCCGCTTGCCGACGTCTCGCAGCTCGAAGGCCTCCTCGACCTTCTTGTCGAACTTCGGGTCGTTCCATTGCGAGGCGTTCCACACCTGGCCGCTGACGAAGCTCTTGCGGATCGTCGTGGTCGGATTGGTATGGCCGTTGTTCATCATGTAGCCGGGCGCATTGGTCTTGGTCGTCATCGCCGACAGGAAGGCGCCGTACTCCATCGGCTGGATCTGGATGCGCACGCCTACCTGTTCGAGATAGGCGGCGATCAGCGGCAGCAGCTCCATATGGTCCGGGCTGCAGGCGCAGACCTGCACCTTGAAGGTAAATCCCTTCGGATAGCCGGCCTCGGCGAGCAGCTTGCGCGCCTTGTCGGGGTTGTAGGTGAACAGCTCCTTGACGTTGTCCGGCATCGCGCTCAGGGGCTCGTAGTAGCCGCCGTAGTCGGGATGCTGCGGATAGGCGAACAGCTCCGCATTGCCGCCGTAGTACTGCTTGACGATCTCCTGCTTGTTGACCGCCATGTTCAGCGCGCGCCGGACCCGGATGTCGTTGAACGGCTTGGTATCGACCCGCATCGCCAGATACTGGCCGGTGTACGACAGCCAGCGCGACCACTGCAGCTGCGGGGCGCTGCGCTTGAGCTCGTCGACCGCGGTCCAGCGCAGTCCCTCCATGATGTCGATCTTGCCGGTGCGCAGCATCGTGTTGCGCGTGGCCTCGTCCTTGATCGTGCGCAGCACCACCTTGTCGACGAAGGGCAGCTTGTAGTCCTTGTTGCCGATGCGCTCGCTGTCCCAGTACTGCGGGTTCTTCGTGTAGGTGCTGGCGTTGCCCTGCACGAACTGGGTCAGCGTGAACGGGCCGGTGCCGTTGACGTTCTTCCAGTTGGCGGCGCCGGCAGTAGCAACCTCCTTGGGCATGATCCCCGAGTAGTAGCCCCAGCCGAAGCGGTAGTCCCACTCGGCGTTGAATTCCTTGAAGCGGAACAGCACCGTGTGCTTGTCGCGCGCCTCGACCTTGCTCAGGTGATCGAAGTACGTCGGGATCTTCTTGGCGCTGGCCTCCTGCCGGCCGTAGCTGAACACCACGTCCTCGGCGACCAGCTCGCGCTCCTCCATCACGCCCGGTTTGGCCGGGAACTTGACGCCCTTGCGCAGCTTGACCTCGAGCGTCAGCGGATCGGTCCATTTCCACGACTCGGCCAGCTCGCCGCGGATCGCGTCCTCCGGCAGCCAGGCATCGGCCTGGAACGCGTACTTGCCGCCGTTGCGCTTGGACTTGCTCAGGTCGGCGACGAACAGCTGCTCGTAGACCTGGCCGGTGTCGTAGTTCTGCTTCCAGTTCCAGTCGGCCAGATCCCACGACAGGGCCGAGATGGTCGGATAGACCGAGCCGATCTCCACGGTGCCGCCGTACTTCGGCGCCTCGGGCTGCGCGAGGGCGCTGCCGGCAGTCACGGCCAGCGCGATCGCCGCGGCGATCGCCGTTCCCCCTTTTGCCGAGCGGCGGAACGCGTTGTCGTTGCTCTTCATCTCCGTCTCCTGTTTCCGGATTTCCGGCAGTGCCACCGTGTCGCTCCCGCGCATGCGGGAACCCAGCGTCTCTGGAAGCCACTGGGTCCCCGCCTTCGCGGGGACGACAAGGCTTGTCGGCAGTCTGGTTTCTTCTGGTTTGTCGGATGCGTCGTGTTGCCGCTACCGGCTGCCCCGCATGCGCGGATCGAGCAGGTCGCGCAGCGCGTCGCCGTAGACGTTGATCGCGTAGACCACCACGGTCAGGCAGGCGCCGGGCGCCAGCGCGAGCCACGGGCCCTGGAACATGAAGGTGCGGCCGTCGCCGGACAGCATGCCGCCCCAGGTCGGCGCCGGCGGCGGCACGCCCAGGCCCAGGAAGGACAGGCCGGACTCGGCGAGGATCGCGGTGCCGACGCGCGTGGTGAACAGCACGATCACTGGCGGCAGCACGTTCGGCAGGATGTGGCGCCACAGGATGCGCGGCGTCGACGCGCCCATCGACTGCGCGGCGTGCACATACATGTTCTCGCGCACCGACACCACGGCGCTGCGCACGATGCGCGAGCCGCCGATGCCGAGCAGCAGGCCCAGCGTCACCACGATCTGCCAACTGCCCGGGCCGAGCACCGACACCACGACGATCAGGATCACCAGATCGGGAAAGCTCATCCATGCATCGACGAAGCGCTGCACCACCAGGTCGAACTTGCCGCCGAGATAGCCGGTCAGGATGCCGAGCAGCACCGAGACCGCGGTGGCAAGCGTCGCGGCCGACAGCCCGATCACTACCGACAGCTGCGCGCCGTACAGGCAGCGCGACAGCATGTCGCGGCCCAGATTGTCGGTGCCGAATGGATGCGCCCACGACGGCGGCTGCAGCCGATGCAACATGTTGATCTCGTTGACGCCGTAGGGCGCCAGCACGTCGGCGAAGACGCCGCAGAACAGGAAGATCGCGCAGATCACCGCGCCCGCCGCACCCAGCGGCTTGTCGCGGAACAGGCGGCGCAGCAGGCCGAAGCCGGGCCAGTGGCGGGTGGCGGTCGACGTCGCCGCCGTTGTCGTTGTCGTTGCCGCTGCCACGGCCGCGTCGGCAGCGGACGGTGCGACGGAGGGCAGGGGAGTCACGGAACGTGCCATCAGCGATGCCTCACTTTCGGATCGAACAATCCGTAGCTCAGGTCCACCAGCAGATTGATCAGCATCACCGCGACGCCGACCACCAGGAACACACCGGTGATCACCGGATAGTCGCGCTGATGCACCGCGTCGAGCAGCAGCAGGCCCATGCCGGGCAGCGCGAAGATCTGCTCGATGATCACCGCGCCGCCGATCAACAGCGGCGCCTGCAGGCCCACCAGCGTGACCACCGGGATCAGCGCATTGCGCAGTGCATGCCGCAGGATCACCATCCGCTCGTTCAGTCCCTTGGCCCAGGCGGTACGGATATAGTCCTGGCGCAGCACCTCGAGCATCATCGTGCGCGTCATCCGCATCGTGATCGCCGACAGCGCCATGCCGAGCACGATCGCCGGCACCAGCATCTGCTGCAGGTGCTGCAGCGGGTTCTCGCGGAACGGCACGTAGCGGACCTCCGGCGACCATCCCCACCAGACCGACGGAAAGACCATCACCATCGTGCCCAGCCAGAAGCTCGGCACCGCCAGCATCAGGATCGAGAACGAGCGCGCCACGTAGTCGGCTGCGCTGTCCTGCCGGATCGCCGACAGCACCCCGATCGGCAGCGCCACCGACAGCGCCACCACCAGCGCGATGACGCCGAGCGACAGCGTCACCGGGATGCGCGCCATTACCATCTTCAGCACCGGCTCGCCCTGCCACAGCGACACGCCAAGGTCGCCGTGCAGCACGATGTTGCCGACCCAGTGCAGGTATTGCTGCCACATCGGCCGATCGAGGCCGAGCAGCTGCATCAGTTCCTCGCGGCTGCGCACATCGGCACTGATGTCGTTCTGGCTCAGCATCAGGTCGACCACGTCGCCCGGCACCAGCCGCACGATCGAGAACACGATGATGCTGGCGAACAGCAGCGTGGGCAGCAGCGCCAGCAGCCGGCGCATCAAGTAGGCGCTCATGGGCGCCTCGCATGGCGGGCGGCGCGGCTGACCGCGCGCGCCAATGCCGGCGGGGATACCGGCAACACGATTTCTGCTGATGCTCCGGCCATGCTGTCTCCTGTTTCCGCCTACAGGTCATTGCCTGTGGCGGTATTTCGGCACGCGGAATGCAGTTTTTGTGCGGGGCAATGCAGCGATCAGCCTTGCGCCGATCGCGATCCCAGCATACTCATCGTTCGAAGCGATGACAACCCGAAGGCACGCCCCTTGGTCTAGTGAATTTCCCGGGGGCGGGCCGCCGTGCGGCCCAAGCTGTCTCCCCGGTACCGGCTAGTAGCCGCGCAGCCGTGCCCAGCGATCGGCGTGGAAGTTGGCGTCGCCCAGCCACTCCTGCGCGGTGCGCGCCCGCTTCATGAAGAAGCCGATTTCGAACTCGTCGGTCATGCCGATGCCGCCGTGCATCTGCACGCCTTCCTGCACCGCGAGCGTCGCGGTCTCGCCCGCCTTGGCCTTGGCGGCCGATACCAGCGCCTCGGGGCCGTCCGGCACCGACTCGTCCAGCCGTTGCTGGCAGCGCAGCACGATGGCGCGCGTCAGCTCGAGTTCGGTGAACAGATGGGCGGCGCGATGCTGCAGCGCCTGGAATTCGCCGATGATCTTGCCGAACTGTCGGCGCTCCTTCAGATAGGCCAGCGTGCGGGCGAAGGCCTCGTCCGCGATGCCCAGCAGCTCGGACGACAGCACCGCGCGGCCGATGTCGAGCGCGCGCTCGAGGATCGCACCACCGCCATCGACGTCGCCGAGTACCGCATCGGCGGGCACCTGCACCCCTTCGAAGACGATGCGCGCGGCCTGCGTGGCGTCGGCCAATACCACCCGTTCGATTCGCACGCCAGCACTGGTGCGGGGTACCAGCAGCAGCGTGATGCCGTGCGTGTCCTCGCTCTGTCCCGCCTGGGGATCGGCGGTGCGCGCCGCCACGATTAGCGTGTCCGCCACGTGGCCGTCGACGACCAGCTGCTTGCTGCCGTCGAGCCGATAGCCGCCGGCATCGGGCGTCGCGCGGGTGGACAGGCGGAACGGCCGATGCTTGCCGGCCTCGTCCAGCGCCAGTGCGGTCAGGTGCCGGCCGGCCGCGATCGCGGGCAGCAGCGCGTCGCGTTGTGCGTCGGTGCCGAAGTGGGTCAGCAGCGAGGCGCCGAGCACCGAGGTGGAGAGGAAGGGCGACGGCGCCAGCGTGCGGCCGATCGCCTCCATGATGACGCCCGCTTCCACCACGCCGAGCCCGCTGCCGCCGTACGCCTCCGGCACGAGCACGCCGGCGAGGCCGAGATCGGCGAAGCGTTGCCACAGCTCGCGCGAGAAGCCGGTCGGGTCGCCGCTGTCGCGCATCGCGCGCAGCGCCGCGATCGGTGCGTTCTCGCGCAGGAAGGTCAGCGCGCTGTCGCGCAGCATGTCCTGGGTGTCGTTCAGTACGATGGCCATGTCGATGTCCGCGAAGGTAGCCGCCGAGCCGCGCGATCGCGCGGTCCCGGCACGGTGAAGGGAGGGAAGGGCCGTCAGGCCCCGGGCAGGCCCAGGATCCGCTTGGCGACGATGTTCAGCTGGACCTCGCTGGTGCCGCCTTCGATCGAGTTGGCCTTGGTGCGCAGCCAGGCGCGCGCGGTGGCGCCCTGCTGGCTGCGTTCGCTTTCCCATTCGAGCGCGTCGCTGCCGCCGACCGACATCAGCAGTTCGTAGCGCCGCTTGTTCAGCTCGGCGCCGTAGTACTTCAACACCGAGGAAAACGCGGCAATCCCCTCGCCTTGCCTGGCGAGGTCGCGCACCCGTTCGCCCGCGAAGCCGAACGCGGCCTCGTCGATCTCGAAGCGGGCCAGTTGCGCGCGCAGCATCGGCTCGTCGAGCCGGCCGGCCGCATCGGTGCCGATCGCCTTGGCGGCATGGCGTCCCAGCGGCTGCCGGAAGCCGCGGCTGCCGATCGCGCTGATCATGTCGCGCTCATGGGTCAGCAGATACTTGGCGATCTCCCAGCCGCCGTTCAGCTCACCGACCAACTGGTCGCGCGGCACCACGACATCGTCGAAGAAGGTCTCGCAGAACGGCGACTTGCCGGAGATCAGCACGATCGGCCGTGTCGTCACCCCGGGCGTCTCCATGTCGAACAGCAGGAAGCTGATGCCGGTGTGCTTCTGCGCGGAGAAGTCGGTGCGCACCAGGCAGAAGATCCAGTCGGCCTTGTCGGCATACGAGGTCCAGATCTTCTGGCCGTTGACGACGAAGTGGTCGCCACGGTCCTCGGCGCGCGTCTGCAGCGCCGCCAGGTCGGAGCCGGCGTTCGGCTCGGAATAGCCCTGGCACCAGCGGATCTCGCCGCGCGCGATCTTCGGCAGGTGCTCGCGCTTCTGCGCCTCGCTGCCGTACTTCAGCAGGGCCGGCCCCAGCATCGAGATGCCGAAGCTCTGCAGCGGCACCCGGCAGCCGAGCCGCTGCATTTCCTCGCGTAGGATCTTGGCCTGTTCGCGGCTCAGGCCGCCGCCACCGTATTCGCGCGGCCATTCGGGCACGGTCCAGCCGCGCTCGGCCATCCGTTCGAGCCACTGGCGCTGCGCCTCGGAGCGGAAGCGGAACTTGCGTCCGCCCCAGCAGATGTCCTCGTCGTCCTGCACCGGCTGCCGCATCTCGGGCGGGCAATTGTCCTGCAGCCAGGCGTGCGTCTGCTGCCGGAACGTCTCCAGGTCTTCCACGGTGGTCTCCTGTCGCGGTGGGCGGCCTCTGCGGGCCGTCGTCTCTTGCTCGAACCGTGCGCCGCGTGATGCCGAATGCGGCGATCAAGGGCGTGCAGGGCCGTTATACAAGCGTGCGCCGGACATCGTCAATACGCCATTTACGAAAACGGTATCGACCATGCAAACGGCGCATACCGGCTATGCCGCACACGGCGCGGATAAAAAGGCAATATGGCGGAGGGACGGCCTTGTGCTAGCATCGCCGGAAACATACCAACATCACGAAACAGGCCGGCGGCGCCAGCTGACGCCCAGCTCGGCCCAAGGTGGAGACATGCAGACCAGCGAGCCTTCGACGGACGATGCGGTGTGGACCTTCCCGGGCGCGCGGGCGCCCGACCGCCGCCGCTGGGTCGATGCCAGCGGCTTGCGGCTCGCCGTCTACGAATGGGGCGAGCCGGACGCCACGCCGCTGCTGCTGGTCCATGGCGCGCTCGACTTCGCCCGGACCTTCGATGCGTTTGCGCCGCTGCTGGCCGATGCGGGATACCGCGTGGTGTCGTACGACCATCGCGGCCATGGCGATTCCGATCACGCCGATCTGTACAACTGGGTTGCCGACGTGCGCGACATGCTGGCGGTGGCGGACTCGATCACGCGGGAGCCGTGCCTGGCGGTCGGCCACAGCAAGGGCGGCTCGCTGCTGGTGCAGGCGATCCAGGCGCTGCCGCACCGGTTCACCCGGTTCGCCGCGATCGACGGCCTGCCGTTCCGCAGCCCGCATGCCGACAGCGCGGTACGCGAACGCAAGTCCTCGCTGACCGGGCCCGTCATTACCCGCTGGCTCGATGCGCGGCGGCGCAGCGGCGAGCTCGAGCGGCGTCCCGGCACGCTGGAGGAACTGGCGCAGCGCCGCGCCAGGATGAACCCGCGCCTGAGCCACGAGTGGCTGTGCTACATCGCCTCGCACGGCGCACGCCGGGACGAACAGGGCTGGCGCTGGAAGCTGGACCCCGCGATCGGCGTGGGCGGCTTCGGACCGATGCGTGTGCGCTGGATGACCGACAGGCTGCCCGGCTTTCCGATTCCGATGCTGGCGATCTTCGGCTCCGAGAAGGAGCCGATGGGCTGGGACGCGACAGCCGACGACCTGATGCCGTTCTTCCCCGCCAGCACGGAAGTCCATCGGATGCAGGACGTCGGCCATTTCATCCATATCGAACGGCCGCAGGAAACGGCGCGCCGCATCCTGCAGTTCTTCGGGGCATGACCATGTCCTTGACCTCATCCCAGCGCCAATCGCCGGGCCAATCCCCGGGCCAATCGCCGCGCCAATCGCCGCGACAATATCTGCCTCACCATCGTCTGCGGCTCGCGCTGCATCGGCTCAAGGATGGCGGCGGTCATCCGCTGCTGTTGCTGCACGGCCTGGGCGAGCGCTCGCCGGCCACGCTGCCGGCCGAATATTCAAGTTGGCCCGGCCCCGTCCATGCGCTCGACTTCACCGGCCACGGTGAATCGGACCTGCCGCGCGGCGGCGGCTACAGCTGCGAGTTCCTGATGGCCGACGCCGACATCGCGTTGGCGCACCTGGGCCCGTGCACGCTTTCCGGACGCGGCATCGGCGGTTATGTCGCGCTGCTGCTGGCGGGCGCGCGTCCCGGCGAGGTACGTGGCGCCATCGTCCGCGATGGGCCCGGACTGTGCGGCGGCGGCAGCGCGGCGCGCAGCCCCTATATCCCCGTGCCCGACCTGAGCCAACTGGCGCCGCCCGATCCCTTTGCGATTGCCGAGCTCGCCAATGACGTCCGTCCGCCCAGCTACGCGTCGAGCTTCGCGATGCTGGCGTCGCAGCATTCCGACCTCGACACGCCGATCTCGGTCTGCTGCTGCGAGCGTCCGCCGTGGCTTTCCGCGGTGATGGAGCTGCTGTCGCTGGAGCCGGTTGCGCTGGAGCAGGCCCTGCGGCAGTACGCGGCGATGCCGGCGCCCGGCATGCGTTCGGGGCCGGAGTCGGCATGAGCTCCGCACTGTCGCCGGCCCGCGAGTCCACCGATGTGGACGACGCCGATGCGGACGACGACGGCGAGCGCGGCTATCTGGACCATGTGTCGCGGCATTACCGCCGCAACGCGATGGCGTTCCTGGCGCACGGCATGCTCGGCATGACGGGCTTCCGGCTGGTCACCGCGCCGACCTTCGTGCCGGCCTATCTGTATCTGCTGTCCGGCTCCAAGCTGACCGTCGGGCTGGTGTTGTCGGCCCAGTACGCCGGCATGGCCGCGTCGTCGATGTGGGGCGCGACGCTGATCGAGCATCGGCAACAGGTGATGCCGATGCTGTACCGCGTCGGCTGGCTGGTGAGGCTGCAAGTGCTGGGGCTCGCATTGTCGGCGCTGTGGCTGTCGGGCGCGGCGGCACTGACGGCTGCCGCGGTCTTCCTGCTGCTGTTCGGCCTGCTCAACGGCGTGCAGAACGTCGCCTTTCAATACCTGACCTCGAAGATCATTCCGCTGCATCGCCGCGGCGGCCTCAGCGCGCTGCGCAACTTCTTCGGCGGGCTGACCGCGGCGGCGGTGGCCTGGCTTGGCGGACGCTATCTGGTCGGTCACGACGTGCTGGGCAACGGCTATGCCGCGACCTTCCTGGCCGCCTTCGTGCTGACCAGCCTCGGCATTTCGGCACTGGCCGGCATGCGCGAGCCCGCGTTGCAGGATGTGCGCCTGCCGGTCGGCTTCCGGCGCCGCATCCGCGAAGTGCCGGCGCTGCTGCGGGCGCAGCCCGACTTCGTGCGCTTCTTCGTCGCCCGCGCGCTGGTGGCGCTGGGCATGATGGCGATGCCGTTCTATGCGATCTATGCGGGCCAGCATATCGACCTGTCCGGTGCCACGCTCGGTTATCTGAGCCTGGCCTATCTGCTTGCGCAGACCGCGAGCAATCTGCTGTGGGGCCGGCTGGCCGACCGCCATGGCTACCGGCTCGTGTTCCTCGCCAGCATCGCGTTATGGATCGCCGCTACCGCGCTGTTGCTGGGCTGCGGCTCGCTGGGCTGGTTCGTGCTGGCCTTCTGCGGACTCGGTGCGGGCTTCGGCGGCTTCTTTATTTCCGCCGACAACCTGGTGATGGAATTCGGCGCGCGCAAGGACCGGCCGATGCTGCTGGCCGTCGCGGGTACCGGCACCTACGCGATGATGGCGATCGGCCCGGTGCTCGGCGGCATGCTGGCCCAGGGCGTCCGCTTCTGGCTGGTGTTCGCACTGGCCATCGCGGTCAAGTGCCTGGCGTTCGCGATGGCTCTGGCGATGAAAGATCCGCGACGGCGGCCCGGCCCGTTGCCGCCGAACCAGGGCGATCCGATGACGTCTTGACGGGCGGCTGCGATGCGAGAACGCCGACGCCCACGCTGACGCTTGCGCGAGTGTTTGCTCCCCTCTCCCGCCTGCGGGAGAGGGGCTGGGGGAGAGGGAAAAGGGCGGCTGTCGTGCCACCGATGCATGCCATGGCGAACGCCGTATGCCCTCTCCCCCGACCCCTCTCCCGCTTGCGGGAGAGGGGAGAAAGACAGCGATCGATCCATCGGCGCGCCGCAGCATGCGTGCGCCACGGGCTGCTTCCTCTCCGGCTTGCGGGAGAGGGGAGCCGGACAAGAAGGACAAAGGGCAAGAACCACGATCCAGGAGACGAGATGGAAGCGAGAACCTATCCCGAGTTCAGCACCCACTATCCGCTGCTGTTGACCACGATCATGCGGCGGCCCGTGCGGATGTATCCCGACCAGATCGGTGTCGTCTACCGCAATCACATCAGCGGCGAGTATTTCCGCTTTACGTGGGACCAGTGGTATCGGCGCGTCTGCCGGCTGGCCAACGCGCTGTCGTCGGAGCTGGGCGTGGTGGCCGGCACACCGGGCGAACCCGGCGACCGCATCGCCACCATGGCGCTGAACACCCATCGCCACCTGGAACTGTACTTCGGCGTACCGGGCGTCGGCGCGACGCTGCACCCGGTCAATGTCCGTCTGTCGCCGGAACATATCGTCTACACGATCCGCCATGCGCAGGACCGCGTGCTGTTCTTCGACGACACGCTGCTGCCGCTGGTCGAGGGTATCTACGACCATATCAAGGACGTGGTGCAGCGTTTCGTCTATCTGTCGAACAAGCCCGGCCTGCCCGAAACGCGCATCGCGAACCTGATCCACTACGAGGATCTGTTGGCAAGGCAGCCGGAGCAGTTCGACTGGCCGGCGCTGCACGAGGACGTCAACGCAACGCTGTGCTACACCACCGGCACCACCGGGCAACCCAAGGGCGCGACCTTCACGCACCGCCAGCTGTATCTGATGACGGTGCACGTGATGGCGCAGATGGCGATCGCCAACACGCCGTCGATCGATATCGAGGACGGCCTGGGCGTGCGGCTCGGCGAGTCCGCGGTGCCGCTGCTGAACACGCCGATGTTCCATATCCATGCCTGGGGCGCGCCGTTCATCGCGGTCTACAGCGCGCAGAAGATCGTGCTGCATGGCACCTTCACCGTGCAGGGGTTCTGTGAGCTGGTCGAGCGCGAGAAGGTGACCTCGGTCGGCATCGTCGCCACCATTGCGGCGATGCTGCTCGAATACCCGGACCTGCACAAATACGACCTGAGCAGCCTGGTGCGCGTCAACGTCGGCGGCGGGGCGCTGCCGCTGGGCCTGAAGAAGAAACTCGAAGCGCTGATCCCGTCGTTCCGGATGAGCTCCGGCTACGGCATGACGGAAACCGCGCCGACGATCGTCACCTCGTTCATCAAGAAGGATCTGGTCGACCTGGATCGGGAGCAGACCGATGCGCTGCTGGTCAAGGCGGGCCTGCCGATCCTTGGCGTCGACGTCGAGGTGGTCGACGACGATGGCCGGCCGGTTCCCAAAGACGACCAGACCGTTGGCGAGATCGTCGTGCGCGCGCCGTGGACCACCGAACGCTATTTCCGCGACCCTGAAAAGAGCGCGGACCTGTGGCGGGGCGGCTGGCTGCATACCGGCGACCTGGCCAAGGTCGACGCGCACGGCTATATCACGATCGCCGACCGCATCAAGGACGTGATCCGCAGCGGCGCCGAGATGGTGCCGACCGTGCTGCTCGAGAACCTGATCGCGATGGCCGACTTCGTGCAGGAGGCGACGGTGGTCGGCGTGCCCGATCCGGTCTGGGGCGAACGGCCGATGGCGCTGGTCAGCGTGCGCACCGGCTTCGAGGCCGACGAATATGCGGTGATCGACTTCCTGAAGACCCATGGCGTCGACACCGGCCGCATCACCAAGTGGATGCTGCCCAAGCTGGTGGCGATCACGCGGGACATCCCGAAGACCAGCGTTGGCAAATACAACAAGAAGCGCATCCGCGACGAGCTGGACCGCTTCCTGGCGATCGCGCGCGATGTCAGCGATCGTGCGGGCTGAGTTGGCCGTGGGCTGCGTGGCTTTTATCCCGTGCCCAATCCGATCCGAGGCCCGAGGCCGGTCCTGAATCCAATTCCGATTTCAATCCAATTCCAATGGAGACACATCGATGACGACCATCAATCCGGTCACCGACCTTACCGTGGACGCCGGCATCGCCGTGCTGACGATCGACTCGCCGCCTGTCAACGCGCTGTCGGCCAATGTCCGTGCCGGCATCCTGGCGGGGGTCAAGCAGGCCGTCGCCGACGACGCGGTCAAGGCCATCGTGCTGACCTGCGCCGGCAAGACGTTCATCGCCGGCGCCGACATCACCGAGTTCGGCAAGCCGCCGACTGGGCCGTCGCTGCCCGAGGTGCAGGCCGCGATCGAGGATGCGCCCAAGGCGGTGATCGCGGCCATTCACGGCACCGCGCTCGGCGGCGGGCTGGAAGTCGCGCTGGTCTGCCACTATCGTGTCGCCGCGCGTTCGGCCAAATGCGGCCTGCCCGAGGTCAATCTCGGCCTGCTGCCGGGCGCTGGCGGCACCCAGCGGCTGCCGCGCATCGTCGGCGTCGAGAAGGCGCTGGAGATGGTCACCTCGGGCACCCATGTACCCGCGCCGGCCGCGGCCGAGATGGGCCTGGTCGATCTGCTGACCGATGACGCCAGCCTGCGCGCCGACGCCATCGCATTCGCCCGCCAGGTGGTGGGGGAAGGGCGGCCGCTGCGCAAGGTGCGCGACCTCGACGACAAGATCGCCGCGGCGCGCGGCAAGCCGGAGATCTTCGCTGAATTCCGCCGGGCCAACGCCCGCCGTTTTCGCGGCTTCGATGCGCCCGAATACAACATCCGCTGCATCGAGGCAGCGGTTGAACTGCCGTTCGACGAGGGACTCAAGCGCGAACGCGCGATGTTCGTCGAGCTGCTGAACGGCACGCAGTCGGCGGCGCAGCGCTACTACTTCTTCGCCTCGCGGCAGGTCTGGCAGCTGCCCGATATCGATGCCGATACGCCGCTGCTGCCGGTCAGGCAGGTCGGCATCATCGGCGCCGGCACGATGGGCGGCGGCATTGCGATGAACTTCCTGAACGCCGGCTATCCGGTCACCATCGTCGAGACATCGCAGCAGGCGCTGGACCGCGGCGTCCGCACGATCCGGACCAACTACGAGAACACGGCCAAGAAGGGCCGCATCAGCGCCACCGACATCGAGCACCGCATGGCGCTGCTGACGCCGACGCTGGAGATGGAAAAGCTGGCCGACGCCGATCTGGTGATAGAGGCCGTGTTCGAGAACATGGACGTCAAGAAGGACGTGTTCGGCCGGCTCGACCGCATCGCCAAGCCCGGCGCGATCCTCGCGACCAATACCTCGGCGCTGGACGTCGACGAGATCGCCGCCGCCACGTCGCGGCCTGAGGCGGTCATCGGCCTGCATTTCTTCTCGCCGGCCAATGTGATGAAGCTGCTGGAAGTCGTGCGCGGCGCCAGGACCGCCAAGCCGGTGATCCGCACGTCGATGGAACTGGCCCGCAAGATCGGCAAGATCGCCGCGCTGGTCGGCGTCTGCCCGGGCTTCGTCGGCAACCGGATGCTGGCGCAACGCCAGCGTGAGGCGCAGAAGCTCGTGCTGGAAGGCGCGCTGCCGTGGGACGTCGACCGCGCGCTGTACGAATTCGGCTTTCCGATGGGACCGTTCGCGATGAGCGACCTGGCCGGCCTCGACCTCGGCTGGGTCCGGGAGAAATCGAGCAGCTCGACGCTGCGCGAAATCCTCTGCGAAATGGACCGGCGCGGCCAGAAGACCGGTGCCGGTTACTACGACTACGACGAGAAACGCAACGCCAAACCGTCGCCGGTGGTCGAGCAGGTGATCCGCGACTTCGCGGCGAAGCAGGGCCGGACCAGCCGTGTGGTCTCGGAGCAGGAGATCCTGGAGCGCTGCATTTACCCGATGATCAACGAGGGCGCGAAGATCCTGGAGGAGGGCAAGGCGATCCGCGCGTCGGACATCGACGTGATCTGGGTCAACGGCTATGGCTGGCCGGTCTACCGCGGCGGTCCGATGTTCTACGCGGACACGATCGGGCTGGACAAGGTGCTGGAGACGCTGCGGCGCTACGAGGAGAGCTTCGGTCCCGACTTCAAGCCAGCCAGGCTGCTGGAGGAACTGGTGGCACAGGGGCGCAAGTTCGGCGACCTGAAGTAGGTCACCTGCTCGTCGTCCCCGCGAAAGCGGGGACCCAGCGGCTTTGAACGACAGAACGACGCTGGATTCCCGCTTTCGCGGGAATGACGAGACTTGGCGGTGCGCCCCGACATTGCTACGCCGGCGCGCCGTGCGGCTCCGCCATCGCCACCACGACCTTGCGCGGACCGCTGAACGGCTCCCGCGCGTGGGCGGTCAGCATATTGTCCAGCATCAGCACATCGCCCTCGCGCCACGGAAACACGATCTTGTGCGCGTCCAGCACCGCGCGGACCGCGTCCAGCTCGGCATCGGGAATCGGCGCGCCGTCGCCGTAGTAGACGTTGCGCGGCAGGTCCTCTTCGCCGACGGTATCGAGCAGCACCTCGCGCATCTCGGGCGCCAGCGCCGACAGATGGAACAGATGGGCCTGATTGAACCACACCGGATCGCCGGTATGCGGATGATGGGCGATGCCCTGTACCCGCTGCCGCGTGCGCAGTTCGCCGTCGTCCTTCCATTCACAGACGATGCCATGTCGCGCGCAGTAGGCCTCGACCTCGGTCCGGTCCCCGGTGTTGAACACCTGCTGCCAGGGCACATCCATGCCGTTGCCGAAGTTGCGTACATAGCAAAGCCCGCGCGTGGCAAAGCGTTCCCGTGTGCCGGCATCGACCGCGCGGTAGATCGCGCGGCTGTCGGCAATCGGCGTTTCGCCGCCCTGCGGTGCCGCGCGTTCGCAATAGAACCAGATCTTCATCGGCCATTCGCGCGTATAGGCCTGTTCGTTGTGCAACGGAATCGATTGGTGCGCCGGGTATTCGGTCGAGGTATAGACGCCGCCAGTCACCTTGCTGCGCGGCGTGGAACCGAACTCGTAGCTCAGCAGCGGATGGCCGAAGGCGGCGGCAAAGGCCCGAAATCCCTGGGCGCCGCCGACGGCGAACGAGCGGAACAGCACGCCGCCGGTGGTGCGCAGGTGCGCGTCGATGTCCGCGCGCAGACGGGGCAGCGCTTCGATCAGCGGTTCGCCCGCGCTGGCGGCCTCGATCGTGAAGGGCAACGCCGCCGCGCGCGGCGAAGACGCGGCGGTCAGCGACTCGACGGTAGGCGTAGACAGATCGGTCATGCGGTCCTCATCGGGATGGCTTCGGCAGAGTTTCTCCCCTCTCCCGCTCGCGGGAGAGGGGCGGGGGAGAGGGAAGGGCGTTCGCCAGAGCGAAGGTCGTCGATATGCCAGGGCTCTTCCCTCTCTCCCAACCCCTCTACCGCGTGGCGGGAGAGGGGAGCAGAGAGCGGTCGAGCAAGTAGCGCCACGGCGGCGCGATATGGCAGGTCAGCACAGCTCACTGGGCACGGCAGCGAGACAACGAGGCTGGCCTCTGCCGGGTGCCACGACCCGAGCGACGTCGGCAGCTTTTCGCTCGGCCCACGGGGGCGCCAACATCCATCCCCGGATCCCTGCAGCGCAACCTGCTGCCAGCGCGCATCGGCGATGCCGGTGCCCGCCGCCTTGGTCAGGGCTTCGCGGGCGGTCCACAACGCATAGAAGCGGTCCAGCCGCAGCGCGGGATGGCAACCGTGCAGCATCGTCTGTTCGTCCGGCGAGAACGCCGATGCGGCCAGCGCAAGCGGCTCCACCGGGCGGCACTGCTCGACGTCGACACCGACCGCCGCGATCGCGGGATCGGTTGCGATGGCGATCAATCCGATCCGGCCGCTGTGCGAGACGTTGAATCTCGGCGCGTCGTGGATCGCCGGCGGCAATATCGGTTTGCCCTGGAGGCCGGCCTGCAGCGGCAGTTCCCACGGCGCAAGGTCGAGATACGCGCCGAGCAAGCGCCGCAGCGCACCGCGTACCGCGGCAAAGCGGGCCCGATCGGCGACGCGGCGATAGGCGCGCAGCCGTGCCGTTTCCGGCGGCGACAGGACTGCCAGGTCGCCGGGCACAGGGTCGGCCCGGATGTCGATGTCCAGTCGCCAGACACGTATGTCGTAGCGGGCGAGCGGCGAGGGAAGGGGGACAGGAACCGGCACGGGCACGAGCGTCGGCGCTAGCATGCGCTGGCCTCCGCGGGATTGCTCACCGGGGCAGCCGGGGCCGATACGCCGAGCTGCATGCCGATTCGCGCCAGCATCGAGCCAGTGTGCTCGCGCAGGAAGAAGTGGCCGCCGTCGTACCAGTCCAGCGTAAAGGCACCCGCCGTTTCATGCCCCCAGCCGGCGATCGCACCGCCGACGCTGCGATCACCACGTCCGCCGAATGCATGCAGCGAACAGCGCAGCAACGGCCGCTCGCGATGCCGATAGCTGGCACAGACACGAAAGTCCGCGCGCAGCACTGGCAATGTCAGCGCCATCATTTCTTCGTGTTCCAGCAGCTCCGGCGGCGTGCCGTCGAGCTCGCGCAGATGATCCATCAGGGCGGCATCGTCGAGCGGTCCGGCGAAACGGTCTGGCTCGCGCAGCCGGGGGGCCGGACAACCCGAGACCAGCAGCGCGCAAGCGGGTTCCCCCCCGGCCTGCCAGCGGTGTGCCAGCTCGTAGGCGAGCAGCCCGCCCATGCTGTGGCCGAACAACGCGTGGCGGCTGCGTGCCGACTGTGCCAACAGCCGTTGCTGGCGCAATTCATGTTCGAGCTGGTCGCACAGCGCATCGAACGACTCGCACAGGGGCTGGCCGATCCTGGTGCCACGGCCGGGCAGTTCGATCGGCCGGATCGTCAGCCCGGCCGGCGCCGCGCGATGCCATCCGGCATAGGCCGCGGCGCCCGCGCCCGCATTGGGCAGGCACCACAGCGTGACCGGCCCCTGCGTAGTCATCGCGCCGTGGACTCGCCTTGCGCTTCCATCGCGGCGCGCAGGCTCGCGGGCCGCATATCGGTCCAGTGGGTCTCGATGTACTCCAGGCATTGCTGCCGCTGGCCGCTGAAGCCGACGGCTCGCCAGCCGGCCGGGATCGGACGGTAATCGGGCCAGATCGAATACTGCTCTTCCGGATTGATGACGACCTGGAAGAGCAGCGTGTCGCTGTCAAAGCTCATGGTGTGTCCCTTGTCTGACTGGATGCGTGGCGGTGGCGACGCAGATGCGAGCGCCTGTGACAACAAGACGGACCGCGACGGGGCGAATTTAGTCGGGCTGGCCGGCTTGCGTTCGGGATAGCCAGATCGAGTCTGAAAATCTAAATATCGCCGGCCCCGGATCGTCACATCGGATATCCCCGCACGAGACGCGGGGTCGGCCGGTGCGTCGGTCGCCGAACTCCCACCGCAAGGGGCATCAGATGACAAGCAGTGCTTTGGAATACGATCTACTCGGCATTGGCTTCGGGCCATCGAATCTGGCGTTGGCCATTGCGATGGAAGAGCGCGCAGGTGCCGCGGCCGCTGCCCGGGCCGTGCGCCCACCGCGCTATGCCTTTATCGAACGCAAGCCCGATTTCGTCTGGCACGGCGGCATGCTGCTGGACGACACCGATATGCAGATCTCCTTCCTGAAGGATCTGGCCACCCTGCGCAATCCGCGCAGCCCTTATACCTTCATCAACTATCTGCACAGCCGCGGCCGGCTCGAATCGTTCATCAATCTGAAGACCTTCTTCCCAAGCCGGATCGAGTTCAACGATTACCTGGCTTGGGTCGCGTCGCACTTCGGCGAGCGTTGCCACTATGGCGAGGAAGCGATCGACGTGGTGCCGGAGCCGGCCGACGGCGTGGTGCAACGCCTGCGTGTCCGTTCGCGTGGAGCGGACGGGCGCATTCACGAACGGCTGACGCGCAATCTGGTGATGGGCGTGGGCGGCGAGCCGCAGGTGCCCGCGGCCTTCCGTGGCTGGCGCGATGCGCGCGTGGTGCATTCGTCGGGCTATCTGGACCGGATCGCCCAATATCGCGGCGACAACGCGCCGCGGCGGATTGCGGTGGTCGGGGGCGGGCAGAGCGCGGCCGAGGTCTTCATGGACCTGGTCAAGCGCTTCCCGGCCGCGGAGGTCGCGATGGTGATGCGCGGCGGTGCGCTGAAGCCGTCGGACGACAGCCCGTTCGTCAACGAGATCTTCAGCCCGGGCTTCACCGACTTCATCTATCGGCAGCCGGGCGATCGCCGCCAGCAGATGCTGCAGGAATACCGCAATACCAATTACTCGGTGGTCGACCTCGACCTGATCGAGCGTATCTATCAGCTTCTCTATCAGCAAAAGGTGGTCGGCAATCCGCAGCACCAGTTGCTTCCCGGCAAGGACATCGAGGCGGCCGCGTCCCAACCCGACGGCATCGCCTGCGTGCTGCGCGACCGCGCGAATGGCGCCGTGCAGCGCCAGCAGTTCGATCTGGTGGTGCTGGCCACCGGCTATCGGCGCCAGGCCCATGAGCGCATGCTGGCGCCGCTGGCCTCGGTGATCGGCGAAGGCTTCCGCGTCGACCGGCAATATCGGCTGCAGACCTCGACGCGCTGCCTGCCGCAGATCTTCCTGCAGGGATGCTGCGAGGACAGCCACGGCCTCAGCGATACGCTGCTGTCGGTGCTGGCGGTGCGCTCGCACGAGATCGCCGAGGCGGTGTTGGCGAACGAGACGCAAGCGGGCCGTGAGGCGGTGCCTCTGGCGCCGGAGACGATCGAGTCCCGGCCGCTGGTCGGCACGGCGTAGGCATATCGCTGACTATGTCGTCGTCCCCGCGCACGCGGGGACCCAGTGACTTCAGCGCTCTCACAAGACGCTGGCCCCCGCGTCCGCGGGCGCGACAATCTTCTACCGTGTTCTCGGGAGTGACACATCAGGACGCCGTGTATAACCCGTCCCGGTCCGCGGGCAGGTACAGATGCTCGCCAAAGAAGCGCTCGCGCAGCAGCATCACCAGCATGGCCTGCTTGTGCGGGAAGTCGAACAGCTTGACCTTCGAGAAGCCGGCCCGATCAAGATTGGCGATCTGGCGGTGATGGTCGGAGCGCGGTTCGCCGACGATGCGCTGCGTGCGCGGATCGTCGAGGAACTGGAAGTGCTGGATGGCGGGGAACCATGCGGTCAGGAAGGGCTTGCCCCGAAATGCCGGCTCGCCGATCAGCACATGCCAGCCGCGGTCGTAGTCGTTGGCGTCGTAGAACGGCGCGATGCGGTTCTCCTTGGCCCAATAGACCTCGAAGTAACCGAACGGCGTGCCATCGATCGATGCGATCAGCGGCAGCATGTGCGGATCGTCGATCAGCCCTTGCAGATAGCGCCGGTGCTTTTCCGCGTCGCCTTCCTCCTGCCAGAAGTGAGCGACATCGGGATCGTTCATCCAGCGGTGCAGGCTGGCAAGGTCGTGCTCGACGGTGGCGGCGTGCAGCGTGAACGTGCGCCGCAGCCACGGGATATAGCGGGCATAGACCGTGCCCGCCGGCTTCGGCGGACGCACCGGATGGCGTTTCTCGCCGGTCATCGCATAGCGCAGCGGATAGGCCGTCTCGAGGCGGCCGCCCAGCCATAGCGGGGCGTATTGCCACAGCATCGCCGCCTCGCAACGGTCGCCATCGGCGTGCGGACGGACCACGCCGCGCCGATGCAGCAACGCCCGCGTCGGCTGGTGTTCGATATCGACGTCGACGACGGTCGCGCTCCACTGCGTCGTGATCGCTTCGAGCGCGGCGATCGCGGCATCGGCGGACGCTTCCGTCTCGGCAAACGACTCCGCGAGTCGCAGCACCGGGCGCGGGCCGTGGGTGACGGCGAAGGCCGCCAGCGCTTCATTGCGGCGAGCGTCTCGCACCTCCAGGCGTCCGGCTTGCCACGACGATTCCAGCGCGTCGCCACGCGCCTCGAAGGAGCGGAATCCGTGGAACGAGGCCGCGCTGCCCGTCTCGCTGCCCGTCTGTTCGATCGGCATGATGTTCTCCATGGTGATGGCCGGAAAAGGCGTTCGGCCGGTGTTGGAGAGACGGTGGGGGAGGCGGGAAATTTACGCAGGCGCGAGATTGTCGCCCCCGCGAAGGCGGGGCCCAGCGTCTTTGCTGGCGCGCTGAAGTCGGCGGGTCCCCGCATGCGCGGGGACGACCGGTGACCGGACTATCTCCCCGCATCAGACCCATATAGAATGCGAATCATTCGCAAATAGGAAAAGGCCGCCGCCCGCGCCAGCCACCATGCATATCCGAACGTTCCGCATCTGGTACCTGATCCACAAATGGACCAGCCTGATCTGCACCGTCTTCCTGCTGCTGCTGTGCCTGACCGGCCTGCCGCTGATCTTCGGGCATGAGATCGACCACTGGCTGGGCAATGGCGTCGAGGCGCCGGAGCTGCCGGCCGACGCGGGCCGGGTGCCGGTCGACCGCATCGTCGCCGACGCGCTGGAACGGCGCCCCGGCACGGCCGTCCGCTTCGTCACCGCAGACGACGAGGAGCCGGTCTGGTTCGTCTCGCTGTCCTCGCGCGAGGCGCCGCGCCAGGGCGGAGCGCTGCTGACCTACGACGCGCGTACCGGCGACCTGCTGCGCGATACGCCGCTGCGGTCCGGCTTCATGCTCGTCATGGTCAAGCTGCATACGGACCTGTTCGCGGGTCTGGCCGGCACGCTGTTCCTTGGCTTCATGGGACTGCTGTTCGTCATCTCGATCGTCTCGGGCATCGTCGTCTATGGCCCGCTGATGAAGAAGCTGCCGTTCGGCACCGTGCGCCGTGAACGCTCGACACGGCTCAAATGGCTGGACCTGCATAACGTGCTGGGCATGGCCACACTGTCGTGGGCCTTCGTGGTCGGGCTGACCGGCGTGCTGCTGACGCTGGCCAAGCCGACATACAGCTTCTGGCAGGCCACCGAGTTGAAGGCCATGGTCGCGCCCTTTGCGGCCAAGGACGGCGCGTCGCCCGCTGCTGCCGCGCCGCCCGAGAAGCTGGCCTCGCTCGATGCGGCGATCGCGCTGGCCAAGGCCGAGGAGCCGGATATGACCACGGCTTTCGTCGCCTTCCCCGGCACGCCGCTCGCCGGCAACCATCACTACGCGGTCTTCATGCGCGGCGACGCGCATATCACCTCGCGCCTGATCAAGCCGGTGCTGGTCGACGCGCAGACCGGTGCCTTCGCGGCAAAGCGCGAGATGCCCTGGTACGTCGCCGCGCTGCGGATTTCCGGCCCGCTGCATTTCGGCGACTACGGCGCGATGCCGCTGAAGATCCTGTGGGCCGTGCTGGACCTCATCACGATCGTGTTGCTCGGCAGCGGCATCTATCTGTGGGTCGGCCGCACGCGCACGACCAATGCGCGCCTGCGCAAGCTCGAAGACGAGCAGCGTACCGCGGAGCGCGCCGCGCCCGCGGTCGCCGCCGTGACCCAAAGCGGAGCCAGCCAATGAAAACGCCCGGGACGTTTCTGTGGATCTACGGCATGCCGATCGTGCTGGCCATCGCCGGCTGCGTCGGCCTGGCCGCCGCGCTGTTCGCGGACGGGGTTTGGGACTGGGTCTCGTGGCTGGCGCTGGGTGCGATGACGGCGGCCGGGCTCTGGTACGCGCTGATCCCGGCCCCCTCGTCCACCGAGCGCGGCATCAACCGTTCGCCGGCACGGCCTCCAGCCGATCGCGCAGCCCGTCAATAAAGGCCGGCGCCCGCACGATTCCCAGGTGGGTCGCCGCGACCCGCTGGGCATAGGCTGGCTGCCGTTCCAGCATGGTGGCCAGCCGTTCGATATCCTCCTCGGCCCGGTCGCCCGCCCACCAGCAGGTCGGTGCCACGCGCAGCGGCTGCAGCGACATGTCGTGACTGAGCTCGCGCAGTCGCTCGGCGGTGGCGAACATCCGTGACAGCTCGTCCGGGTCCGCGTGCCCGACGCCGCCGGCCAGCGTGAAGGCCCGCCGGACCAGATGCTCGACCAGCGCGGCGCCTTGCCGCTCCGCCCGCGCCTTGGCCAATTCCTCTGCAAAGCCGCTGTCCGCCAACTGCGGAAACAGCTGCAGCAGATACTGGTGGAGCTCGTCGAGGGAACCACGCTGGCGGACCGGCGCCGTCCCCTGGCGCGGCACCAGGGTGTCCACCAGCCCAAGGAACGCCACCGTTTCGCCGGCGTCTTCGAGGATCGCCGCCATTCGCGCGGCCAGTGCGCCGCCGAGCGACCATCC
The DNA here is from genome assembly GCF_021213615.1 of Cupriavidus sp. UGS-1. NCBI lineage: Bacteria > Pseudomonadati > Pseudomonadota > Betaproteobacteria > Burkholderiales > Burkholderiaceae > Cupriavidus > Cupriavidus sp. UGS-1. The sequence continues at coordinate 42,227 of NZ_JAJQJF010000004.1, read as the reverse complement.
CAGCAGCCGATAGGGACCCGTGGGTTGCACGGCGCGAATCGCCATCACGTGCAGATGCGCAAGATGTTCCAGGGAGTCGATCGTGTCCAGCGGCGGACAGGCCAGCCCATGGACCGTGCAGGCGCCCTCCAGCGATCGGGCCAGCGGCGTGTAGTCGAACACATTGCCAAACGACGCGTGCAGGCAGAATAGCGGCGTTGCATCGCCGGAAGGCCGATTCAAGGGCACGGGCCGATGCTGCGCAGCGTCGGCGCCGCCGAGCACCTGGCACAGCGACGCGATCGTCTGGTGTTCCATCAGATGGCGCAACTCGATCGCCAGACCCGCGCCTGTCGCGGCGCGCAGCCGAGTCAGCACTTGCAGGCAGAGCAGCGAATGACCCCCAAGCTCGAAGAAGTTGTCGTGGATGCCGACCTGCTCGGCGCCGAGCACGTCCTGCCAGATTTGCGCAAGCAGCGCCTCGGTCTCGTTGCGCGGGGCGATATAGCCTTGCGTCTCCCAGACCGGGGCGGGCAGGGCGCGGCGGTCGAGCTTGCCGTTGGGCGTGACCGGGAGCCGCTCGAGCGCGGTGATTTGAGCCGGCACCATATGGTCGGGCAGTTTGGCCTTCAATTGGGTCCTTAGCACGGCGGTATCCGTGCCGTCCAACACGCAGTAGGCCACCAGCCTGTCCTCATGGACGATCACCGCGGCATCCTTGACGCCTGAATGCGACCGCAGCAGATGGGCAATCTCGCCAAGTTCGACGCGGTAGCCGCGGATCTTGACCTGTTCGTCCTGGCGGCCCAGATATTGAATCCGGCCGTCCGCATCCTGCTTGACGCGATCGCCGGTGCGGTACATCCGTGCGCCGGAGGTGAAGGGATCGGGCAAGAAGCGTTCGGCAGTGAGCCCGGGCCGTCCAAGGTAGCCGCGGGCCAGCTGCGGTCCGGCGATATAGAGCTCACCAACAATGCCGCTTGGTACCGGGTTCAGGTCGGCATCCAGCACGTAGACGCGCGAGCCGGGCAGCGGGGTGCCGGTAGGTAGCTGCCGCTCGGGCAGGGACACAGCTTCATGCGTCAGTACGCCGACGGTGGTTTCCGTCGGTCCGTAGTGGTTGAACAGCCGGCAGTGAGGTTTCAGGTCGCGGACCGTGCGGGCCAAATCGGCGGACGTCGCTTCGCCACCAAGAATCAGTGCCTGCTCGGGCAGCACGTCGGCAGGCTGCCGAGCCTGCAACAGACCGCGCAGATGACTCGGCACGATCTTGAGCACCCCGACGCGGTGCCGTGCCATATATTCCGCAAACCGATCGGGATCGAAGCCGCGCTCGCGCGAAATCAAATGCAAGGTGCGGCCGCTGCAAAGGGCACCGAACAGCACGGTATGGCCCAAGTCGGCGGCCGTGGTCGAGACCATCGCCATCGAGGCATCGGCCGGCAGTTGCAGCCGGTGCAGCACGCCGGAGACGTAGTGCGCCAACGCGTCATGACTGACGACCACGCCTTTCGGGGCGCCGGTCGAGCCGGAGGTGTAGATCAGATAAGCGGCCTGGCCCGGAAGCAGCGAGACAGCAGGGGCTTCGTCCACTGGCGCCACCGAAGCCGGATCGACGCAATCGACGCCGGGCACGGAGCCAACGACAACGGGTGCCCCGGCATCGTCCAGCAGCTGCCGCAAGCGCTCGGCAGGCTGTGCCGGATCGAGCGGCACACAGACGGATCCGGCCTTCAGGATGCCGAGCAGGCCGGTAACGAATGCAGGCGAGCGTTCGACACAGAGCCCAACCCGCGCCTCGCGCCCAACGCCGCGCGCGATCAACGCCGCGGCAATACCATTGGCCAACCGATCGGTCTCACCGCGCGTCAGCGTGCGATCCTCATACTGCAATGCAATGGATAAGGGGTCCCGCTCCACGTTGCATCGCCATGCCGAAAGCACGTCCGCCGGCGCGGAGCTCATGGCGTCTCCGACGAGCCTTCCGTCGTCCCGGCTGCTCAGCATCAACTCACTGACACGAGGGTCAGACACTGTCGCCATCTGATCCAGAATACCGAGGTAGTGCCGCAGCATCCGTTCGACGGTATGGTGGTCGAATAGATCGCAGGCATATCCCATGGCCCCAAACACCGCGCCGGTCTGGTCCTCCTGGGTGTCCAGGGACAAGTCCACCTTGGTCGATCGGACGGATCGCTCCACCGGTTCCAATTGCAGTCCCGGCAGACGTTGCGCAATGCTGCGGTCGCGCCGCTGATGGTTCAGCATGACCTGGAACAGCGGGTTACGCGACGGGTCCCGCTCCGGTTGCAGCGCCTCGACCAGTTGCTCGAACGGCAGCTCCTGATGGGCCTGAGCCTGCAGCACCGACTCGCGGGCACGGGCCAGCACGGATTCGAACGCCATGCTGCCGTCGATTTCGGTACGCAGGACCTGCGTGTTGACGAAGAGGCCGACCACGCCCTCCGTTTCGACGCGGTTGCGGTTGGCCACCGGCACGCCGACGCGCAGGTCGCGCTGTCCTGTGTAGCGGTAGAGCAGGACCTGGAAGGCGGCCAGCAGCACGGTAAAGAGGGTGGTGTCGGCACGACGCGCCAAGGCCCTGAGCTTGGCTGTGAGGTCCGCATCGAGCGAGAACGGAACCGCGCCGCCGCGATGGCTCGGCACCGCCGGGCGTGGCCGGTCCGTCGGCAGTTCCAGCACGACCGTGCCATCGTCTGCCAGATGCGACTTCCAGTAGCGCAGCTGCCGCTCCAGTTCGCCGGCCTCGAGCCACTGCTTCTGCCAGGCCGCGTAGTCGGCGTACTGGATCGGCAGCGGAGCCAATTGCGCGGGCTGGCCGCTGACGAAGCCGGCATAGAGCCGCGCGAACTCGTCGATCACTACGTTCATCGACCAGCCGTCGGAGACGATATGGTGCATCGTGACCAGCAGGATATGGTCGTCGTCGGCCAGGCGCAGCAGTCGTACGCGCAGCAGCGGGCCCTGTTCGAGGTCGAATGGGGCCTGGGCTTCGGCATCGACCATCGATTGCACGGAAGCGTCGCGCTCGGCGGACCCGATGTCGCGCAGATCGTTGATGGCGATCGGCAGTGAGGCGGGCGGATGGATGCGCTGCACCGCCTGCTCGCCTTCCTGATGGAAGGTGGTGCGCAGGCTTTCGTGCCGTTCCACCAACGCATCGAAGGTCCGCTGCATCGCTGCCTGAACAAGATTGCCGCGCAACCGCACCGCCCGGGGAATGTTGTACGCGGCGCTGTTGCGGTTCCATTGCCACAGGAACCATAGCCGTTGCTGGGCCCACGACAACGGGATTGGACCGCTTCGATTGGCCCGTGCCGGGCCGGGATTGATCGTCGCCGTGGACGGCAATGCGCCATCCTGGTTTGCCGCTATCGCCTGCGCAAGGTCGCTCAGTACCGGATTGGAAAAGACCTGCTTGGGCAACAGCTTGTGGCCGGCCTTCTTCAGCCGGGCGATCACCTTCAACGACAGGATCGAATCGCCCCCAAGCTCGAAGAAATTGTCAGTGGCACCGACGCGTTCGACACCGAGGACGTCTTGCCAGACCTGCGCGAGCAGCGTCTCGATGTCGTTGCGCGGGGCGACGTAGCCTTGCGTCTCCCAGACCGGTGCGGGCAGCGCACGGCGGTCCAGCTTGCCGTTTGGCGTGATCGGCAGCCGGTCGAGTGCAATCAGCTGCGCCGGGACCATATGGTCCGGTAGTTGCGCCTTGAGGCGGGACCTGAGCGTCGCGGTATCGGCCTCGTCCAGCACGCAGTAGGCGACCAGCCGGTCGTCGTGGACGATCACCGCGGCGTCCTTGACCCCGGGCTGTGACCGCAGCAGATGGGCGACTTCGCCGAGTTCGACACGGTAGCCGCGGATCTTGACCTGTTCGTCCTGGCGGCCGAGGTATTCAATCCGGCCCTCCGCATCCTGCTTGACGCGATCGCCGGTGCGGTACATCCGTGCGCCGGAGGTGAAGGGATCGGGCACGAAGCGTTCGGCAGTGAGCCCGGGCCGTCCGAGGTAGCCGCGGGCCAGCTGCGGTCCGGCGATATAGAGCTCACCGACAATGCCGCTTGGTACCGGGTTCAGGTCGGCATCCAGCACGTAGACGCGCGAGTCGGGCAGCGGGGTGCCGGTAGGTAGCTGCCGGTCGGGCAGGGACACAGCTTCATGCGTCAGTACGCCGACGGTGGTCTCCGTCGGTCCGTAGTGGTTGAACAGCCGGCAGTGCGGCTTCAGGTCACGGACCGTGCGGGCCAATTCGGCCGAGGTCGCTTCCCCACCGAGAATGAGTGCCTGTTCGGGCAGCACGTCGGCAGGCTGCCGAGCCTGCAGCAACCCGCGCAGATGACTCGGCACGATCTTGAGCACGCCGACACGGCGCTGCGCCATGTACTCAGCAAACCGATCGGGATCGAAGCCGCGCTCGCGCGAGATTAGGTGCAGGGTCCGGCCGCTGCAGAGGGCGCCGAATAGCACGGTATGGCCGAGGTCTGCGGCTGTGGTCGAGACCATTGCCATCGAGGCATCGGCCGGCAGCTCGAGCCGGTGCAGCACGCCCGAGACGTATTGCGCGAGCGCATCGTGGCTGACGACCACGCCCTTCGGGGTGCCGGTCGAGCCGGAGGTGTAGATCAGATAAGCGGCCTGGCCTGGAAGCAGCGAGACGGCAAGGGCGTCGTCCACCGGCGCCACAGATGCCGGATCGATGCAATCGAAGCCGGGCACGGAGCCAACGACGACCGGTGCCCCGGCATCGTCCAGCAGCTGCCGCAAGCGCTCGGCAGGCTGTGCCGGATCGAGCGGCACACAGACGGCTCCGGCCTTCAGGATGCCGAGCAGGCCGGTAACGAATGCCGGCGAGCGTTCGACGCAGAGTCCAACCCGCATCTCCCGCCCGACACCACGCTCGATCAGCGCCGCGGCAATACCATTGGCCAACCGATCGGTCTCACCGCGCGTCAGCGTCTGGTCCTCATATCGCAACGCAATGGCCGAAGGGTCGGCCTCGACGCTGCGCCGCCAGGCAGCCAGGACGTCCGGCAACGCTCCGCCAACCGGTTCGGCGACCAGCACGCCCCCGTCACCCGGAAGTCCGATCTGCCCGAGGCATTGGTCGGGATCGGCCAGCATGCGTTGCAGCGCCTGTTCCATCCGGCCCAGCAATGCCGTGATGTCCCGGTCGGCGAAGCGATCGCGCTGATAAGCGAGCGTCAGGTGCAGGCACTCGTCCATCGCCGCGATCAGGCTCAGCGGATAGTTGTTGCGGCCGCTGATGACAAAGTCGCCGCCATCTTCCATGGCGCCAGCGCCCAGCAGGCGGATGTCGATATCGCCCTGCCTTTGCTTCAGCGCCGCGTCGACGGGATAGTTCTCGAACACCAGGATGCTGTCGAACAACGCGCCGCCTTCGCCCGGGCGCGCCAGCCGCTGGATGTCCGGCAGCGGCATATGCTCGTGCTGCTGATTCTCTATCGCCTGCTGCTGAATGGTGCGCCACCATTGCCCCACCGGCAGATCGCTGGGTAGACGGACGCGCAGCGGAATCGTGTTGATGAACAGGCCGACCATCGTCTCGATGCCTGGAAAGTCCCCGGATCGCCCGGACACCGTGGTCCCGAACACCACGTCGTCGCTGCCGCTGTGCCGGGCCAGCACCCAGGCCCACAAGGCTTGCACCAGCGTATTGACGGTGATGCCCGCCCGTCGCGCCAGCGTGCGCGCGGTGTCGCTGAGAGCCGGCGATAGCGACAGCTTCTGTTCCGCATAGCCGGAGCGGCCGGTCTCAGGCACGCTCGCCGGCAGCGGCGTCGGCATCTCGACGTCGGCCAGTGCCTGCTGCCAATAGCTCGCGGACGCCGCCTTGTCGCGCTGGCCCAGCCATTGCAGATAGGCGCTGAACGGACGCGGCGCCGTGGCGTGCAGCGGCTGGCCGCGGCGCAACGTCAGATAGGACTGCAACACGTCGCTGAGCACCATGCCGACGCTCCAGCCATCCATCGCGACATGGTGGAAGGACCACGCCAGCCACCAGCGCCGGGCCTCCACGTGGAACAGACTGAGCCGAAGATCGGCGGCCCTGCGAAAAGGGAAGCCCTCCAGCCGCTGTGCCTTCAGTCGGGCTTCGAGCTGCCGGCGCTGCTCGTCCGCCGGCAAGTTGCGCCAATCGACCTGCTCGAGTTGAACGGGCCGCCGTTTGTACGCGATCTGCAGCGGCACATCGCTCTGGCCCCAGATAAAGTCGCTGCGCAGCGCCTGATGCCGGTCGGCCGTCCATTGCCAGGCGCGGATGAAGTCGTCGATTGCCAGTTCGCCGCGAATGTCGAACACGCGCTGATAGTGATAGGGGTCGCCGTCGCCGCGTTCCAGTGCGTGGAACAGGACGCCCTGCTGCAAGGCGGTCAATGCCGCAATGCTCTCGATGTCCTGTTTGCGTCGTTCGGTGGCAATCGTCATGGTTGGATTCAAAAGTCGGAAGGCGGCTTAGAGCACGTTATCGAGCAGCGCGTCGAGCGCTGCCTGGTCGATCTGGACGTTGACCAGGTCGGATGGCGTCATGCCGTGGTTGTCGAGACAGAGGCAGTGCTCGATCACGGCTTCCAGTTCGCGGCGGAGCGCATCGCCCAGCAGCTCGATCGTGGCGGGGTCGAACTGCTTGCAGCTGTAGCCCAGTTTCAGCACCAGCTCGGCGCCGAATACCTGGCCATTGATGGTCAGCGCGTTGCCGAGCGGGGCGTGCGCATCACGGCTCGCGCCGCTCGGTTCGTCGGCCAGCGCAAAGTCGGCACCCTCTCCGGCGGCCTGGTCGAACTGGCCCAGGTAGTTGAAGGTGATGCGCGGCTCTGCGCGACGCGCCAGCTCGGAGCGGACTTCCGCGGGGCCAAGATGGCGAAGGAGCCCATAGCCGATGCCGTTGCCGGGGATCGCACGCAAGGTTTCCTTGACCTGCTTGATGGTGTCGCCGATGCCAGGGGCGACGGGTAGCACCACGGGGAACACCGTGGTGAACCAGCCCACCGTGCGGCTGATGTCGACCGATTGGTGGAACGATTCGTCGAACGTTTCCCGTCCATGCCCTTCCAGCTGGACCGCGACGCGCGGCCGTTGCGTCCATGTGCCGACTGCACGCGCGACCGCGGTCAGCAGCAGGTCGTTGATGCGGGTGCGATAGGCGCGGTGGGCCTGTTGCAGCAGTTGCGTGGTGCGCGCCGCGTCCAGGCGGATCGTGTGCTGCCGCCCATCGACAGCCAGCGCCGGCGTGTCGTGATCGGTTGTCAACGCGGGCACGTCCGGTTGCGACAACCAGTAGTCCGCCTGCCGCCGCATCGCGTCGCCGTGGGCCTGTTCCGCCAGGGTCTCGGCCCACGTCTTGTACGACGCCGTCTTCGGCGGAAGCGCGATCGATTGTCCTTGCCGTGCGAGGCGATACGCTTGTTGCAGGTCCTCCATCAGGATCCGCCATGACACGCCATCGACGACCAGATGGTGGACCGCCAGCAGCAGCCGCTCGCTGCCATCGGGCAGTCGAACATGCAGTGCCCGCAGAAGCGGTCCTTGTTCAAGGTTCAGGCTTCGTTGGGCCTCGCCGCAACGGTCCGCGATGGCGTCGGTGTTTGCCACCTCTTCGTGCCACAACAGTTCGTGATCGTCGACTTCGGCGTAATGCTGTTGCCATTGCCCATCGGACTGCCGATAGCGCAGGCGCAATGCATCGTGATGCGAGACGAGGGCCCGGAGCGCCTTGCGCAGCGCTGCCTGCTCGATCGGCGCAGCGGGTCTGAGCAATACCGACTGGTTCCAATGATGGCGATTGGGTATCGGCGTGTCGAAGAACCATCGCTGAATCGGCAGCAGCGGTACTTCACCGGTGGGTTTGTCTTCGGCGGGCCGTTCGGCATCTTCACGCGTCGCGGCGCGGGCCAGTGCCTGCACGGTCTGATGCAGGAACAAGTCCTTGGGCGTGAAGCGCAGGCCCACGTGGCGCGCCTTGCTGACCGCCTGGATCGACAGGATCGAGTCTCCGCCGAGCTCGAAGAAGTTGTCGGTGACGCCGACACGCTCGACGCCTAACACCTCCTGCCAGACCTGGGCCAGCCGGGCCTCGACCTCGTTGCTCGCGGCGACGTAGCCCTGGACTTCCCACACCGGCTCGGGGAGCGCGCGGTGATCGAGCTTGCCGTTCGAGGTGACCGGAAGCCGGGTCAGAGGAAGGATCTGCGCCGGCACCATATAGGGCGGCAGGACGTTCTCCAGATACGCCTTCAGCGCCGCTGCAACTTCCGCCTCGCCGGGCGCCGGCACGACGTAGCCAATCAACTGCTTGCCGCTTGGTCCATCGTGGGCGACGACCACCGCTTCCCGCACGCTTGCATGCGCACGCAGCCGCGCCTCGATCTCGCCCAGTTCGATACGATAGCCGCGGATCTTGACCTGATGGTCAATGCGGCCGACGTATTCGATGCTGCCGTCGCGGCAACGCCGGACCAGATCGCCGGTGCGGTACATCCGTGCGCCAGAGGCGAACGGATCCGGCACGAATCGTTCGGCGGTCAGCCCCGGCCGGCCGACATAGCCCCGCGCCAGGCCAAGCCCGCCGATATACAGCTCACCGGCCACGCCAACCGGCACCGGGTTCAGGTCGGCGTCGAGCACGTGGGCGGTGCGGTCGCCCACCGGCTTGCCGATCGGCACGTAGGCGCTGGAGCAGTCGGTGTCGTGCTGTCCGACCCAGGCCAACGGGGTGACCACGGCCTCGGTCGGCCCATAACCATTGATCAGCGTACCGGCCTGGAACTTCTGCTTGATGCGGGCGAAGGCCTCGCGCGACATCGCTTCGCCGCCGAAGGACAGCAGACGCAACGGCACCGGCTCGGTGGCCGCCTCCGCGAGCCGTTGCAAGTAGGCAGGCGGGAAGCCGGCATTGGTCACGCCGTCGCGTGCTATCACTTCGAGCGTCTGCTCGGCGCTCCACAGGGTATCGTCACGTAGCACCAGTTGGGCGCCGGCGATCAGCGGCACCAGCCAGCGTTCGTGGGCGCCGTCGAAGTTGAACGACAGGAAGTGCAGCTCCCGATCGTCCGGCCCCATGCCGTACTGCTCGACGGTGGCGTGGCAGTGCATCGCCAGGGGGCCGTGTTCGACGGCCACGCCCTTGGGGGTGCCGGTGGAGCCGGAGGTGTAGATCAGGTAGGCCAGTTGGCGGGAATCGACTGCGGGCAACTGCACCACTTCCGGCTCGCCAACGTCATCCATGACGATGAGCGGCAGGGTAGTGTCGATGCGGCCGGTCAGCGCGCGAGAGGTCAGCACGAGCTTGACGCCAGCGTCCCGCAGCAACTGTTCGATACGCGCAGGCGGCAGCTCCGGGTCCAAGGGCAGGTAGGCGGCGCCGGCCTTCAGCGTGGCGAGCAGCCGCACGATCAGGTCGGGACTGCGGTCAAGCACCACGCCGACGACGGTCTCCGGGCGGACGCCCGTTCCATGCAAGGCGTAGGCCAGACGGGTGGCGGCAGCATTGAGTTCACCGTAGCTGACGACGCGCTGCCCGCAGCGAATCGCAATGGCCTCGGGACGCTGGGCCGCTTGGCGCGCGATGGCGGCGTGAACCGGATCGGCGGCCGAAAAGCGGCGATCCGCAATATTCCAACCGATCAACTGCTGCTGCTCGTCCGCAAGCAGCAGCGGGATCGCGGCGATCGAGATGGCTGGTTCGTCCGCCACCGAATGCAGCACGCCGACATAGTGCCGCTGCAAACGATCGACCGTATCGTGGTCGAACAGATCCGCGGCATAGCCGAAGACGCCGTTGAGGATGCCCTGTTCGTCCTCCTGCGTATCGAGTGCGAGATCGACCTTGGCCGCGTTGGCGGTCCGCTCGACCTTTTCCAGCACGAGGCCGGGCAGGCGATCCAGCACACGCAGATCGCGCCGCTGGTGGTTCAGCATGACCTGGAACAACGGGTTGTGCGACAGGTTGCGCTCGGGCTGCAGCGCCTCGACCAGTTGCTCGAACGGCAGCTCCTGATGCGACTGCGCTTGCAGTACAGACTCTCGGGCACGGGCAAGCACGGCGTCAAACGCCATGCTGCCGTCGATCTCGGTGCGCAGGACCTGCGTGTTGACGAAGAAGCCGACGACGCCTTCGGTCTCGACGCGGTTGCGGTTGGCCACCGGCACGCCGACGCGCAGGTCGCGCTGTCCTGTGTAGCGATAGAGCAGGACCTGGAAGGCGGCCAGCAGCACGGTGAAGAGCGTGGTGTCGGTTCGACGCGCCAACGCCCTTAGCTTGGCGGAAAGGTCGGCGTCAAGCGAGAACGAGACCGCGCCGCCGCGATGGCTCGGCACCGCCGGGCGTGGCCGGTCGGTCGGCAGCTCCAGCACGACGGTGCCATCGTCTGCCAGATGCGACTTCCAGTAGCGCAGTTGCCGCTCCAGTTCTCCGGCCTCGAGCCACTGCTTCTGCCAGGCCGCGTAGTCGGCGTACTGGATCGGCAGCGGAGCCAATTGCGCGGGCTGGCCGCTGACGAAGCCGGCATAGAGCCGCGCGAACTCGTCGATCACTACGTTCATCGACCAGCCGTCGGAGACGATATGGTGCATCGTGACCAGCAGGATGTGGTCGTCGTCGGCCAGGCGCAGCAGGCGCACGCGCAGCAGCGGGCCCTGTTCGAGGTCGAATGGGGCCTGGGCTTCGGCATCGACCATCGATTGCACGGAAGCGTCGCGCTCGGCGGACCCGATGTCGCGCAGATCGCTGATGGCGATCGGCAGTGAGGCGGGCGGATGGATGCGTTGCACCGCCTGTTCGCCCTCTTGATGGAAGGTGGTGCGCAGGCTCTCGTGCCGCTCCACCAGCGCATCGAAGGTCTTCTGCAAGGCAGGCTGATCGAGAGTGCCACGCAGCCGCACGGCACGCGGAATGTTGTACAGGCCGCTGTTTCGTTCGAGTTGCCACAGGAACCATAGCCGCTGCTGCGCATACGACAGCGCGGCCTCACTGCACCCACGTGCCGCGATCGGCAGGCGCCCGAAATCCATGCCCCGGGCGTTCAGTTCGTCAATGAATCGCTGCTGTCCCTCGGGTGACAGGCTGGCGAACCGTTGTGCGAGGCGGAGTTTGTCCACGCTCATGCTTCTGTCTCCAGGGTATCGAGCCACGCGTCCATGTCGGTCCAGTCTTCCGCTTCGGTGGCCTTCTCGCCGGCGTTCTGATTGCCATTCGTCTGCCCGATGCGGGCTGCCATCTCGGCGAGGCTCGACGACTCGAAGTAAACGCGTAGCGGAACTGGCACAGGCAGGCTGGCGTTGAGCAAAGCGGCGAGACGCGTGACCAGCAGCGAATGTCCACCGAGCTCGAAGAAGTTGTCGTGGATGCCCACACGCTCGACGCCAAGGACGTCTTCCCAGACCTGCGCGAGCAGCGTCTCGATGTCGTTGCGTGGGGCGACGTAGCCTTGCGTCTGCCAGACCGGTGCGGGCAGGGCGCGGTGGTCCAACTTGCCGTTTGGCGTGATCGGCAGCCGGTCCAGCACAATGATCTGAGCCGGCACCATATGGTCGGGCAGCTGTGCCTTGAGCCGGTCCTTGATCGTCGCGGTGTCGACGACGTCCAGCACGCAGTAGGCGACCAGCCTCTCCTCGTGGACGATCACCGCGGCGTCCTTGATCCCCGGCTGAGACCGCAGCAGATGGGCAACTTCGCCGAGTTCGACACGGTAGCCGCGGATCTTGACCTGTTCGTCCTGGCGGCCGAGGTATTCAATCCGGCCGTCCGCATCCTGCTTGACGCGGTCGCCGGTGCGGTACATCCGTGCCCCGGGGGTGAATGGATCGGGCACGAAGCGCTCCGCAGTCAGTCCGGGGCGACCGAGATAGCCGCGGGCCAGCTGCGGTCCGGCGATATAGAGCTCACCGACAATGCCGCTTGGTACCGGGTTCAGGTCGGCGTCGAGCACATAGACGCGGGAGCCGGGCAGCGGCATGCCGGTGGGCAGCTGCCGTTCGGGCAAAGTCACCGCTTCATGTGTCAGCACGCCGACGGTGGTTTCCGTCGGGCCATAGTGGTTGAACAGCCGGCAGTGAGGTTTCAGGTCGCGGACCGTGCGGGCCAAATCGGCGGACGTCGCTTCGCCACCAAGAATCAGTGCCTGCTCGGGCAGCACGTCGGCAGGCTGCCGAGCCTGCAACAACCCGCGCAGATGGCTCGGTACGATCTTCAGCACGCCAACGCGGTGCTGCGTCATGTAGTCGGCAAAGCGATCGGGATCGAAGCCACGCTCGCGCGAGATCAGATGCAAGGTTCGGCCGCTGCAAAGGGCGCCGAACAGCACGGTATGGCCGAGGTCTGCGGCTGTGGTCGAGACCATTGCCATCGAGGCATCGGCCGGCAGCTCGAGCCGGTGCAGCACGCCCGAGACGTAATGCGCGAGCGCATCGTGGCTGACGACCACGCCCTTCGGGGTGCCGGTCGAGCCGGAGGTGTAGATCAGGTAAGCGGCCTGATCCGGGAGCAACGAGACGGAAGGGGCCGCGTCCACTGGTGCCACGGAGGCCGGATCGAGGCAATCGAAGCCCGGCACGGAGCCGACGACAACGCTTGCGCCAGCATCGTCCAGCAGCTGGCGCAAGCGTTCGGCCGGCTGTGTCGGATCGAGCGGTACACAGACAGCCCCGGCCTTCAGGATGCCGAGCAGGCCGGTAACGAATGCCGGCGAGCGTTCGACACAGAGCCCAACCCGCGTCTCACGGCCAACGCCGCGTTCGATCAGCGCCGCGGCAATCCCATTGGCCAACCGATCTGTCTCGCCGCGAGTCAGCGTCTGTTCCTCGTATCGCAGCGCAATGGCAGAAGGATCCGCCACGACACTGCGCCGCCAGGCGGTCAGTACATCGGCTGCGGCGGTCTGCACAACGGCTGCTCCAGTGCCCGGCGACTCGCCCACCAGCATTCCGTCGTCTCCGCTGGCAAACCGCAGTTCGCCGACGCGAGCGTGCGGCGCCGAGACAATCTGCTCCAGCACAGCCAGATAGTGCCGCTGCAATTGCTGGACGGTCGCTTGCGAGAAGAGATCGCATTGATAGCTGCAACCGATATCCAGCGTCGCGCCAGCTGAGACCACCAGCGTCAGCGGATAGTTGGTGGTCGCGGCATGGCTGACTTCGCCGAGCTTCAGGCCGTTCTGCTCGCGCTGACGCAGCGCCGCATCGACCGGGTAGTTCTCGAACACCAGGATCGAGTCGAACAGCGCCTGTCCGCCTTGGCCGGCCCAGCGCTGGATCTCGTACAGCGGCACGTGTTCGTGCTCGCGCAGCGCCAGGTTCTCCGCTTGCAGCGCCTGCAACCAGTCGGCGACGGTCTGGTCCGGTGCAGGTGCCTGGATCACCGGCAGCGTATTGATGAACAGGCCCAGCATCGCCTCGGCGCCGGGCAATGCTGCCGGCCGGCCGGCAACGGTGGCGCCGAAGGCGACGGCCCGCCGTCCGGTATAGCGCTGCAGCACGATGACCCAGGCCGCTTGCAGCAGGGTATTGAGGGTCAGATGCTGGCTGGCGGCACTGCGTTGGAGGTGGGCGAGGGCATCGGCATCGAGCGTGGTGCGGCAGGTGGCGTGACCGGTGCCAGCGTCAGGCGCAGGAAGGGCGGACGCCAGCCGCGTCGGCTCGTCGAGCGCTTGCAGCCGCTCGCGCCAGAACGATTCGCTGGCGGCGACGTCGTGCGTCTGCAACCAGCCGATGTGGTCGCGATAGCGGGATGCGGGGACCTCGACCGGCTGGCCATGGTAGCGCTGCAGGACTTCGCCGATCAATCGGGCCGTGCTCCAGCCATCGAGCAGCAGATGGTGGCTGGTCCAGATCATGCGGTAGCGGTTCGCTCCAAGATAGAGAAGGCGCACGCGCATCAGCGGAGGCGTATCGAGCGAGAAGGCCTGTTTCCGTTCCGCGAGCGCGACGTCCTCGCACTCGGATTCGTTCCACTGCTGCTGCGCATCGATGCGCACCGGCGAAAGCACCTGCCGATAGACCGCCTGCATCGCCTGCCCATCGATCCAGACAAAGCCGGTACGCAGGATCTCGTGGCGCGCCACCGTCTCGTCCCAGGCCGAGCGGAAGCGATCGGCGTCGAGGCCGTCGAGCGCGATGGCTAGTTGGTTGACGTAAAGCCCGGCCTCGGGCGCGTATAGCGAGTGGAACAGCATGCCGTGCTGCATCGGCGTCAGCGGATACAGGTCCTCGATCTGGCGGCCGTCGAGGCGATCGAGCTGATCCTGGGTCAGGCCGGCGAGCGGGACGTCGGACGGCGTCAGCGCACCGGGCGGCACGCTGACGCAATGGTCGATGGTAGCCTCCAGCGCCTGCCGATAGGCCTCTACGAGCGAAGCGATGGTGTCGTGCCGGTAGCGCGCGGTGCTGAAGCTGACCGCCAGCGACAGCGCGCCGCCGGACACCTGGCCGTTGATCGTGATCCAGTTACCAAGCGGGGCTTCGGGCGAGACGGACTGACCTGCAGACTCGGCGGCGCGATCGAACAGGGCCGCGTCGCCTGCGCTGGCATCGAGCTGGCCCAGGTAGTTGAACGTAATGCGAGGCAAGCGGAGCGCAGCGAGTTCATCGCGGATCGACTGCGGCCCCAGATGCCACAGCAAGCCATAGCCGATACCGTGATGCGGGATGCCGCGCAGCGTCTCCTTGACCGCCTTGATGCTGTTGCCGGTGTCGTCGAGCACCGGCAGAACGACGGGGAACAGGCTGGTAAACCAGCCGATCGTGCGGCCGATATCGACGTTGTCGAACAACGCCTCGCGGCCATGTCCCTCCAGGAAGAGGGCGGCTCTGTCCACGCCGGCCCAATGTCCGACGGCTCGCGCGAGCGCGCTCAGCAGCAGGTCGTTGATCTGCGTGCGATACGCCGATGGGGCTCGCTTGAGCAGCCGCTGCGTCTGCGCAGCAGACAACTGCAGCGTCAGCGTGGCGGCGTCGGCGATCCGATCCTCGTCGACGGCGTGATCGCACGGCAATTCGGGCCCTTGCTGGGCACGCCAGTAGTCGGCCTGCTGGATCAACTCGTCCGAACTCGCGTGCCGCACCAACGCCTGTGCCCAGGCCTTGTACGACGCGGTCTTGGGCGGCAGGGCGATCGGCTGCCCGTCCCTCGCGAGGCGGTACGCCTGCTGCAGGTCCTCCAGCAGAATCCGCCAGGAGACGCCATCGACCACCAGGTGGTGGACGACCAGCAACAGCCGCTCACCGCCGTCCGGCAGCCGAAGGTGAAGTGCGCGGAGCAGCGGACCGTGTTGCAGATCCAGGCTTTGTTGTGCGCGGTCGCAGTGTTCGCTGATTGCATCGATGCCGGCGATCTCTTGCTGCCACAGGACCTCGTCTTCGATGGGTTCCGCGTAGTGCTGGCGCCACTGCCCATCGGTCTGCAGGTACCGAAGCCGCAGCCCATCGTGATGGCGGATCACGGCATGGAGCGCCTGCCGCAATGCGTCGCGGTCCAGGGGAGTCCGAGGGTGCAACAGCACCGATTGGTTCCAGTGGTGGCGTTGCGGTATCGCGGTCTCGAAGAACGCCTGCTGGATCGGCAGCAGCGGCACCTCGCCGGTGGGGGTGTCCTCGACGGCATGGTGTGCTTCGTCGCGCGTGGCGACCTGCGCCAGCGCCTGCACGGTCTGATGCAGGAACAGGTCTTTGGGCGTGAAGCGCAGGCCTACTCGACGGGCTCGGCTGACCGCCTGGATCGACAGGATCGAATCGCCGCCGAGCTCGAAGAAGTTGTCGGTGATACCGACTCGCTCGACCCCGAGGACGTCCTGCCAGACCTCGGCGAGCAAGGTTTGGATATCGTCGCGCGGCGGGACGTAGCCTTTGGCTTCCCACACCGGCTCGGGAAGCGCGCGGCGGTCCAGCTTGCCATTGGTCGTCACGGGCAGCCGATCCAGCACGAGGATGTGCGCCGGGACCATATAGGCGGGCAGGCAGCCTTCCAGATAGGCGCGGAGCGCGGCGGAGATATCGCCTGCATCCTGGCCGGCAACTACGTAGGCGACCAGCTGCTTCCCAACCGGACCGTCGTGCGCCAGCACAACGGCTTCCCGCACGCTTGCATGTGCGCGCAGCCGCGCCTCGATCTCGCCCAGTTCGATGCGATAGCCGCGGATCTTGACCTGGTGGTCGAGCCGGCCGATGTATTCGATGTTGCCGTCGCGGCAACGCCGGACCAGGTCGCCGGTGCGGTACATGCGGGCGCCTGGCGCGAAGGGGTCGGGGACGAAACGTTCCGCGGTCAGGCCCGGTTTGCCGACATAGCCGCGGGCCAAACCGAGGCCGCCGATATACAGCTCGCCGGCCACGCCAACCGGTACCGGATTGAGGTCCGCGTCCAGCACGTAGGCGGTGCGGTCGCCCACCGGTCTGCCGATCGGCACATAGGCGCTGGGACAATCGTTGTTGTGCTGTCCGACCCAGGCCAATGGGGTGACGACGGCCTCGGTCGGCCCATAGCCATTGATCAGCGTGCCGGCCTGGAACTTCTGCTTGATGCGGGCAAAGGCCTCGCGCGACATCGCTTCGCCGCCGAAGGACAGCAAGCGCAGCGGTACCGGTTCGGTGGCCGCTTCAGCCAGCCGAAGCAGATAGGCGGGCGGGAAGCCGGCATTGGTCACGCCGTCGCGTGCCATCACTTCGAGCGTCTGCTCGGCGCTCCACAGGGTGTCGTCACGTAGCACCAGTTGGGCGCCGGCGATCAGCGGCACCAGCCAGCGTTCGTGGGCGCCGTCGAAGTTGAACGACAGGAAGTGCAATTCCCGGTCGTCCGGTCCCATGCCGTACTGCTCGACGGTGGCGTGGCAGTGCATCGCCAAGGGGCCGTGTTCGACGGCGACGCCCTTGGGGGTGCCGGTGGAACCCGACGTGTAGATCAGGTATGCCAGTTGGCGGGAATCGACTGCGGGCAACTGCACCGCTTCCGGCTCGCCAACGTCATCCATGACGATGAGCGGCAGGCTGGTGTCGATGCGGCCGCTCAGCGCGCGAGAGGTCAGCACGAGCTTGACGCCAGCGTCCCGCAGCAACTGTTCGATACGCGCAGGCGGCAGCTCGGGGTCCAGCGGCAGATAGGCGGCGCCGGCCTTCAGCGTGGCGAGCAGCCGCACGATCAGGTCAGGGCTGCGGTCGAGCACCACGCCGACCACGGTTTCCGGGCCCGCTCCGGCCGCATGCAACGCATAGGCCAGACGCGTGGCGGCGGCATCGAGTTCGCCGTAGCCGACGGCGCGATCGCCGCAACGCACGGCAATGGCGCCGGGGCGCCGGGCTGCTTGGCGGGCGATGGCGACGTGTACCGGCTCCGCAGTAGAGAACCGCCTGTTGGGCGTGTTCCAGTCACGCCATTGACCTTGCTCGTCGATATCGAGAAGGGTCAGCTCGCCAACACGGGCCTGAGGCCGTACGGCGACTTGCTTCAACACACCGACGAAATGCCGCTGTAGACGCTCAACCGTATCGTGCTCGAACAGATCGGCCGCATAGCCGAATACGCCATGGAGGAGGCCCTGTTCGTCCTCCTGCGTATCGAGTGCGAGATCGACCTTGGCCGCGTTGGCGGTTCGCTCGACCTTCTTCAGCACCAGACCTGGCAGGCGATCCAGCGCACGCAGATCGCGCCGCTGGTGGTTCAGCATGACCTGGAACAACGGGTTGTGCGCCAGGTTGCGCTCGGGCTGCAAGGCCTCGACCAGTTGCTCGAACGGCAGCTCCTGATGCGCCTGCGCTTGCAGTACCGATTCGCGAGCGTGGGCCAATACCGCGTCGAACGCCATGCTGCCGTCGATTTCGGTGCGCAGCACCTGCGTATTGACGAAGAAGCCGACCACACCCTCGGTCTCGATCCGGTTTCGATTGGCCACCGGCACGCCGATGCGCAGGTCGCGCTGTCCGGTGTAGCGGTAGAGCAGCACCTGGAAGGCGGCCAGCAGCACGGTAAAGAGGGTGGTATCCGCGTTGCGGGCGACGGTACGGAGCTTCGCCGAGAGCTCGGCATCGAGCGAGAACGAAACGGCGCCACCACGATGGGTTGGGACCGCCGGGCGCGGCCGATCTGTCGGCAGCTCCAGCATGACCGTGCCATCGTCTGCCAGATGCGACTTCCAGTAGCGCAGTTGCCGCTCCAGCTCGCCGGCCTCGAGCCACTGCTTCTGCCAGGCCGCATAGTCCGCGTACTGGATCGGCAGTGGCGCCAAGGGCGCCGGCCGGCCGCTGACGAAGCCTGCATAGAGCCGGGCGAACTCGTCGATGATCACGTTCATGGACCAGCCGTCGGAGACAATATGGTGCATCGTGACCAGCAGGATGTGGTTGTCGTCGGCCAATTGCAGCAGACGGACGCGCAGCAGCGGTCCCTGTTCGAGGTCGAACGGGGCCTGGGCTTCGGCGTCGACCATCGATTGCACAGCAGCGTCACGCTGCGCCGGATCGATGTCGCGTAGATCGCTGACGGCGATCGGCAGGGAAGCGGGCGGATGGATGCGCTGTACCGCCTGCTCCCCATCCTGATGGAAGGTGGTGCGCAGGCTCTCATGCCGCTCCACCAGTGCATCGAAGGTCCGCTGCAGGGCGCCATCATCCACCTGGCCACGCAGACGCAGCATGCCGGCGAGGTGATAGGCGCTGCCGGCAGGGTCCAGCTTCCACAGGAACCACATCCGCTGTTGTGCAGCGGACAGCGGCAGATCGCTGGTGGCCGGTCGCCAGTCCGGCGTGATCGGCAGCACCGACAGCGAAATGCCTTGCTGGCCCAGCCGCTCAAGCAGAATCTTCCGCTTCTCCGGCGGAAGGCCGACGAAACGCCGGATCAGTTCCCGGCTCGCTTGCTGATCGTTCATTGGATTAGGAAGTCTCGAGGTCGGCCATCAGGTCGTCGATGGTCTGCAATTGGCTGGCGACGTTGACCGTAGCGCCGGTCGCTTGTTGCTGGGCGATGTAGTCGGCCAGGTCGGCCACGGTGGGCAGCGCCATCGCCTGACGCAGCGTCAGCGTGTTGCCGAACTCGCGATGCAGCCGGGATACGAGTTGCGTCAGCAGCAGGGAGTGGCCGCCGAGCTCAAAGAAGTCATCGTGTATGCCGACGCGCTCGACGCCGAGTACTTCCTGCCAGATCGTTGCCAACAAGCCCTCGATGGAGTTGCGCGGCGCCACGTAGACCTGGGTTTCCCATACCGGCTCGGGTAGCGCGCGGCGGTCGAGCTTGCCGTTGGACGTGACCGGCAACTGGTTCAGCGGCACGATCTGCGCCGGCACCATATAGGGCGGCAGGCAGCCTTCCAGATAGGTTCTCAACTTGGCCCCGATGCCGGGCTGGTCTTCGACCGGAACGGCATAAGCCACCAGCTGCTTTCCACTCGGGCCATCGTGGGCGACGACCACCGCTTCCCGCACGCTTGCATGCGCGCGCAGCCGCGCCTCGATCTCGCCCAGTTCGATGCGATAGCCCCGGATCTTGACCTGATGGTCGAGCCGGCCGACGTATTCGATGCTGCCGTCGCGACCGCGCCGCACCAGATCGCCGGTGCGGTACATTCGGGCGCCGGCGGTGAAGGGGTCGGGGACGAAACGTTCCGCGGTCAGGCCCGGTTTGCCGACATAGCCGCGCGCCAAACCGAGGCCGCCGATATACAGCTCGCCGGCCACGCCAACTGGCACCGGGTTGAGGTCGGCGTCGAGCACATAGGCGGTGCGGTCGCCCACCGGCTTGCCGATCGGCACGTAGGCGCTGGAGCAGTCGGTGTCGTGCTGCCCAACCCAAGCCAGCGGCGTGACGACGGCCTCGGTTGGCCCGTAGCCATTGATCAGCGTGCCGGCGCGGAACTTCTGCTTGATGCGGGCAAAGGCCTCCCGGGACATCGCCTCGCCGCCAAACGACAGCAGGCGCAGCGGTACCGGTTCGGTGGCCGCCTCCGCGAGCCGTTGCAAGTAGGCAGGCGGGAAGCCGGCATTGGTCACGCCGTCGCGTGCCATCACTTCGAGCGTCTGCTCGGCGCTCCACAGGGTGTCGTCACGCAGCACCAGTTGGGCGCCGGCGATCAGCGGCACCAGCCAGCGCTCGTGGGCACCGTCGAAGTTGAACGACAGGAAGTGCAATTCCCGATCGTCCGGCCCCATGCCGTACTGCTCGACGGTGGCGTGGCAGTGCATCGCCAGGGGGCCGTGTTCGACAGCGACGCCCTTGGGCGTGCCGGTCGAGCCGGAGGTGTAGATCAGGTAGGCCAGCTGGCGCGGATCGACGTCGGGCAATCGCACCGCCTGCGGTTCACCAATGTCCTCCATGACGATAGTTGGCAGGCTGGTATCGATCCGGCCGCTCAGGGCTCGGGATGTAACAACGAGCTTGACGCCGGCGTCCCGCAGCAACTGCTCGATACGCGCAGCCGGCAGCTCAGGGTCCAAGGGCAGGTAAGCGGCGCCGGCCTTCAGCGTGGCGAGCAGCCGCACGATCAGGTCAGGGCTGCGGTCGAGCACCACGCCGACCACGGTTTCCGGGCCCGCTCCGGCCGCATGCAACGCATAGGCCAGACGCGTGGCGGCGGCATCGAGTTCGCCGTAGCCGACGGCGCGATCGCCGCGACGCACGGCAATGGCGTCGGGGCGCCGGGCTGCTTGGCGGGCGATGGCGACGTGGACGGCCTCGGCGTTCGAGAAGCGCTGGTCCGGTGCATCCGCATCTTGCGATCGGGCGTGAAGGTCGGTATCGAGCAACTTCAACTCGGCGATTCGCGTGGCCGGGGCGGCGGCGATTTGTTCCAGCACGCCAATGTATTGCCGTTGCAGCTGCTCGACGGCAGCGTGCGAGAACGCTTCGCACTGATAGCTGCAGACAATATCCAGGTTCGCGCCGGCCGAGATCACCAGCGTCAACGGATAGTTGGTGGTTGCCGCATGGGTGACGTCGCCGAGCTTCAGGCTGTTCTGCTCGCGCTGGCGCAGGGCGGCATCGACCGGGTAGTTCTCGAACACCAGGATCGAGTCGAACAGCGCCTGGCCGCCCTGGCCGGCCCAACGCTGGATCTCGTACAGCGGCACGTGTTCGTGCTCGCGCAGCGCCAGGTTTTCGGCTTGCAGCGCCTGCAGCCAGTCGGCGACGGGCTGGTCCGGCGACGGCGCCTGGATCACGGGCAAGGTATTGATGAATAGGCCGAGCATAGCCTCGGCGCCGGGCAATGCTGCCGGCCGGCCGGCAACGGTGGCGCCGAAGGCGACGGCCCGCCGTCCGGTATAGCGCTGCAGCACGATGACCCAGGCCGCCTGCAGCAGGGTATTGAGGGTCAGATGCTGGCTGGCGGCACTGCGTTGGAGGTGGGCGAGGGCATCGGCATCGAGCGTGGTGCGGCAGGTGGCGTGACCGGTGCCAGCGTCAGGCGCAGGAAGGGCGGACGCCAGCCGCGTCGGCTCGTCGAGCGCTTGCAGCCGCTCGCGCCAGAACGATTCGCTGGCGGCGACGTCGTGCGTCTGCAACCAGCCGATGTGGTCGCGATAGCGGGATGCGGGGACCTCGACCGGCTGGCCATGGTAGCGCTGCAGGACTTCGCCGATCAATCGGGCCGTGCTCCAGCCATCGAGCAGCAGATGGTGGCTGGTCCAGATCATGCGGTAGCGGTTCGCTCCAAGATAGAGAAGGCGCACGCGCATCAGCGGGGGCGTGTCGAGCGAGAAGGCCTGTTTCCGTTCCGCGAGCGCGACGTCCTCGCACTCGGATTCGTTCCACTGCCGCTGCGCATCGATGCGCACCGGCGAAGGCACCTGCCGATAGACCGCCTGCATCGCCTGCCCGTCGATCCAGACAAAGCCGGTACGCAGGATCTCGTGGCGCGCCACCGTCTCGTCCCAGGCCGCGCCGAAGCGATCGGCGTCGAGGCCGTCGAGCGTAATGGCTAGCTGGTTGACGTAAAGCCCGGCCTCGGGCGCGTATAGCGAGTGGAACAGCATGCCGTGCTGCATCGGCGTCAGCGGATACAGGTCCTCGATCTGGCGGCCGTCGAGGCGATCGAGCTGATCCTGAGTCAGGCCGGCGAGCGGGACGTCGGACGGCGTCAGCGCACCGGCCGGCACGCTGACGCAATGGTCGATGGTAGCCTCCAGCGCCTGCCGATAGGCCTCTACCAGCGAAGCGATGGTGTCATGCCGGTAGCGCGCGGTGCTGAAGCTGACCGCCAGCGACAGCGCGCCGCCGGACACCTGGCCGTTGATCGTGATCCAGTTGCCGAGCGGGGCCTGCGGGTCGCGGCTGGCTCCGCACGGTTCTTCGGCGAAGTCGAACAGCGCGTCAGCACCGAGGCTTTGGTCGAACTGGCCGAGATAGTTGAACGTGATGCGGGGCAGGGCGTAAGACGCGAGTCGGTCGCGGATGGCCTGCGGCCCGAGATGCCGCAGCAGGCCGTAGCCGATGCCATGGTCGGGAACGCCCCGCAGCGTCTCCTTGACAGACTTGATGCTCGCCGCGGTGTCCGCGGCCGAGGGCAGCACTACCGGAAACATCGTCGTGAACCAGCCAACGGTGCGGCCAATATCCGGCGTCGCGCGCAAGGCCTCCCGGCCATGCCCTTCAAGCAGCACGGCAGCGCGATCGAGGCCGGCCCATTGGCCAACCGCCTGCGCAAGCGCGCTCAGCAGCAGGTCGTTGATCTGCGTTCGGTAGGCGGCCGGTGCCTGCTTCAGCAGCCGTTGTGTCTGCTCGGCCGACAGCTGAAGCGTCAGCGTCGCGGCATCGCCAATGCGATCGTTCCCCACGGCGTGATCGCACGGCAGCTCAGGTCCTTGCTGGGCATGCCAGTAGTCGGCCTGCCGGATGAACTCGTCCGAGTTCGCGTGCTGCGCTAACGCCTGTGACCAGGCCTTGTACGACGCAGTCCTGGCCGGCAGCGCGATCGGCTGGCGCTGCTGCGCGAGCCGGTACGCTTGCTGAAGGTCCTCCAGCAGGATGCGCCACGAGACGCCATCGACCACAAGGTGGTGGATGGCGAGGAGCAGGCGCTCGCTGCCATCCGGCAATTGAAGATGCAGCGCGCGCAGCAATGGCCCCTGTGCCAGATCCAGGCTCCGTTGAGCACGATCGCAGTGTGCGGCGATGGAGTCTGCCTCGTCCACTTGCTGCTGCCACAGCAGTTCGCTATCGCCTGGCGCGGTGTAGTGTTGCCGCCATTGCCCGTCCTGCTCGCGGTAGCGCAGCCGCAATGCATCGTGATGGCCGACCAGTGCCGTCAGCGCGCTGCGCAGGGCGTCCGGATCGAGCGGCGCCGTGGGACGCAGCAGGATCGATTGATTCCAATGGTTTCGATTCGGGATCGGCGCCTCGAAGAACGCCCGCTGAATCGGCAGCAGTGGGGCGTCGCCGGTCGGCTTGTCGTCGACGCGCCGATTCGCCTCATCGCGCTTGGTCACCTGTGCCAGCGCCTGCACGGTCTGATGCAGGAACAGGTCTTTTGGCGTGAAACGCAGGCCGAGGCGGCGTGCGCGACTGACCGATTGGATCGACAGGATCGAGTCGCCGCCAAGCTCGAAGAAGTTGTCGGTCGCGCCGACGCGCTCGACGCCGAGGACGTCTTGCCAGACTTGCGCAAGCAGGGCCTCGGTATCGTTGCGCGGGGCGACGTAGCCCTCGGCTTCCCATACCGGGGCGGGCAGGGCGCGGCGGTCGAGCTTGCCGTTGGGCGTGACCGGGAGCCGCTCGAGCGCGATGATCTGAGCTGGCACCATATGGTCGGGCAGTTGTGCCTTGAGCCGGTTCTTGATCGTCGCGGTGTCGACGGCGTCCAGCACGCAGTAGGCGACCAGCCTCTCCTCGTGAACGATCACCGCGGCGTCCTTGACCCCCGGCTGGGACCGCAGCAGATGGGCGACTTCGCCGAGTTCGACGCGGTAGCCGCGGATCTTGACCTGTTCGTCCTGACGGCCCAGGTATTCAATCCGGCCGTCCGCATCCTGCTTGACGCGATCGCCGGTGCGGTACATCCGTGCGCCGGAGGTGAAGGGATCGGGCACGAAGCGTTCGGCGGTGAGCCCGGGCCGTCCAAGGTAGCCGCGGGCCAGCTGCGGTCCGGCGATATAGAGCTCACCGACAATGCCGCTTGGTACCGGGTTCAGGTCGGCGTCGAGCACATAGACGCGCGAGCCGGGCAGCGGGGTGCCGGCAGGTAGCTGCCGCTCGGGCAGGGTCACGGCTTCATGCGTGAGCACGCCGACGGTCGTCTCCGTCGGACCGTAGTGGTTGAACAGCCGGCAGTGCGGCTTCAGGTCACGGACCATGCGAGCCAGCTCGGCTGAGGTCGCTTCGCCACCAAGAATGAGGGCCTGTTCGGGTAGCACGTCGGCAGGCTGCCGAGCCTGCAACAACCCGCGCAGATGACTCGGCACGATCTTGAGCACGCCGACACGGTGCCGGGCCATGTACTGAGCAAACCGATCGGGATCGAAGCCGCGCTCGCGCGAAATCAAATGCAAGGTACGGCCGCTGCAAAGGGCGCCGAACAGCACGGTATGGCCGAGGTCTGCGGCCGTGGTCGAGACCATTGCCATCGAGGCATCGGCCGGCAGTTGCAGCCGGTGCAGCACGCCGGAGGCGTAGTGCGCCAACGCGTCATGACTGACGACCACGCCTTTCGGGGTACCGGTCGAGCCAGAGGTGTAGATCAGATAAGCGGCCTGGCCCGGAAGCAGCGAGACGGCAGGGGCGTCGTCCACCGGCGCCACAGACGCCGGATCGATGCAATCGACGCCGGGCACGAAGCCAACGACAACGTGAGCTCCGGCATCGTCGAGCAGCTGCCGCAAGCGCTCGGCAGGCTGTGCCGGATCGAGCGGCACACAGACGGCGCCGGCCTTCAGGATGCCGAGCAGGCCGGTAACGAATGCCGGCGAGCGTTCGACACAGAGCCCAACCCGCGTCTCGCGCCCAACGCCGCGCTCGACCAGCGCCGCGGCTATCCCATTGGCCATCCGATCGGTCTCGCCCCGGGACAGCACCTGATCCTCATATTGCAGTGCGACGGCGGAAGGATCAGCGTCAGCGTTCCGCCGCCATGCCGCCAGCACATCGGCCGGAGCCGATGTCACCGCCTCGCCAATGAGCTGCCCGTCCTCATTGTCGAGCGCCAGCTCACCAACGCGAACGGTCGGTGTCGAAGCAATCTGTTCGAGGATGCCGACATAGTGCTGACGCATCCGCTCGATGGTGCCGCGATCGAACAGATCGGTGGCGTAGCCGAACCGGCCCGCGATGCCGTCTTCGCTCTCTACCAGATCCAACGCGATATCGAAGCGCGTGACATCGCCTTCGATCTGTTCGGCCGTGACGACGTGGCCGGCCAACTGTTTGGGAACCGCAATCGGCAGCGCCAGGTTGAACTTGACCTGGAACAGCGGGTTGTGGGCGAGGCTGCGTTCCGGCTGCAGCGCCTCGACCAGCTGTTCGAAGGGCAGGTCCTGGTATCCCTGCGACTCGATCACTGTCTGATGCAACCGGCGCAGCAGCGCGTTCCACGGCATGCTGCCGTCGATGTCCGCGCGCACGACCAGCGTATTGACGCAGCAGCCGATCAGGGCCTCGGTCTCGACGCTGCCGCGATTGGCGACCGGCACGCCGACCCGGACATCGCGCTGCCCCGTGTAGCGGTACAGCAGCGTCTGGAAGGCGGCCAACAGCACCGCAAACATCGTCGTCTTTGCTTCCAGCGCGATGCCGCGCAAGCTCGCCATCAACGCGTCGTCCAGCATGAACGGCACCGCGGCGCCGCGATGGCTCTGCACCGCGGGGCGCGGCCGATCGCTCGGAATTTCCAGTACAACGGACGGGTCGCCGAGGCGATCCTTCCAGTAGGCGAGTTGACGCTCACGCTCGCCGGCCTCCAGGCGATCCGCATGCCAGGCGGCATAGTCGGCGTAGCGGATCGCGAGCGGCGGCAACTCGACGGGACGATCTGCCGCGAAACCCTCGTACAGCCGGCAAAACTCGTCGATCGCCACATTCATCGACCAGCCATCCGACACGATGTGGTGGACCGTGATCGACAGCCATTCCTGGTCTTCCGCGACTCGCAGTTGCGCGACGCGCAATGGTGCCGCGGCCAGCAGGTCGAACGGCTCGGCGCTGAGCTCGCGGGCTTTTGCTTGCGCCCGGGCCGCGGCGTCGGGCCCGTGCTCGCGCAGATCCAGTACCGCAATCGGGCAGGGGCCGGCGGGCAGTACCCGTTGCCGCGGTTCCTCATGCGGGTCCAGTTCGAAGCGCGTGCGCAGCCCCTCGTGCCGAGCGACCAGTGCGTCGACCGCGCGTTGCAGCGCGATCCGGTCGAAACGCCCGTGCAGCTTCAGCACACCGGAGACGTTGTAGGCGCCGCTGTCCGGCTGCATCGACCACAGCACCCACAGGCCCCGTTGCACCGGGGACAGCGGCGCCAGTTCGCTGTCTGGCCGGCGCGCAATGGACCCTTCCTTCGCCGAGTCCTGACCCTCGTCGCGAGCCAGCAACCCGTCGATGACCGCCGCGTTGGCCCGCAGCGACCCATCGGCGAACAGGTGCGCCAACGCGTAGCCACGATGCAACCGCTCCCGGATTCTCGACACCAGTTGGGTTGCGCGCACCGAATTGCCGCCCATCGCGAAGAAGTTGTCGTCGGCCGATGCCGGCCGGATGGCGAGCACTTCCTGCCAGAGCTCCGCCAGTGTCGCCTCCGTGCCCTGCAGCGCCACGGCGTTGGCGTTCGCGGTGGCGACCGACGATGGACCCGATGCGAGCCGCCGCCCCGATTCGAATGCCGCCCACAGCGCCAGATCGCCGCTGCGCCAGGCCGGCAGGCAGCGCGAGCGTTGCAGCTTGCCGCTGGTGGTCTTCGGAAGTTCGCCGGGCTGCAGCAGCAGCACCAGGCCCGGCGGCTCGCCGCAGCATTGGGCTACCGCCTCGCGAATGGCCGCCTCCACCGCCTCCGGAGAGCCGAACTTCTGGATGCTGCGCGCAATCTCGGCCGCGATGCCGATCGTTTCGACCTGCCCGTCTGGCGATGGGAACGCGAAGGCGGCGACCCGGCCCTTGCGCACGACCTCGGCCGCGGCTTCGACCGCGATTTCGATGTCCTGCGGATACAGGTTGTGTCCGCGGACGATGATCAGGTCCTTCAACCGTCCGGCGACATAGAGCCTGCCGTCGTGCAGGAAGCCGAGGTCGCCCGTGCGCAGATGGCGAGATGCGGCATCGTCGTGATGGGCAAATGTGTTCGCAGTGGCCTCGGGGTGCTGCCAGTAGCCCGAGGCCACGCTCGGCCCGCTGATGCAGATCTCGCCGACTTCGCCGTCCGGAACCGGCTGTCCATGTTCGACATGGCGGATCTCGATGCGGTGGTCCGGGGCCGCATCGCCGCAGGCCACGAGCCGAGTACCGTCGCCATCGTGCGATGCCACGGCACATCCCGCGGCCAGCGCCGCCTCGTCGAAACCGACCATCGTGGCACCTTCGCCGGGACGCCCGCCGGTGGCAAGCAGCGTTGCCTCCGCCAGTCCATAGCAGGGATAGAGCGCGCTGGCGTCGAGGCCGGCATCGGCGAAGTGGCTGGCGAACCGTTCCAGTGTCTCGGCGCGGATCGGCTCGGCGCCGCAGAAGGCGACACGCCAGCTGCGCAGCGAAAGCGTCGGCACCTGTGCCGGACGCACGCGCTCCACGCACAGCCGATAGGCGAAGTCGGGACCGCCGCTGACGGTGCCGCCGAATCGGTCGATTGCCTCCAGCCAGCGGCGCGGCCGCTGCAGGAAATACGTCGGCGACATCAGCACCAGCGGCATGCCGCCATAGAGCGGATGCAACAGTCCACCGATCAGGCCCATGTCGTGATAGAGCGGCAGCCAGCTGACCATCACGTCGCCGGCCGTGGTGCCGAACTGGTGGGCGATGGCCGCCTCGTTGGCGACGATATTGGCGTGCGTCACCATCACCCCCTTCGGGGTCGCGGTCGAACCGGAGGTGTACTGCAGGAAGGCAACGGCGTCGGGGCTGACCGATGCGGCCCAGGCCTTTGCGTACGAAAGGGTCGTCTCCGGGGGCGATTGCCGGACCGACGATACGGTGACGACGCGCGTCTGCAGGCTGGCGGAGCGTCCGCTCGCCCATTCGCCGGCAAGTCCGTCGTCGACCACGACGACAGCGGGCTGCGCATCGGCGGCGATGGCGTTGAGCCGGGCCAGATGCTGCGGCCGCATCGATTCGGGCGGGAAAGCCGGCACCGCGATCACGCGCGCCAGCAGACAGCCGAGAAACGCGCTGACATAGTCGATGCCGGTATCGAGCACGATCATCGCGCGCTCGCCGGGCTGGGCGACCTCGCTCAGCCGGGCAGCGTAGGCCGCCGCTCGCGCGAGCAGGTCGCGATAGCGGTAGGGCGTGCCTTCGGGGTGGTCCTCGTCCAGCACCGTCAGTGCCGTCGCATCGGCGCGGCTTGTCGCGTGTTGGATCAAATGGTCGAGCAGCGTCTCGCCTTGCATTGCTGTCCTTTTGCGAATCGATGGACCGGTGCTGCACCAGCACGTCCGACAGAAGGAAGACGAAGGGAGAGGCGGGGAATTTAGCGCGGCGTGACTTCGATCAGCACAATGCCGCGCACTCGGCGCGCAGCGGACAGGTGCCGCAGTAATCGTCGCCGTCGAGCCGGTACTTCAGGCAGCAGACGCGGCGCACGCGACGTTCGCCGCCGTCCGCCTGCGGGCGTTCCAGATAGGCGGCGCGATAGGGATGCGGCCGGCCGTCGGCGCCCCGGTCCTGGCGCAGCCACTGCGCCAGCGAGTCGCGGCGTCGCCCATCCAGTGCCGGATGGGCGAGCAGGTTCATGCCGACGTATTGGACGAACTCGGCGGCGTGGCTCCACAGCACGCGCGGCGAGGCACGGGTCAGCGCCGACAGCGTGGCGAACACCGGCGCCAGATGGTGGTGCGTCATGGCGCCCAGCGTTTCGTCCAGCGTTGCCGCGCCCTGGCCGAGCGCCGGCGAACGCAGGTGGATGCGTGACACCAGACCGTCCGGACCGAAGGCGATATCGACCTCGTCCAGCGTTACCGGCACCGTTCGGCCGAGCGCTGCCGCCGCGACCAGCACCGGCGGCACCAGCACCACGCAGTAGTGCCGGGCCCACCACGACGCCAGCGCGGGCGGGGCGCGCTCGTGTTCGGCCCCGATGGTGTCGCGGTATTCGGCCAGCCGTTGCCGTAATGCCGCCGGCTCTGCGAACAGGCTTCCCGGCACCGCATTGACGCCGGCCGGCGCCGTGGTGACCCCTTCGCCGAAGCGCCGCAGCGGGCCGGGAAAGAAGGGTGCGAGTTCGGCAATCAACAGGATCTCCAGGCCAGGGCGGGGCCGTACCGATGCGTATCGAAGCAAGCGTCGTCGCTGGAACGCCGCCTTCAACGAGAGACGAACCGCCCACCGCCGAAATTAGCGTCGCCCCCTTTCTGTGCCGATCAGCCGCCAATTCCCCGTTTCACGCTCCCTATTGCTGTTTTTCCGTCACTCACGTAATAATTACGAATCATTATCATTCGCAGACGCATTACGGCGAGCCTTTTTGCGTGCCGGGCGAACGCGATCCAAAAAGAAGGGGAGTCTCATGCAACGGGTGTTCGATTGCCGGCGGACGGAGGTTCGGCGGGCGGTAGTGATGTTGTTTGCGCTGGCGGGCAGCGCGCATGCACAGGAGCAGGCCGCGCCGGCGGGCCAGCCCGTGACGGGCCAATTGCCCGAGGTCACCGTCAGGGCCACCGGGTCGGAGACGGGAACCGGCCCGGTGGGCGGCTATGTCGCCCGGCGCAGCGTCACCGCGACCAAGACCGATACGCCGTTGGCGGAGACGCCGCAGTCGATTTCGGTGATCACCCGCGAGCAGATGGAAGACCGCGGCGTGCAGAACGTGTCCGAGGCCTTCGCCTATTCGGCCGGCGTGGTCGGCGACAACGTGGTCGAGTCGCGCTATGACAAGCCGGTGATCCGCGGCTTCCCCGCGCGGCAGTATCTCGACGGCCTGTACATCAACTACTACACGAGCGGCTACCTGATGCCGCGTGTCGACACCTATGGGCTCGAGCGCGTCGAGCTGCTGCGCGGCCCGAGTTCGGTGCTGTACGGCGCCAACGCGCCGGGCGGCCTCATCAACCTGGTCAGCAAGCGGCCGACCGCCGAGACGCTGCGCGAGGTCAATCTGCAATATGGTTCGCACAATCGGAAGCAGGCCAGCTTCGACCTGTCCGGCGCGGTGGACAGCAACCAGACCGTGCTCTATCGGCTGACCGGCCTGTTCCGCAAGAGCGATACGCAGACCGAGCATGCCAAGGACGACCGCATCTTCATTGCGCCCGCCTTGACGTTCCGCCCCTCCGCCGATACCACCTTCACGCTGCTGACGCACTACCAACGCGACAAGCAGGGCACCGCGATCAACTTCCTGCCGCGCGAGGGCACGGTCATTCCGACGGTGAACGGCCGCAGGATCCCGGTCGGGTTCTTCACCGGCGAGCCGGGCTTCAATACCTTCGACCGCGAGGAATACGCGATCGGCTACGCCTTCGAGCATCGCTTCAACGACACCTTCCGCGTACGGCAGAACGTGCGCTACATGCAC
Organism: Cupriavidus sp. UGS-1; assembly: GCF_021213615.1. NCBI lineage: Bacteria > Pseudomonadati > Pseudomonadota > Betaproteobacteria > Burkholderiales > Burkholderiaceae > Cupriavidus > Cupriavidus sp. UGS-1. The sequence continues at coordinate 11,604 of NZ_JAJQJF010000004.1, read as the reverse complement.
AGCGACCTGACCTATACCGGGGTCTATGCGGTGGGCTGGAACTCGGCGGCGCAGCAGCAACTGCGGCGCGGTTCGCTCGATGCCGGCGGCAAGCTCGATACGATCGGCGTCGATACCCAGCTGCAGGCGGACTTCAGTACCGGGCCGGTCCGGCACAAAGTGCTGGTCGGCGTGGATTACCAGCATGGCAAGTTCGACGACAAGCAGGGCTTCGGCACGGTAGGCACGCCGCCGCTGGGCCTGATCGATCCGTGGAATCCGGTCTACGGCGCCAGGATCAACCCGATCGCCTCGTACACCAATGCGGAGCAGACCCAGCGCCAGCTCGGCATCTATTTCCAGGATCAGATGAAGCTGACCGAGCGGCTGACCTTCGTCGCCGGCGGCCGCAAGGACTGGGCGAGCTCCGATACGACGTCGACCCGCATCGTCACCGCGACCAACGCCCGCACCGTCACGACGACGCCGATCGACCAGGACGACTTCACCTATCGCCTCGGCCTGCTGTACCAGGCGCCGTACGGCATCACGCCGTACGTCAGCTATTCGACCTCGTTCCAGCCGCAGGCCGGCACCGACCGCCAGGGCTCGCCGTTCAAGCCGACCACCGGCAAGCAGACGGAGCTGGGGGTCAAGTTCCAGCCGCCGGGCAGCAACAGCTTCATTACCGCGGCGGTCTACGACCTGCGGCAGCAGGACGTGCTGACGCCGGACCCGGGCCGTCCGGCCGGCACCAATTTCCAGATCCAGACCGGCGAGATCCGCTCGCGCGGCTTCGAGCTGGAAGGCACGATGGACTTCCAGAACGGCTTCAAGGCGATCGGCTCGTACACCTTGATGAATATGGAGACGACCAAGAGCAACGGTCCGGACCTCGGCAAGACGCCGACCAACCGGCCGCGCCATACGGCCGCGCTGTGGGTCGACTACACGATGCGCGGCGGCATGCTGCGCGGTCTCGGCATGGGGGCCGGCGCGCGCTACATCGGCTCGACCTGGGGCGATGCGGCCAATACCTTCAAGGTGTCGTCGGTGTGGCTGGCCGATGCCGCGATCCACTACACGCTCGACCAGCACTGGCGTTTTGCGTTGACCGCGACCAATCTGCTCGACAAGGAATACGTCGGGCAGTGCGGCAGCGCGACGACCTGCTATTACGGCTACCGCCGCAACATCCTGGCCACCGCGACGTATCGCTGGTGAGGGTGCACGCCGCAAGGCGCGCCGCGCCCATATGTCATTCCCGCGCATGCGGGAATCCAGCGGCGTAGAGAGCCGCTGGGTCCCCGCGTGCGCGGGGACGACAGGCGTGTCGCAAGCTGAGGTGGCAATCGCGCCGGTTGCCTCCAGCGAGCCCCTGCGTCACGGTAGCTAATTCGCGGACATCGTCGTTCGTCACAGGAAGGAGACCTCTTCCTCGTGGAGCCGCCGACCGTGTCCGCCTTTCCCTCGCTGCGCAATGTGTTGTTCCGGGCCTCGGGCCATCTGCTGGCGTTCGCCATCGTGGCCAGCCTGGCTGGCGGCGCGGCCTCGGTGGGGCTGATCGCCACCATCAACCGCGCGTTGTCGACGCCTGCGGACCAGTTGGCCGCGTTGGGGCTACGGTTCGCGGCGCTGGCCGTGGCCGTGCTGCTGTGCCGTACCGCCGCGCTGATGCTGTTCGTGCGGCTGAACCAGACGGTGCTCGCCAGCCTGCGCGAGCATATCGCCGGCCGGCTGCTGGCCTCGCCCTATGCCGAACTCGAACGGGTTGGCCCGGGACGCGGGCTCGCGCTGCTGGGCGAAGACACCAATCAGGTCGCCACGCTGCTGGTCGCGCTGCCGTTCGTGGTGATGAACGGCACCATCGTGCTCGGCTGCCTGGCGTATCTGGCCTATCTGTCCTGGCAGGTGTTCCTGTTCGCGCTCGTTGCCGTGCTGACCGGCTCGATTTGCTACCGGCTCAGCCGCAAGCGTTCGCAGCGCTATCTGCGCGACGCCGGCAGATGGCACGACGTGCTGATCGAACGCTTCGGCGCGATTTTCGCGGGCGCCAAGGAGCTGAAGCTGCATCGCGAGCGCCGCGAGGCGTTCGCCAGCGGGCCGCTGGCCGAGGCGATCGATGCGGTCAGGACCAACCGCACGCAAGGCCTGTCGCTGCTGTATCTGTCGCTGACGATCGGCAGCACGCTGTTCTTCGCGGTGATCGGCATCATCCTGTTCGTCGTGCAGCGGCCGCTGGGTGCGGATGCGGCCGTCGCCAGCGGCTATACGCTGGTGTTCCTCTACATGATGGCGCCGCTGGAGGGCCTGCTGAACAGCCTGCCGCAGCTCAATCTGGCGCGTATCGCCTATCAACGGATCGCCGATACCACCGGACCGCTGGCGGTGGAGCCGGGCCTGGGCGATGCGGCCGATGCGGCCGATGCGGCCGATGCGGCCGATGCGGCCGGTGAGCACCGGCCGTTCGTCGGACTCGCCTTGCGGGGCGTCACGCACCGCTATTTCCGCGACGGCGAAGATGGCGCCTTCACGCTGGGACCGATCGATCTGTCGCTGCGCGCCGGCGAAGTGGTGTTTCTTGTTGGCGGTAATGGCAGCGGCAAGACCACGCTGGCCAAGCTGCTGGTCGGCCTGTATGCGCCCGAACAAGGCAGCGTGCTGCTCAATGGCGAGCCCATTACCGACGCCGTGGGCCACGAGCGTCATCGCCAGCAGTGCACGGCGGTCTTTGCGGACTTTCATCTGTTCGACAGCCTGTTGGGCGCCGCGGCCGGCGAGGGCGGCGAGGGTGCCAACGCGGTCGGCTACACGGCGCTGGATGCGCGCGCCAACGAACTGCTGGCGCGCCTGCAGCTGCAGCACAAGGTGACCGTGCGCGACGGCGCGTTCTCGACGCGCGCGCTGTCGCAGGGTCAGCGCAAACGCCTGGCGCTGGTCGCGGCCTGCCTGGAGGACCGGCCTGTCATCGTGCTCGACGAATGGGCCGCCGATCAGGACCCCGCCTTCAAGGCGGTGTTCTATCGCGAGATCGTGCCGGCGCTGCGCGCGCAGGGCAAGGCAGTGCTGGTGATCTCGCACGACGACCGCTACTTCGATGCGGGCGATCGCGTCGTGCGGCTCGAACAGGGCCGCATCCGCGGGCAGGAGGGCGAACACCGGAGCGAAGACCAGCGCGAATACCGGGGCGAATACCGGAGCGAATCCCAACCGGCCGCAGAGCCGGAGGGCGTGGCGATCGCCACCGAGCGGCAGCGCGCGGCATGAAACACGGGGCCGTTGCGCCGGTGCCCAGGCAGCGACTCCGCTACAATCGCGTCACACGACGCCGGTGCATGACATCGGCGCACAAGAACGCATCAAGGGGAGCTGTACGTGGTCCAGAACCGAACGCCGGGCAACGACATCGCCTGGCAACAAGCGCTCGACTGGGTGATGCTGATGCGGGACGGCATGCTCGACGCCAGCGCCGAACAACGCCTGCTCGAATGGCTCGACCAGTCGCCCGAGCACATCGAATCGTTTCGCCAGGCCTGCGCCGTGTGGCAGGCCACCGGTGCCGTGACCCCGTCGATCCAGGCGGCCCTCGAAGCCCGCATGCCGCGCACAACCGGGCAGCGCCCTTCGCGTCTCGGCTGACAGGGTCCGCGCTCGCGATGGCTGACTCCCTCTCCCGCTTGCGGGAGAGGGTTGGGGAGAGGGCAGAGGGCCGTTGCGCTCCGCGGTGGCGATTGCGAATGTCGATGCCCTTTCCCCCGTCCCGTCTCCCGCAAGCGGGAGAGGGGAGAAAGATTGGCTCTGGCGATAGTCGTCCGCAGCCACCAACCTTGTCCGCCGCCACCAACCTTTACACATTGCCTCTTCGAATCGCACGGGCATGTCGCTATAATTGCGAATGAGTCGCATTTGCGTTAGCATGTCCGTCGGTTTCTTCTGGGAGGGGGCACGAAATGACCGAGCAACCGATCAACGAGGTCCGGACGCCTGTCGAGGCGCACCAGCCGCGCCATATGAGCCAGGAACTGTTCGGTACCTTCCTCAGCTATCGCCGGGCCCTGATCGACGCCGCGGCGCGCATCCTGGGATGTCGTGCCGGCGCCGAGGACGTGGTCCAGGACACCTTCCTCAAGCTGATGGACCAGGAGAGCGCCATCGTGGTCCGGCAGCCGGTCGGCTATCTGTTCCAGACGGTGCGCAATCTGGCCATCGACCGGCACCGGCGCGCGGCGCTCGAGCAACGGCACGCGGCCTGCGAGGAAGACGGACTGCTGGTGGCCAGCGATGCGTTGTCGCCGGAGTCGATCACGCTGGGCCGCGAAGCGCTTGGCACGGTCGCCGGCGCGCTGGCCGAACTTCCCGAGCGTACCCAGAAAGCCTTTGAGATGTATCGCATTCGCGGGATGACGCAGAAGGAGATTGCAGCCATCCTTGGCGTATCCCCGACCCTGGTCAATTTCATGATCCGCGACGCGATGACCCATTGCCGCGACGCGCTGTTCGGCGCCGCGTAAGCGCGACCATCGCGCCTTCCTACGCCACTTCGAGCCCGCTACCGGCCCCGCTACCAGCCCAGCCCCCAGCCTTCCATCGCCCGGCTTCCCCGGAATGCAACTTGCGTCCTGCCGTGACGTTGCGGTCCGGCGGGTCGGACCGCGTCAACCCACGATTGCGGAGTTGCGCGATGAAAGCTGTCGTATTCCACGGAGTCGGCGATATACGCCTGGACGATGTGTCCGATCCGGTGCTGCAGGCGCCGACCGACGCATTGATCGAACTGACCGCCAGCGCCATATGCGGCACCGACCTGCACATGGTTCGCGGCACCATGCCCGGCATGCGGCCGGGCACCATCCTCGGCCATGAGGGCGTCGGCGTGGTCACCGAGGTCGGACAGGACGTCAACAATCTGCGGCCCGGCGATCGGGTCGTGATTCCCTCCACGATCGCCTGCGGCTACTGCAGCTACTGCCGCAGCGGCTATCACGCGCAGTGCGACAACGCGAATCCCAACGGCATGCGCGCGGGCACGGCCTTCTTCGGCGGACCGCAGACCACCGGTCCCTTCCACGGCCTGCAGGCCGAATATGCGCGGATTCCCTTTGCCAATATCGGCGCGATCAAGCTGCCCGACGAGATCAGCGACGACCAGGCCATCCTGATGTCGGACATTTTTCCGACCGGCTATTTCGGCGCGCAACTGGCCGAGATCCGGCGCGGCGATACCGTGGTCGTGTTCGGCTGCGGACCGGTCGGGCAGTTCGCGATCGTATCGGCGCATCTGCTCGGCGCATCGCGCATTCTCGCCGTCGACCATATTCCGTCGCGGCTCGAGGCGGCCCAGGCGCAGGGCGCCGAGGCCATCGACTTCAATCGCGAGGACCCGGTGCAGGCGATCCTGCGGCTGACCGGCGGCATCGGCGCCGACCGCGCCATCGATGCGGTCGGCATCGACGCGCAGCGCCGGCATGCCGATGGAGACGGTGCTACCGCGCAGCCCTCGTTATGGCAGCCCGGCGACGGTCCCTCCGAGGTGCTGAAGTGGTCGGTCGAGGCGCTTGCCAAGGCCGGCACGCTGTCGATCATCGGCGTCTATCCCGAGGCGCACGAGACCTTTCCGATCGGCAAGGCAATGAACAAGAACCTGACGCTGAAGATGGGGAACTGCAATCACCGCGCGATCCTGCCCGAACTGGTGGACCTGGTGCGCGCCGGCGTGATCGACCCCGCCGAGGTGTTGACGCAGACCGAGCCGCTGACCGGCGCGCTGCAGGCCTACGAGGCGTTCGACCTGCGCCAGCCGGGCTGGATGAAGGTCAAGCTGGAGCCGTAAGGAAGCGTCGGTGCGGGACGAAAAAAAGCCGGCACGCAATGCTGTTGCGTGCCGGCTTGCCGGGCCAGCGTGCGCCCGGTCAGCGCCGGGCTTACTGCTTCGTCGCCGGGCTGGGGGAGTCGCCCTTCGGCGCGGACGGCGAGTCCGGCGTTACCGCGTCGGGCATGCCCTGCTGGCGCGGCTTCTTGCTGCGATGCGTGGTGCCGCTCTTCTTCTTGTCGCGGGTCTCGCTGCCGGTCATGGTCGAACCGGTCGAGCTGGTCGAGCCGCTTTGCATCGTGGAGTCGCTGCCGCTCATGCTGCCGCCGGTCGCCGACGGCGTCGTGCTGCGGCTCGCGGGCGGGTTGCCTTCGGTCGGCGGCGCGCTCGGGTTCGGCGCGTTGTTGCTGGGGGGCGCCTGCTGGGCGACCGCAGGCAGGCTCAGCGCCGCGCACAGCGCAAGCGCGGTAGTGGTGACGATTCGCTTCATCGTTGGCTCCATCCATTGAACGTGAGAACGGGCAGGCCCGTCCGGACAGACACCGGCTGGTGGCACACGATGCCCGTTACCTAACGATACGTGCCGCGTTATGCCCGCTCAGGAAGGCGATGCCTGAATCGACTGTAGGAATTGGACGACGGCTGCGAGCGCGCTACTGCAATCCTTACGAGCCGATGTAGAAATTCCGAGGCGATACCTGAGACGTCCCCGCCAACGAGCCACCCGCATGCCTCGCGCCATACACCGCGCGTGCCGCGCCGGCCTCGGCACGGAAGTTGCGCCGCGGCCGTTGTCACTGATCCGGCTGATGGAGGCCATCTTGAAAACGATGCAATGGATTCGTCCCGCGCTGCTGGTCGCCGCCGCAGCTGCGATGAACCTGGCGTTCGCCGACGTCGGCAAGACCGACACCAACTTCATGAAGAAGGCGGCCGAGAGCGGCATGCTGGAAATCGAGGCCAGCACGCTGGCTGAAAGCAAGGCATCGAGCGACACGGTGAAGTCCTTTGCCTCGCAGATGCTGAAGGACCACAAGGCCGCGGACAGCGAACTGAAGGCGTTGGCGTCCAGCAAGGGCGTTGAATTGCCGACCGAGCTGCCCTCGGCGGACAAGAAGCGGCTGGAGGCGCTGGGCGCGCTCGAGGGCGCGACCTTCGATCGCGAGTATGCGAAGGAGGTCGGCGTCAAGGCGCACAACAAGGCGGTGTCCCTGTTCCGCGAGGCCTCGACCAAGTCCCGCGATCCGGACGTCAAGGCGTTCGCCGGCAAGACGCTGCCGACACTGCAACATCATCTCGAGATGGCCAACAAGATGGCCAACGAGGTGGGAAAGTCTCCGGCCAAGTCGGCGAAACGCTAGGCAGCGCGAACCGCGATGCGCCGGCGGCGCCCGCCGCCACAACTACGCAGGAGACAGAGATGAAACGTTTCGCCACTTTCGCCATGCTGGCGCTGATGTCCGGCGCCGCGATGTCGCAATCGACCGCCACGCCCGCGACCGGAACGCCGCCGGGCAGCGACAAGGCGCCCGGTACGGCCGCCTCGGACGTCATGCCGACTCGGCCGGTCCAGGCCCCAAGCGGTGGCTCCACTTCGGACCATGGCGCGCATGGCGGCACCCGTCAGCACGACGCGACCAAGGGCACCAGCACCAGCAAGCGCGGCGAGGCAAGCCAGTCCAATCGCAGCGACCGCCGCAGTGCTTCGGCGGCGGAGAGCTACGGCTATCCCGCGTCGCCGGCGAAGGCGCGCTAGCGGTGCCGCCGCGGCAAGCCATTCCCTGGCTGCTCCATTTCCCGTGCCTGAGCGCGGCGCCCGATGCGGGCGCCGCGTTTTTTTACGCACGCGCAATTGGCCGCATGGAGGGAAACGTTGGCTCGCGCACATAGGCAAACAATTTTTTATTTGCGAGCGCAGCAAACGCTAACTAGATTGCCTTCGTGGGTTTGTCAACGCTGACATGCTGGCGATCTCTGCATGTCGCGGCCCTGGCAACCCACCGTGGCGGTACACCGGCATGCCAAGGCAATCGCGTTCGAGCCGTGGGGGAGGGCGGACGCGAGGCAGCGCCAGTCCACGGGGTCTGGGGCTGGCTCGCCGAAGCGTAATGGCGATCGGCCACGTCGATGTCATACCCAGGAGGCCAGGCACACCGACCGGCACGCACCGGCCGGGTCCGGCCTGCCAATACGCAGCGCATTGGAAAGGAACGGCATCGCGCCCGCGACGGCGTGCGGCCGGCCGGCCCTTCGCGTCTTTCGTCTGGTGTCGGCCGTGGTCGCGGCCGCGCCGGCGCTTCTACCCCGGGATCCAACATGAACGACGCCCTGCTCTCCGACCCCTGCGTTCCAACGCGCGCCGAGTCACTCGATCCACCTGTTCAGCGCCGCGATCACGAGCGCGCCGATGCTACCTTGGCCATGCACGCGCAGGCCGGCGCGGAGGACAGCTATCTGCAGCGATTGCAGCCCTTCCTGAAGCCGGGTGCCGCGGTACGCGGTGGGGCGTTCCCTGAGGCTCGCATCAATACGTTCACCACCGGCATGCGCGCCAACGCGCATTACTTCAGCCATCCCAAGTGGATGGACGACTGGCTGATCAGCGTGCATCGATATCCGGAACTGCGAGAGCGGTGGCTGTCCGTGGTGGGCTCGCTGGACGACAAGGTGCTGGTCGATGTCGGCTGCGGCCCCGGCAATCTGCTGGCAGCACTGGGGGGCAAGCCGAAGATTGCGATCGGCGTCGACATCGCGCCAGGCAGCCTGGAGAGAGCGGCCGGTGTCGGCTACCTGCCGTTGCGGGCCGACGCCCACGATATGCCTTTGCGCTCCGGCATCGCCGACGTCGTCGCCATCAATGGGTCGCTGCATCATCTGGACGATATGCGGCGCGCGCTGGTGGAGGCCTCGCGCCTGGTGCGGCCCGGCGGCTTGCTGATCCTTGATCATGACCCGCAGCGTTCGGCTTGGAATTTCCGCGGCATCGCCTTGCTGCTGTGGCGCCTGCGTTTGCCGATCTATCGCTGGCTTCGGCGCGGCGGCCATACCGCGGCCGACGACGAACAGGTCTGGGCCCTGGCCACCGAACTGCATCACCGGCCCGGTGATGGGCTGACGCGCGAGCTGGTGCACACGACGCTGCGGCCGCTGGGCTTCGATATCGCGATCTATCCGCACAGCCACTATGTCGGCAAGGACGTGCTGGACGGCGTGATGGGCCGCCCGCCGCTGAAGATCCGGCTGGCGCAGCGGCTGTCCGGCATCGATCCCAGGTCGGCGGAAGCCGCGCTGAGCCTGTTCGTCGTCGCGCGTCGGCGCACGCTGTAGCCGTCCTGCAGTAGTCCCCTGCGCTTGCCTCGCCGCCGCCGCCGATTCCGGTGGCGGCGTCCCCGCTTTTCTCTTTCCCTTGCGCTCGATCCACCGATGGCTCGATTCCCTGTCGGTCCGACCCGCCCATCGCAGCGCGCGGCCCCATGCCCACGCAGGAACGCTAATTGCCTGATGGCAGCGTGATGGCCCCGTGATGGCCGCGTGATGGCCAACCCGGCCAGCGTCCGCCCCGACGAAAAAACTCCGGACGAGAAAGGGCGCCTCTCCACCGGGGACGGGAGAGGCGCCAAGCGCGGGCGAGCGGTCAGTCTATCCCGCGTTGCCACAGGCTATCCGCCGTCACACGGCGCGAAAGTCGCCTAGCGCACACAGTCTTCGGCGACGGAATGGAAATTGCGTCACCGGCGATATCCCCACTGATTGATGCCGGATCTGACGCGGGATTCGCGCCGGGTCCACGTCACAGCATTTGCAACTCTTACCAACGGAGGCACAGATGAACGAACGCAGCACCAGCCGCCGCGTATGGGATTACCGCCAGCCGTATAGCGCCGAAGACCGGCTCGACCAGCGCGGCTCGCGCCAGGGCGGCCGTTATGCGGAATACGCCGAGGAAGAGATCCGCCGCGGCCGAGGCGTCGGGCAACCGGGCATGCCGCGCTACGGCGGCGGCCGCGACGATCCGTTCGGGGAGCCCCGTCATGCCGAGCACGGCTATGGCGCCGGCCACTTCGGCGAGGGCCGCTACGGCCGCAGTTACGAAGAGCCCCTTGGCGACAACCCCTATGGCACCTACCCGTCGACAGGCGAGGTGATGCGCAGCGACCGCGGACTGTCCGGAAGGAGCGAACGAGGTGAACGCCGCAGCGGCGATCTGACCGACAACCGGCTGTCGCGCGGGCAGCGCGGCGGCCCCTGGCCCGATCAATCGCGTACGCCGTGGCGCGATCGCTACGAGCCCGACGATCCGCAGACGCGTGCCAACCTCGCGCAGGCCTATGGCATCTCGGATTCGGACCGCCTCGATGCGCCGTCCTGGCCGGACCAACGTGGCAGCGGCGATGCCGGCCGGCGCGAGGCGAGCGCGCGCTGGATGGACGAGGGCGGACGCTTTCCCGAAAGCGAACGCCCGGGCCGCGGCGGACGCCCGTCGGGCTGGCCGGGCGACGACTGGAGCGCCGGCGGCCAACGGCAATCGCATGGCCGCGACGAAGCCTACGAGCGCTTCAGCGGCGCGCCGCAGCGCGTGAACTGGGGGCAGGGCTCGGGCAGCGGCGCCGGTCCCGACCGCCGGGTTTCGCCGAAGGGCTACCAGCGCAGCGACGAACGGATTCGCGAGGACCTTTGCGAACGCCTTGCACACGATGACCGGCTCGAAGTGCAGGACGTCGAGGTCCAGGTCAGCGAAGGCGTGGTCACGCTGACTGGCGCCGTGCGCGACCGCCGTCAGAAATACTGCGTCGAGGACATCGCCGACGACATCTTCGGCGTGCGCGAGGTTCACAACCGCATTCGCGTGCAGCGGGAGGGCGGGCAGGTCGGACACGGCGCCGCAGGATCGAGCTCCGAGGACCGGCGCGTGAGCGGCATCAGCACATCCGGCAGTGCCACCGGCAGCACAGCCAGCAGCTATGTCGGCGGCATGGAGGTCGGCGCGGGCGAAGTGCCCAAGGGCACCGACCCGTACGGCGGCACCACGACGCCGGGCAAGCACGCTACCTGATGGGGAGAAAACGATGAACCGGAACACCGACCGAAATACCGATCGAAATACCGACCGAAATGGCAACGGTCGGAGCGGCGACCAGGACGATGCCCGCGACAAGCTTCGCGCCCGCGACGATGGCGCCAACGACAATACGACGTCGAGCGCCGAAGCGCAGCGCGAGCAGGAGGTCAGGGAGGAAGCGCGGGCGATTCCCAGCTCGCTCGATCCCGATACGGACATCGAGCCGATCGACTCGGACATGAACCTCGAAGGCCTGCCCGAACAGGAACAGGACTATCCGCACGACAACCGGACCGAGGCGCTGTTGCCCGAGGAACAGATCGGCGAGCGCATCGAGGATGCGGCCGAAGGTATTGCGCCGGATACGCCGGCGGATCGCGCCGACCAGACCGACCGGCGCGAGGAACGCCCGCCACGGCGCGACACCGAGTAGACCACACCGTCGTCCCCGCGAACGCGGGGGACCCAGCGACTTCACCGCACCACAGCAACGCCACTGGGTCCCCGCCTGCGCGGGGACGACGGGATACGTTCCGCTTAAATCGAACTGATAGAGGTGTTGCCGCGTGAGCAGCAGATTGGCGAGCGTATCGCACACTGTCGTCCCCGCGAACGCGGGGACCCAGCGACTCACCGCACCACAGCAACGCCACTGGGTCCCCGCCTGCGCGGGGACGACGGGATACGTTCCGCTTAAATCGAACTGATAGAGGTGTTGCCGCGTGAGCAGCAGATTGGCGAGCGTATCGCACACTGT